>JAEWZE010000176.1 GCA_023395465.1 Pseudomonadota bacterium
CGCACGTTCCAGTTCTTCTGGGACACCACCAACGAGGTCAACGGACTCACGCCGGACCGGTTCCCGTCGCGGCCGTTCGCGAGTATCGCCTCGGTCGGATTCTCGCTCACCGCGTATCCGATCGGCATCGAGAACGGCTGGGTCAGCCGCACCCAGGCGGTGGACCGGACGCTCACCACGCTGCAGTTCCTGGACGGGGCGCGGATGGGACCGCAGGCCACCGGCCGCAGCGGGTACAAGGGATTCTTCTACCACTTCCTCGACATGCAGGAAGGCGCGCGCTACGACAGCTGGGTGGAGCTGTCGAGCGTCGACACCGGGCTGCTGCTCATGGGCGTGCTGTTCGCGCAGTCCTACTACACCGGCGACGATCCGCGCGAGGTCGAGATCCGCGAGCTGGCCGACCGCATCTACCGCCGCGTCGAATGGCCCTGGCTGCAGCAGCGCCCGCCGCTGATCTCGATGGGCTGGTATCCCGAGCGCGGCTTCATCGGCCACGACTGGCGCGGCTACAACGAGGCGATGCTGGTCTACATCCTTGCGCTCGGTTCGCCCACGCATCCGGTCGAGCCGGAAGCCTGGGAGGTGTGGACGCGCACCTACGAGCGCGACTGGGGTGTGTTCCAGGGGCAGGAATACCTGAGTTTCGGCCCGCACTTCGGCCACCAGTACTCGCACGTGTGGATCGACTTCCGCGGGATCCGCGATGAATACATGAAGAACCGCGGCATCGACTACTTCGAGAACAGCCGCCGCGCCACCTATGCGCAGCGCGCGTACGCGATCGAGAATCCGATGGGCTGGGACGACTACGGGCGCAACATCTGGGGCCTGACCGCCAGCGACGGCCCGCAGCGCACCACCCAGCAGTTCAAGGACGAGCAGCGTGAGTTCCGCCACTATAGTGCGCGCGGCGCGGGCCTGTCCGACCAGTTCGACGACGGTACGATCGCGCCGACGGCATCGATCGCCTCGATCGCGTTCGCCCCCGAGATCGTGATTCCGGCCACCGAGGAGCTGTACGAGCGCTACGGCGAGTACCTGTACTCGAGCTACGGCTTCCTCGACGCGGTCAATCCGAGCTTCAAGTACGACGTGCCGCTCAAGACCGGGCGCCTGATCCCCGGACGTGGCTGGGTGGCCAGCGACTACATCGGTATCGACCAGGGCCCGATCCTGACCATGATCGCCAACTACCGCAACGAGTTCGTGTGGAAGGTGATGCGGGAGAACCCCTACATCCGCAAGGGCCTGGAACGCGCGGGGTTCACCGGCGGCTGGCTGGCGCCGCCGGGCGAGCCGACCACGTCGGGCGAGCCGGATCCGGAAGCGGCCGCGGCCAGCGACATCGGCATGGCCCAGTCGCGCGCCCATGACGAGGAGAAGCCGCCGTCCGAACCGAGGGCGTCGGATCCGCCGCAGTAACGGGTCTGACAGAATGCACCCCGGATTCCGGGCCGGCCGCCTGCGCGCGCCGGCCGGTCCTGAAGCGGGCGAACGACAGGGACCTTGATGCGATTGCGTTGGCCAATGCTGCTAGTCGCGCTGCTCGGGCTGCTGATCGCGGCCTGCGCGCGCGACGATGGCGCCACCACGGTGCGCTTCTGGGCCATGGGCCGGGAGGCGGAGGTGGTGGCCGAACTGCTGCGCGATTTCGAGCGCGAGCATCCGGGCATCCGCGTCGAGCTGCAGCAGATTCCATGGACCGCCGCGCACGAGAAGCTCTTGACGGCCTTCGCCGCGGACGGGCTGCCGGATGTCTGCCAGCTGGGCAATACCTGGATCGCCGAGTTCGCCGCGCTCGATACGCTCGAGCCGGTGCAGGCCAGGGTCGATGCCTCGGCGGTCATCGACGAGGACGACTACTTTCCCGGCATCTGGGCCACCAACGTCGTCGATGGCGAGCTGCGCGGCGTGCCCTGGTATGTCGATACGCGCCTGCTGTTCTACCGCAAGGACCTGCTGGCCGAGGCGGGCATCGATGCGCCGCCGCGCACCTGGGCGCAATGGGAACAGGCGATGGCGGCCCTCGACCGGGCCGGACCGCCCGGACGGCATGCGATCCTGCTCCCGGTCAACGAGTTCGAGCCGCCGCTGTCGCTGGCACTGCAGACCGGCGATCCGCTGCTGCGCGAGGACGGCGGACGGGGCAATTTCAGCGGTCCGGGCTTCCGCAAGGCCCTCGCGTTCTACGCCGGCATTTTCGAGCGCGGCTGGGCGCCACCGGTGTCGGAAACCCAGATCTCGAACGTGTGGGACGAATTCTTCCGCGGGTCGTTCGCGTTCTACCTGTCCGGCCCCTGGAACATCCGCGAGTTCCGGCGACGGCAGCCGCCGGAGCTTGCCGGCGCCTGGGGCACGATGCCGCTGCCCGGACCCGATGGCCCCGGTGCGGGGATTGCCGGCGGCACCAGCCTGGTGCTGTTCCGCTCCTCGCGGAACAAGGAGGCGGCGTGGAAGCTGGTCGAATTCCTGTCGCGGCCGGAGATCCAGCAGCGCTTCCACGCGCTGATCGGCGACCTGCCGCCGCGCCGCAGCACCTGGGCGCATCCGGCGCTGGCCAACGACGCCCTGGCGCATGCGTTCCGCGACCAGCTCGAACGCGTGCGGCCGACGCCGCAGGTGCTCGAATGGGAGCGCATCGCGCAGGAGATGCGGCTGGCCACCGAGCGCGTGGTGCGCGGGGGACAATCGCAGGACGCTGCGGTGCGGGAACTGGACGCGCGCGTGGATGCGATCCTGGAAAAGCGTCGCTGGGTGCGAGAACAGGAGCAGGGCGGGTGAGGGCGGGCATCGTGCACCAGGACAGCGGCCATGCGTGCTGACCTCGCCGCCTGGACGTTCGTGGCACCGGCGCTGATCGTGCTCGGGGTGTTCTTCGGGCTACCGGTATTCGCCGCGCTGCTGCTGAGCCTCACCGATTTCGATCTCTACGCGCTGGCCGATCCGGCGCACCTGCGCTTCGTCGCACTGGGCAACTACCTCGAGCTGCTGCGCACGCCGATGTTCTGGAAGGCGCTGGGCAACACCGTGTACTTCGTGGTGGTCGGCGTGCCGCTGTCGATCGCGGTCTCGCTGGGCGCCGCGCTGCTGCTCAATTCGCCGCTGGCGAGGATGCGCGCGCTGCTGCGTACCGCGCTGTTCGCGCCGGTGGTGACCACGCTGGTCGCGGTGGCGGTGATCTGGCGCTACCTGTTCCACACCAGCTACGGGCTGGTGAACTGGGGGCTGGGGCAGGTGGGCGTCGGCCCGGTCGACTGGTTCGGCGATCCACGCTGGGCGATGCCCACGATCATGCTGTTCGCGATCTGGAAGAACTTCGGTTACAACATGGTGATCTTCCTGGCCGGGCTGCAGGCGATCCCGCAGGAGCTGTACGAGGCCGCGCGCATCGACGGCGCCTCGCGCTGGCGCCAGCTGCTGCACATCACCCTGCCGCAGCTGGGGCCGGTGCTGCTGGTGGTGGGCGTGATCACGGTGTCGGGCTACTTCCAGCTGTTCGCCGAACCCTATGTGATGACCCGCGGCGATCCACTGCAGAGCACGGTCAGCGTGCTGTACTACATGTTCGAGGAAGGCTTCAAATGGTGGAACCTGGGACGCGCCTCGGCGGTGGCGTTCCTGCTGTTCCTGATCATCCTCGGCGTGACCGCGCTGCTGCTGCGCGCCGGTCGCAGGCGGGGGCTGGTATGAGCCTGGTCGGGCGCTCGCGCGCCGAGGCGCTGCAGGTCAACGCCGCGCTGCTGGCGCTGGCCGCGCTCAGCCTGGCGCCGTTGCTGTGGATGCTGTCGGTCTCGCTGATGCCGCGCGGCGAAGCCAGCCATTTCCCGCCGCCGTTCCTGCCGTCCACCGCCACCCTCGACAGCTATCGCGAGCTGTTCGCCAGTACCGGCATCGGCCGCAACTTCGCCAACAGCCTGCTGGTTTCGCTCGCGATCACCGCACTGTCGCTGCTGCTCAACACCATGGCCGGCTATGCCTTCGCCAAACTGCGCTTCGCCGGGCGCGAGCGGATCTTCCAGCTGCTGCTGGCCGCGCTGGTCGTGCCCGCGCAGGTGGCGATGCTGCCGCTGTTCCTGCTGATGAAGCAGCTGGGGCTGGTCAACAGCTACTGGGGTGTGATCATTCCCGGCATGGCCTCGGTGTTCGGCATCTTCCTGGTGCGGCAGTACGCGCGCAGCATTCCCGACGAGCTGATCGAGGCCGCGCGTATCGATGGCGCGGGCGAGGCGCGGATCTTCTTCCGGATCGTGCTGCCGCTGCTCAAGCCGGTGCTGGTGACGCTGGCCACCTTCACCTTCATGGGCGCGTGGAACGATTTCATGTGGCCGCTGATCGTCCTGACCGACCAGCAGCACTACACCCTGCCGGTTGCGCTGGCCGCGCTGTCGCGCGAGCACGTCATGGACGTCGAACTGATGATGGCGGGGGCGGTGGTGACGGTGCTGCCCGTGCTGGCGCTGTTCCTGCTGCTGCAGCGCTACTACATCCAGGGACTGCTGCTGGGGAGCGTCAAGGGGTGACCGGACGCATTGCTGGCGCGTGGATCGACGTGGAAACTGGACCACCCGCGTGTCCGAAGGCGCGCGACGCCAGAGGCCCGGCGCGTCGGCTACGCTTGCCGGCGGAGGAGCTGGAACATGACTGAAGTGCCACCCGGACCACGGGCGAAACCGCGCGCCATCGCGCGCGCAGCAACCGCGATGCTGCTCGTGGCCAGCTGGCTCTGCGCGCCGGTGGCGCTGTCGACGAGCTTGGCCCAGGATCCCGCCGCCGTGCCGGAACCGCCGCGGCTGCTCGACGGATTCGAGGATCCCGCGCCCTGGCGCGTCGTGGCCTCGGACCAGGTCAGCGGCAGCCTGCGCCTGGCGGAGGGGCAGCAGGGCCAGGCGCTGTGCCTGGACTACGATTTCAACGGCGTGTCCGGCCACGTGGGGATCCAGCGCGACCTGGCGATGGCGTACCCCGACAACTTCCGCTTCTCGTTCCAGCTGCGCGGCGATTCGCCGGACAACGACCTGCAGTTCAAGCTCGTCGATGCCAGCGGCGACAACGTGTGGTGGGTGAACCGGCCGCACTACAGGTTCCCGCGCCAGTGGACGCCGGTGCAGTACCGCCGCCGGCATGTCGGGAAGGCCTGGGGTCCGGATCCCGACCCGGTGCTGCGCAGCAGTGCCCGGCTCGAGTTCACGATCTACAACAACGCCGGCGGCCGCGGCAGCGTGTGCTTCGACACGCTGTCGTTCGAAGTGCTGCCTGCGCAGGACCAGGGACCGCTGCTGGCGAGCGCCGTCGCCACCGCCGGCGATGCGGCGCTGGCAGTGGACGGCCTGACTGCCACCGCGTGGAGCGCGGACGTGTCCCCGGTACCGCAGCGGCTGGTGCTGGACCTGGGCAGCGTGCGCGAGTTCGGCGGCCTGCGGCTGCGCTGGGAGAGCGGCCGGCATGCCTCGCGCTACCGGATCGCGCTGTCGGACGACGGGCTTGCCTGGCGCGACGTGCGCCGGGTGGAGCAGGGCGACGGTGGCGACGACTGGATCCCGCTGCCCGAATCCGAAGCCCGTTACGTCGCGTTCGACTTCATCGACGGGCCCGGGCGCCGCTACGCGCTTGGCGAAGTGTCCGTGCAGCCGCTGGCCTTCGCCGCGACTCCAAACGACTTCATCGCCGCGATCGCCGCGCAGTCGCGCAAGGGGCTGTACCCGCGCGGCTTCAGCGGTGAGCAGCCCTACTGGACCATCCTCGGCCTGGATGGCGGCCGCCAGCAGGGACTGATCGGCGAGGACGGCGCGATCGAGGTCGCGCGCGGCGGTTTCAGCATCGAACCCTTCGTGCTGGTCGATGGCGTCCTGGCCACCTGGAACGACGTGCGCACGCGGCAATCGCTGCAGGAGCGCTACCTGCCCATCCCGACCGTGCACTGGACGCGCGACGACCTGCAGCTCGACATCACCGCGTTCGCGCACGGCGAGCCGGCGAGTTCGCGCCTGGTCGCGCGCTACCGGCTCTCCAACCCGGGCGGGATGCCGCGCGACTACACGCTGGCGCTGGCGGTACGCCCGTTCCAGGTCAACCCGCCCAGCCAGTTCCTCAATACCCGCGGCGGAGTCAGTCCGATCCGCGCCCTGTCCATCGATGGCGGGACGGTCTCCGTCGAGGGCCGGCCCCGGGTGTTCGCAAAGCAGCTGCCCGCGGCCGCCTTCGCCACCGTATTCGATGCCGGCATGGCGGTCTCGCACCTGGAGGCGCGGCGCCCGCCCGCGTCCAGGAGCGTGATCGACGAAGCCGGGCTGGCGTCGGGCGCGCTGCTGTACCGCATGCGCCTGGCGCCGTGGGAAACGCGGACCATCGACGTGATGGTGCCGATGAGCGGGAACGCCGGGTTGGCGCGTCGCTGGTGGGATGCGGACACGCTGCAGGACGAGACCGCGCAAATGTGGCGGGACAAGCTCGACCGGGTCGCCCTGCGGTTGCCTTCGCAGGGGCAGGCGCTGGCCGACACCTTGCGCACGTCGCTGGCGCACATGCTGGTCTCGCGCTCCGGCCCGCGCCTGCAGCCGGGCACGCGCTCCTATTCGCGCAGCTGGATCCGCGATGGCGCGATGATCTCCGAAGGCCTGCTGCGCATGGGCCGGCCGGAGGTGGTGCGCGAGTACCTGGAGTGGTACGCGCCCTTCCAGTTCGACAGCGGCAAGGTCCCGTGCTGCGTGGACGACCGCGGCAGCGATCCCGTGCCCGAGAACGACAGCCACGGCCAGCTGATCTTCAACATCGCCGAGTACTGGCGCTACACCGGCGACGACGAGTTCCTGGCGCGGATGTGGCCTCACGTCGAGGGCGCCTGGCGCTACATGGAACAGCTGCGCCTGTCCGAGCGCACGGCCGCCAACCGCCGCACCAACCGGGCCTTCTACGGGATGATGCCCGCGTCCATCAGCCACGAGGGCTATTCGGCCAAGCCGATGCATTCGTACTGGGACAACTTCTGGGCGCTGCGCGGCTACAAGGATGCGGTGCAGGTCGCCCAGGCGCTGGGGCGCGAGGACGACGCCAGGCGCATGGCCGAATCGCGCGACCAGTTCCACGACGACCTGATGGACTCGCTGCGCGCGGCGGCCAGGCAGCACGACATCGGCTTCCTGCCCGGCGCGGCGGAGCTGGGCGACTTCGATCCCACCTCGACCACGATTGCGCTGGCGCCGGGCGGCGAACAGGAACGCCTGCCGCAGGACCTGCTGCACGGCACCTTCGAACGCTACTGGCGCCACTTCGTCGCGCGCCGCGACGGCACGCTCGAGTGGAAGGACTACACGCCCTACGAATGGCGCAACGTGGGCGCGTTCGTGCGCCTGGGCTGGCGCGAGCGGGCGCAGGAGGCGGTGGACTATTTCTTCGCAGACCGCGCGCCCGAACCCTGGAACCAGTGGGGCGAGGTGGTCTCGCGCACGCCGCGCAAGCCGTTCTTCCTCGGCGACCTGCCGCATGCCTGGGTCGCGTCGGATTTCGTCCGCTCGGCGCTGGACATGTTCGCCTACGCGCGCGAACGCGACGACAGCCTGGTGCTGGCCGCGGGCGTGCCGCGCGACTGGCTGGAGGGCGACGGGGTTGGCATCGCCGGCCTGCGCACCGCGCACGGCACGCTCGCCTACCGCCTGCGTCGCGATGGCGACGGCCTGCTGCTGGAGGTGGACGATACCGGCCTGCAGCTGCCGGCCGGCGGACTGGTGCTTCCGTGGCCGCTGGCGGGCGAACCGGCCGGGTTGACGGTCGAGTCCGGCGAGGCGGGGCTTGATGGCGCCGAGCTGCGGGTGACGACGCTGCCGGCACGCGTGCGTGTCGAGGCGGAGCAGTAGGGAAGCACGCGTGCGTAGGGAGTGGTCGTGCGCAACCCGTCCGCATCGGATCCGGCGATCCCCTGCCGCGTTGGGGCAACGGATCGCATCGGTACTGCGTAGCCGGCGCTCGAGATGAGCGACCGGCGTCCGGCACGACGGAGTGCGGATGTTCCCGGCGCAGCCCTGCCTCTGACCGTCGCTTCGCGCGCGGCTGTGTAGCCTGACGCCCGACGCCGCCCACCTGCTGCCCATGCCTCCCTCGACCGCGCACCCGTTTCCGCTCTGGCCGCTGCCCGTCGCCATCGCGGTGCTGTTCACGGCCGCGGCGCACCTGGGGCTTTGGCTGTCGATCCGCGATGGCTACGTCCAGGCCTGCATCCCCGTGCTGGAAGGCTGCACCTCGATCAGCCGCGCCGGGCGCCACGGCCTGGCCAACCACGTGTTCCGGCTGCTGGTGCTGCCGTGCGCGCTGCTGGTGGGCGTGCACTGGTGGCTGGTGGCGCGCTGGCTCGGTCGGGGCTGGCGCGACGTAGCCTGGCTGGGCGGCATCGCCGCGATCGCACTGGCGGTCTATGCCACCTTCCTGGGCAGCGAGGGTGAGGCCTACCGCTTCCTTCGCCGCTACGGCGTGGTGTGCTTCTTCGGATTCGGCTACCTGGCGCAGCTGCGGTTCCTGCGCGGCGCCGGCGAGGACGTGGCGACGCGCGGCATCGTCCGCGTGATGATCATGGTCAGCGCGATGATGCTGCTGCTGGGCGTGGGCAGCGTCGCGGCCACGGCAGTGGTCGACGATGCCTGGCTGAAGGACCGGATCGAGAACGCGCTGGAATGGCAGCTGGGCTGGCTGCTGGCCGCGTGGTACCTGTTGCACGCGGCGTGGTGGCGCCGGCAGCGGGCGGCGCTGCTGCTGCAGTGATCGGCATGCTCACCGCGGCCCAGCCGCGCCTTTCCTGAAAGCGTCCGCGAGCGGGACGCCGCATTGCGCCTGCTACGCGCGCGCCTGGGCGATGATCGCTGCCGCCTTCGCGGCGCTGTCGCGCACCTTGTTCCATTCGCCGGCGGCCAGCCAGTCCTTCGGCACCATCCAGGAACCGCCCACGCACAGCACGTTCGGCTGGGCGAGGAACTCGGCCGCGTTGGACTCGCTGATCCCGCCGGTCGGGCACAGCTTCAGTCCGGCAAGCGGACCGGCCAGGCCCTTGAGCATCGCCAGTCCGCCGACCGCGTTGGCCGGGAACAGTTTGCAGCAGCGGAAGCCGTGCGCCATCAGCTGGAGGAACTCGGTAGGCGTGGCGCCGCCCGGCACCGCCGGGATCGGTGCGCGCGCGAGCGCTTCGGCCAGTGGCGCAGGGGTGCCGGGCGTGACCAGGAAATCGGCGCCGGCATCCACCGACTGGCGGATGTGTTCCCCGGACAGCACGGTGCCCGCGCCGATCACGATGTCGGGAAGGTCTTTTTTCAGCGTCGCCAGCGTCTCCAGTGCCGCGGGCGTGCGCAGGGTCAGCTCCAGCGACGTCAGGCCACCCTCGAGCAGCGCCTCGGCGATGCGGCGGCCCTGGTCGACGCTGTCGACGGTGATGACAGGCAGGATGCCGGCCTCGCGCAGGAGCTGTTCGGCACGGTTCTGGAGCGGTTCGATGGTCATGGGCGCGGTCTGGAGGAGGAGAATGGGCGGTCGGGCATCCGCATCTGCACAGGCGCGGCGGGCGGTGCCGCGCCGCCTGCGCCATCACGCGTCGCGATGCTCGTGCGGGGCGAGTGCGGCGGCGCGCGGATCGTCGCCCAGCTGGTATTCCTGGTCGTACTCCCACGGCCCGCCATCGCGGGCGGGCGGGCCGCAGGAGATCGACAGCGCACCCTGGTCGGCCGGCGACACCATCGCGCGGTTGAACGCGAACAGGTTGCGGCCGATGTCCCAGGCGCAGTGCGAGGTATCCGGGGCGATCTCGCGCTCGGCCCATTCGCCGGCGTCGACCAGCACCTCGAGCGTGCCGGCCTCGCCGTCCAGGCGCAGCATGTCGCCTTCGCGCAGGCGTGCGATCGGGCCGCCGCGCGCGGCTTCGGGGGTGAGGTGGATGGCGGCGGGAATCTTGCCCGACGCGCCCGACAGGCGCCCGTCGGTCACCAGCGCCACGCGCCGGCCCTGGTTTTGCAGCATGCCCAGCAGCGGCGCCAGCGAGTGCAGCTCCGGCATGCCGTTGGCCTTCGGGCCCTGGTAGCGGACCACGGCGACGAAGTCGCGCGGCAGCGCACCGGCCGCATGCAGCCGGTTGAGCGCGCGCGGGTCGTCGACGACGACGGCGGGCGCCTCGATGGTGCGGAACTCGGGCTTCACCGCCGAGAGCTTGATCAGCGAGCGGCCTAGGTTGCCGCGCAGCAGGCGCAGCCCGCCCTGGGCCTCGAACGGCGCCGAGGCCGGCCGCACCACGTCCTCGTCGCCGCTCGCCGCCGGCGCGGGGACGAAGCCGAGCTGGCCGCCGGCCAGCGTGGGTTCGTCGCACCAGGCGCGCATGCCGCCGGGCAGGATGGTCTCGATGTCGCCGTGCATCAGCCCCGCGTCCAGCAGCTCGCGGAACACGAAGCCAATGCCGCCCGCGGCCTGGAACCGGTTCACGTCGGCCTCGCCATTGGGATACACGCGGGCGAGCAGCGGCACCACCTGCGACAGCGCGTCCAGGTCGTCCCAGGTGAGCAGGATGCCCGCCGCGCGCGCGACCGCCGGCCAGTGGATGGTGTGGTTGGTCGAACCTGCGGTGGCCATCAGCGCCACCACGGCGTTGACGATGGCGCGCTCGTCGATCAGGCGTCCGAGCGGACGATAGTCGTCGCCGAGGCCGGAGATCTCGAGCGCGCGCTCCGTCGCCGCCAGGGTCAGCGCCTCGCGCACCGCGGTTTCCGGATTGGCGAACGAACCCGGCAGCTGCACGCCCATGGCCTCGAGCAGCACCTGGTTGGAATTGGCGGTGCCGTAGAAGGTGCAGGTGCCGGGCGAGTGGTAGGAAGCCGACTCGGCCTCCAGCAGTTCCTCGCGCGTGGCTTCGCCGGCGGCGTAGCGCTCGCGCACCTCGGCCTTCTTCTTGTTGGGGATGCCGGGCGTCATCGGCCCGGCCGGGATGAACACCGCCGGCAGGTGGCCGAAGGCCAGCGCGCCGATCAGCAGGCCCGGCACGATCTTGTCGCAGATGCCCAGGTGCACGGTGCTGTCGAACATGTCGTGCGACAGCGCGATCGCCGTGCCCTGCGCGATCACGTCGCGCGAGAACAGCGACAGCTCCATGCCGGCGCGGCCCTGGGTGACGCCGTCGCACATCGCCGGCACGCCGCCGGCGACCTGCGCGGTGGCGCCGAGGCGGCTGGCATGGGCGCGGATCAGGCCGGGGTAGGGCTCGTAGGGCTGGTGTGCCGACAGCATGTCGTTGTAGGCGGTGACGATGCCGAGGTTGGGCGAGACGCCGCCGCGCAGCCGCGACTTGTCCGAAGGACCGCAGGCGGCGAAGCCGTGGGCGAGGTTGCCGCAGCTCAGGCGCGAGCGGCTGGGTCCGGCCGCCCGCATCGCCTCGATGCCGGCCAGGTAGGCCGCGCGCGAGGCGCTGCTGCGCTGGCGGATGCGTTCGGTGACGTCGTGCAGTACGGGATGCAGGTTCATGGGCTCAGGGCTGTGCGTGTCTGTGGCGCCGCGACGGCGCGGTCACGGGCACCAGTGGATGTGCAGGGGCGCGCCCGGAGTCAGGAACGCGATGCGCGCGGGGTATTCGAGCGGGTCGTCGCCGCCAAGCACGCGCTCGAGCAGCTTGCGCTTGCTCTCGCCGCGGATCAGCAGCAGCCGGGTGTGCGCTGGCGCCAGGCCGGCGGGCGTCAGGCTGATGCGACGCAGGAACTTGCCCGCACCCGGACAGCCGGTGGCGTCGACCGATACGTAGGGCGTGCGCGACTGCAGCGCGGCCTCGAGGTTCTGCATGCGCGGGAACAGCGACGCGGTATGCCCGTCCTCGCCCATGCCCAGCACGATCACCCCGGGCGGCGCCTGGGCGTGCAGGTTGGCGGCGCTCACCGCCTCCTCGATGCTGCGCCCGGGACGGGTGATGCTCTCGAAACGCGCCGCAGCGGCGCGCTCGTGCAGCAGCGATTCGCGGATCAGGCGGGAGTTGCTGTCGGGATCGTCGGGGAGCAGCCAGCGTTCGTCGACCAGGGCCACGTCGACCCGCTCCCAGTCCAGCGGCGCCTTGGCCAGCGCCTGGTAGACCGGCGCCGGCGTGCTGCCGCCGGACAGCAGCAGGCGCGCACGCGGCTTCTCCTGCAGGTCGCGGCCCAGTACCGAGGAAATCGCCACCGCCGCGCCCCAGGTCCACTGGGTGAGCGACTCGTAGGTGTGCATCTGCACGTCCGGCGCCCGCGCGGTACCGCTGGTGTCTGGACGGGCGTCGTGCGTGCTCATGGCGTCGGCGCCTCCAGCGCTTCACGCCGGGCGATGGCCGCCGCGCCGAGCAGGCCCGCATTGGGATGCAGCACCGCCAGCGACGGCACGCGCGCCATCGCCGGCGAGAACCTGCCCTTGTGCTCGAAGCGCTGGCGGAAGCCGGAGTGCTGCAGGGCGTCCAGCATCTTCGGCACCAGGCCGCCGGTGAGGAACACGCCGTCCCAGGCACCGAGGGTCAGCACCAGATCGCCGGACACGGCACCGAACACCGCGCAGAACACGTCGACCGCGCGCATGCAGCGCGGATCGCCGGCCTGGGCGCGCGCGGTGACGTCGGCCGGCTGCAGCGGACCGGGATCCTCGCCGGCGATCTCGCTGAGCGCGCGATGGATGTTGACCAGGCCCGGTCCGCAGACCAGGCGTTCGTTCGACACGCGCCCGAACTGCGCCGACAGCTGCGCCAGGATCGCAAGTTCCTCCGGCGTCCCGGGCGCGAAGCTGGCGTGTCCGCCCTCGGTCTCGAGCGGGAAATGGCGGCCTTCGCGGATCATCAGCGCGCCTACCCCCAGGCCAGTGCCGGGGCCGAGGATGGCGTAGGTGCGGTGCTGCGGTGCGCGCTCCGGCGACCAGGTGGCGGCGCCGATCGGCACCACGTCGCCGGCCTGCAGCAGCGGGATGGCCATCGCCTGCGCGGCGAAATCGTTGACCAGGCTGACCCGCTCGAATCCCAGCTGCGCCAGCGTGCGCCGGCGGCAGATCACCCAGGGGTGGTTGGTGATGCGCGCCTCGTCGCCGTCCACCCGCCCGGCCACCGCGAACACGCCATGGCGGATGCCGGCCTCGGCCTGGCCGGTCTCGACCAGGTAGTGGCGCGCGGTATCGGCCAGCGACGGGAAGTCCGCCACGGCGAAGCGCTGCACGCTGTCGACCAGCAGCGGCGAGTCGGCCTCGGGATCGGCCAGGGCGAAGCGGGCATTGGTGCCGCCGATGTCCGCCAGCAGGATGCGGGTGGCGCTCATCCGCGGCTGCCCGCCTTGCCGACGGTGCGTGGCAGGAAGCCGGCCGCGGCGGCAGGGCCCCAGGAGCCGGCGGGGTAGTCCTGCACCGGCGTGCCGGCCTGCTGCCAGGCGGCGCTGATGCTGTCGATCCAGCGCCACTGCGCCTCGACCTCGTCGTCGCGCACGAACAGGGTCTGGTCGCCCTTGAGCGCGTCGATCATCAGGCGCTCGTAGGCGATGCGGCGCTTGGGCGGCAGCATCGACAGGTCCAGCGACATCGGCATCAGTTCGGTCGCGCCCCATTCGGGCGCGGCCAGCGAACCCATCAGGCCCAGCTCGATGGTTTCCTCGGGCTGCAGGCGCATGCGCAGGCTGTTGGGACGGGCCTGCTCGCGGTCGGGGCGGTCGAACACCCAGTGCGTCACCGGCTTGAAGTTCACCAGCACCTCGGTGGTGCGCGAGGGCATGCGCTTGCCGGTCACCAGCCGGAACGGCACGCCGGCCCAGCGCCAGTTGTCGATCCAGGCGCGCAGGCCGACAAAGGTTTCGACAGCGCTGTCAGCCGTAAAGCCTTTCGCGGCCGCGCCTTCCACCACGCCCGCTGTATAGCGGCCGCGGACGCTGTCGGTGGCGGCCTCGGCGGCGGTCATCGGGCGCAGCGCGCGCAGCACCTTGCGCTTCTCGTCGCGCACGCTGTCGGCATCGAGCGCGGCCGGCGGTTCCATCGCGATCAGCGCCAGCAGCTGCAGCATGTGGTTCTGGACCATGTCGCGCAGCGCGCCGTAGTCGGCGTAATAGCCTTCGCGGCCATCCACGCCCGCGGTCTCGGCGACCAGGATGTCCACCGACTCGATGCAGCGGTTGTCCCACACCGCTTCGAGCAGGGTGTTGCCGAAGCGCAGCGCGAGCAGGTTCTGCACCGGCGCCTTGCCGAGGTAATGGTCGATGCGGAAGATCCGCGACTCGTCCAGCGCCGACTTGAGCGTGGCGTCGATCTCGCGCGCCGAGGCCAGGTCGTGGCCGATCGGCTTCTCCAGCACCAGGCGCGAGGGCGGCTCGAGCAGGCCGGCGGCCTTGAGGCCGAGGCAGGCGGACTCGAACAGGTTCGGCGGCGTGGACAGGTAGCTCACTGCCGGGCGGTCGGCATAGCGCGACAGCGTCGCCGCCATGCCGTCGACGTCGGTGAGGTCGATCGGGTGATAGTGGATCCGCCGGAGCAGGTTCTCGACCGCGCCGTTGTTGCGCGCGTCCCCGGCGATGCGTTCGCGCAGCCAGGCGCGGAAGGCGTCATCGTCGTGCGGGGTGCGGCCGATCGCGACGACGCGGAAGTCCTCCGGCAGCAGCCTGTCGCGCAACAGGTGCATCAGGGAGGGGAACAGGTAGCGTTGAGCCAGGTCGCCAGTGGCGCCGAACAGCAGGAGTGAGTCGTGCATTGACGCCCGCGTTGCCATCAGTAGGGAAGGGGATCGGACAGGCTTCGCCCGTGGCTCCGAATGATGCCAGAGTACCAGCGTGCGCTGTCCTTCGGGGTGCGCTCGAGCGTCCCGTAGTTGACATGGATGATACCGAACCGCTTCGAATAGCCCAGCGACCACTCCAGATTGTCCAGCAGCGACCACGCCATGTAGCCGCGGACGTCCACGCCGGCGGCGATCGCGTCGTGGATCGCGGACAAATGCTTTCGCAGGTAATCAATTCGCAGGGGGTCGCGCACGCGCCCGGCGTCGGCCACCGGCGGGTCGAAGAAGGCCGCGCCGTTCTCGGTGATGTAGACGGGCAGGTCGCCGTAGGTCTGCTTGAACCACAGCAGCAGTTCGGTCAGGCCCTGCGGGAAGACTTCCCAGCCGGTTTCGGTATAGGTGCCCAGCGGCTGGCGCACCACCTGCGTGTTGAGCGGATAGCTGTCGCCGTCGGCGGTGACGCTGCGCGTGTAGTAGTTGATGCCGACGAAATCCAGCGGCTGCCGGATCAGCTGGAAATCCTCGGCGGGAAAGTCCGGCCAGGCCTCGCCGAAGATCTCCTTGAGTTCCGGTGGATACGTTCCGAGCAGGGCCGGGTGCAGGAACTGCTCGTTCATGTACGCATGCGCACGGCGCACCGCGCCCGCGTCCTCCGAGGAATCGCTGGCCGGGTACTTGGGCTCGATGTTCACCACCAGCCCGATCTCGTGCGCGCCCTCGGCGCGATAGGCCTGCACCGCCGCGCCATGCGCGCGCATCAGGTTGTGCGCGGCGATCGGCGCCTCGAAGCGGCTGCGGTGGCCCGGCGCCAGGGCGCCGTGCAGGTAGCCGCCGTCGGTGACCACCCAGGGTTCGTTGATCGTCACCCACTTCTTCACCCGTCCGTCGAGGGCGCGGTACAGCGTCGCGCCGTACTCGGCGAACCAGTCGGCGCAATCGCGGTTGAGCCAGCCGCCGCGGTCGTCGAGCGCGGCCGGCAGGTCCCAGTGGTAGAGGGTGAGCAGTGGCTCGATCCCGTTCTCGAGCAGTTCGTCGACCAGGCGCGAATAGAAGTCCAGCCCCGCCTGGTTCACCCGGCCGATCCCCTCGGGCAGGATCCGCGACCACGACACGCTGAAGCGGTAGGCCTGCAGGCCGAGTTCGCGCATCAGCCGCACGTCCTCCTTCCAGCGGTGGTAGTGGTCGCAGGCGACATCGCCGGTGTCGCCGTTGAGGGTCATGCCGGGCGTGTGCGCGAAGCGGGTCCAGATGCTGGGGCCGGCGCCATCGGCCAGCGGCGATCCCTCGATCTGGTGGGCGGCGGTCGCGGCGCCCCAGAGGAAGCCTTCGGGGAAGCGGAAGTCCTTGGCGGGGGAGGAGCTCATCGGCGTGTGGTGTCCTGAAGTGGCCTGTGCGGCATGAAAACGATTACATTGCGAGAGTAACGCAATCGTCCGAAGCGCAGTGTCGAGGTCGGCCGCGTCCGCCGCCACCGCGGTCGCGTGCAGCGCGCGGACGCAACCATCCAGCCGGGAGAAGCGAGTGGCGCACGTGCAACTGGACCAGCTGCGAAAGGTGTATCCGGACGGGCATGTGGCCGTGGCCGGCGCGAGCTTCGAGGTCGCCGACGGCGAACTGCTGGTGCTGGTTGGTCCGTCGGGTTGCGGCAAGACCACGCTGCTGCGGATGGTGGCCGGGCTGGAGGCGATCACGTCGGGCAGCCTGCTGATCGGCGGGCGGCGGGTGAATGACGTCGCGCCCGGCAAGCGCGACATCGCCATGGTGTTCCAGAACTACGCGCTGTACCCGCACATGACCGTGGCCGAGAACCTGGGCTTTGCGCTGAAGCTGCGGCGCCTGCCTGCCGACGCGATCGCGGCGCGGGTGGGCGAGGCGGCGCGGATGCTCGAACTCGACGGCCTGCTGTCGCGGCGCCCTGCGCAACTGTCGGGCGGCCAGCGCCAGCGCGTCGCGCTGGGGCGCGCGCTGGTGCGGCAGCCGCAGGTGTTCCTGCTCGACGAGCCGCTGTCCAACCTGGATGCCCGGCTGCGCGCCGGCATGCGGGTGGAGATCGCGCGCCTGCACCGGCAGCTGGGCGCAACCATGCTCTATGTCACCCACGACCAGGTCGAGGCGATGACGCTCGGCCAGCGCATCGTGGTGATGCAGGACGGACAGGTCCAGCAGATCGACACGCCGATGGCGCTGTACCGCCGGCCGGCGAACCTGTTCGTGGCCACGTTCCTGGGCAGTCCGGCGATGAACGTGCTGCCCGGCACGCTGCTGCGCGAAGATGGCTGGTGGCTGCTGCTTGGCGACGGCACCCGGTTGCCGCTGCCCGCCGGGGATGAGGGCATCGACCCGGGCCTGGACGGGCAGGGCGTGCAGCTGGGCGTGCGTCCCGAGCACCTGCTGCAGGCTGCCGCGGACGAAGGCTTCGCCGCGGACGTGGACGTGATCGAGCCGGTCGGCAGCGACGTGCACGCGTACCTGCGGCTGGGCGGACATGCGCTGGTCGCGCGCCTGCCGCCCGAGCAGTTGCCGGAGCCGGGCAGCACGCTGCGGCTGCGCATCGCGCCGGCGCAGCTGCATCTGTTCGACCCGGTCGGCGGCGCCGCCTTGACGCGCCGCTGACGGCGTCTTCATGGCGCGAGCGCGCGATCCACGCCATCATGCCGCCATGATGTCCGACGGCCCCCCCACCTTGCCGCCGCCGCCACCGCTGTCCGACCGTTGGGCGTTGTTCCTCGACGTCGACGGGACGCTGGTGCCGTTTGCCGACGATCCGGAACAGGTCTATGTCTCGGCCCGGCTGGTCGAACGGCTCGGCGTACTCGCGAATGCGATGGACGGCGCGATCGCGCTGGTCAGCGGGCGACGCGTGGAGATGCTCGACCGCCTGTTCGCGCCGCTGCAGCTGGCCGCCGCCGGGCTGCACGGCCTGCAGCGCCGTCGCGCCGGCGAAACGCTGGCGGCCCCGCCGCCGCCGCCCGCGGCGCTGGAGGCCGTGCATCTGCAGGCGCTGGAGCTGGCCGCCGCCTGGCCGGGCGCGCTGGTCGAGGACAAGGGCGAGGCGGTGGCCCTGCACTGGCGCGCCGCGCCCGCAGCGGCCGATGCCCTGCAGGCCTTTGCCGCGCAGGCCGTGCAGCGCCTGCCCGGCTACCACCTGCAGCCCGGCGACAGGGTGGTCGAACTGCGCCCGCGCCACGCCGACAAGGGCATGGCCATCGATGCGTTCCTCGGCGAGGCGCCGTTCCGCGGACGTCAGCCGGTGTTCGTGGGCGACGACCTGACCGACGAGCATGGTTTCCGCGCGGTCAACGCGCATGGCGGGATGGGCGTACTGGTGGGCGATCGCGCCAGCGTCGCGCGCCATCGTCTTCCGGACATCGCCGCGGTCCATGCGTGGCTGGGAGCAGGCGCTTGAACGGAGGAGGACGGATGCAGCAGACGCTCGACCTGGGAGTCATCGGCAATGGCAGCTTCGGCGCGCTGATCGATCGCGAAGCGCGCGTGGTGTGGAGCTGCCTGCCGGCCTTCGACGGCGACCCCGCATTCTGCGCGCTGCTGTCGCCGCGCCAGCACGAGGGCGGCGACCTGGCGGTGGAGCTGGAGGATTTCGAGCGCAGCGAGCAGCACTACGTCACCAACACCGCGCTGCTGCGCACGGTATTGCACGACCGCCACGGCGGGGCGGTCGAGGTGCTGGACTTCGCCCCGCGCTGGAAGCAGAACGGGCGCATCTACCGGCCGGTCTCGATCATCCGCCGGATCACCCCGCTGGCCGGCAGCCCGCGGGTGCGCGTGCGGGCGCGGCCGCTGGCGGACTGGGGCGCGCGCGTGCCCGAATCGACCTGGGGCAGCAACCACATGCGCTGGCTGCTGCCGGGCTTCACCCTGCGCATGACCACCGACGTGCCGATCCGGTTCCTGCGCGAGCAGACCTGGTTCATGCTCAACGAGCCGGTGCACCAGGTGTTCGGCGCGGACGAGCCGCTGCAGCGCTCGCTGTCGGGCTACGTCGAAGAGGCCATCGGCCGCACCGAAGCCTACTGGCGCGAATGGGTGCGTTACCTGTCCATCCCGCTGGACTGGCAGCAGGCGGTGATCCGCAGCGCGATCACGCTCAAGCTGTGCCAGTACGAGGACAGCGGCGCGATCATCGCGGCGATGACCACCTCGATCCCCGAGGCGCCGCACACCACGCGCAACTGGGACTACCGCTACTGCTGGCTGCGCGACGCGGCCTTCGTGGTGCGCGCGCTCAACCGGCTCGGCGCGACGCGCAGCATGGAAGAGTTCCTGCGCTACATCTACAACATCGCCACCCACGACGGCAGCCTGCAGCCGCTGTACGGCATCGACTTCGCCGCCGAACTCGAGGAGGCCGAGGTCGCGAGCCTGGCCGGCTACCGCGGCATGGGCCCGGTACGGCGCGGCAACCTGGCCTGGGTGCAGAAGCAGCACGACGTCTACGGCAGCGTGGTGCTGGCCTCGACCCAGCTGTTCTTCGACCAACGCCTGGCCCATCCGGGCGACGCGGCCGCGTTCGAACGCCTTGAACCGCTGGGCGAGCGCGCCTGGGCGCTGCACGACCAGCCCGATGCGGGCTTGTGGGAATTCCGCGGTCGCGCCGAGGTGCATACCTACACCGCCGCGATGTGCTGGGCGGCCTGCGACCGGCTGGCCAAGATCGCGACGCTGCTGGGGCTGGAGGCGCGCACCGCGTACTGGCGGGAGAGGGCCGACGCGATCCACGCCCGCGTCATCGACCGCGCCTGGCGACCGGACGCCAACCATTTCAGCGCCTCGTTCGACAGCGATTACCTCGATGCCTCGCTGCTGCTGCTGGCCGACATCGGCTTCCTGGCACCGGACGATCAGCGTTACGTGGCCACCGTCGATGCCATCGGCCGCGAGCTGCGCCGCGGCGATGCGCTGTTCCGCTACGTCGCGCCGGACGATTTCGGGGAGCCGGAGACCAGCTTCACCATCTGCACCTTCTGGTATATCGACGCGCTGGCCGCGACCGGGCGCGCCGACGAGGCGCGGGCGATGTTCGAGCGGCTGCTGGCGCGCCGCAACCACCTGGGGCTGCTGTCGGAGGACCTGGCCTTCGACGACGGGCAGGCCTGGGGCAACTTCCCGCAAACCTACTCGCACGTGGGACTGATCATCGCCGCGATGCGGCTTTCGCGCAGCTGGCAGGAGGCCTCATGAGTCGTCTGGTCGTCGTATCCAACCGCGTGGCGCTGCCGGGGGAGAACCGCGCCGGTGGCCTGGCCGTGGGCCTGGAGGCCGCGCTGGGCACGCGCGGCGGACTCTGGTTCGGCTGGAGCGGCAAGGTGGTGCGCGAGGACAGCGGCCGCCTGCACGAGCAGGAAGCCGGCGACGTGCGCTACGTCACCATGGACCTCAACCGCGCCGACCACGACGCCTACTACAACGGCTTCGCCAACCGGACCCTGTGGCCGCTGCTGCATTCGCGCCTGGACCTGGTCGACTACGCCCGTGAGACGCGCGCGGGCTACCGCCGCGTCAACCTCCTGTTCGCCGAGAAGCTCGCCCCCCAGCTGCGCGACGACGACGAGCTGTGGATCCACGACTACCACCTGATCCCGCTCGCGGCGATGCTGCGCGAGCGCGGCGTGCGCTGCCGGATCGGCTTCTTCCTGCACGTGCCGATGCCCTCGGCCGACCTCGTCTCGGCGCTGCCCGAGCACGGCCGCCTGTTCGGCACGTTCTTCGCCTACGACCTGGTCGGCTTCCAGACCGCGCGCGACGCCGATCGCTTCCGCACCTATGCGCGGATCTTCGGCGGCGCCTCGCTGGACGCCAACGGCACGGTGAAGCTGCCCGGTGGCGGCACGGTGGCCGTGGGCGCGTTCCCGATCGGCATCGACGCCAGGCGCATCGCCCAGCAGTCCGCGGCTGCGGTCAACAAGGCCGCGGTGCGCGCGCTGCGCGACAGCCTGAGCGGGCGCAAGCTCGCCATCGGCGTGGACCGGCTGGACTACTCCAAGGGCCTGCCCGAGCGCTTCCGCGCCTTCGGCCGGTTCATCGAACGCCACCCGGGCGAGCGGGGCAAGCTGACCTTCCTGCAGATCGCCCCGGTCTCGCGCGGCGACGTGGCCGAATACCAGCAGCTGCGCGACCAGCTCGAGGGCATCGCCGGCCACATCAACGGCACCCACGCCGCACCCGACTGGACCCCTCTGCGCTACGTCAACCGCAATTTCCCGCATCCCACCCTGACCGGGTTCTACCGCCTGGCCACGGTCGGGCTGGTGACGCCACTGCGCGACGGCATGAACCTGGTGGCCAAGGAGTACGTGGCGGCGCAGGACCCGGACGATCCGGGCGTGCTGGTCCTGTCGATGCTGGCCGGCGCGGCGGCCGAGCTCGATGCGGCCCTGCTGGTGAATCCCTACGACCTGGACGGGGTCGCCGACGCCATCGCCCGCGCCGCCAGCATGCCGCTGGCCGAGCGCCGCGAGCGCTGGGAGTCGATGATGCGGCCGATCACCGGCTACGACATCCACACCTGGTGCCGCACCTTCCTGGGCCGCCTGGCCGACGCGGCGGGCTGAGGCCGGCGCCGCCCGCGGACCCGCGACGGGGGAGCGGGCCGGTCGCTATACTCGCGGGTCGGGATGCGATTGGGATCACCTCGATCCCAGTCCATTCAATGACTTGAACGTCATTCCTATTCTTCTGCCAGAACCAACAAGGGCCGCGTCCCGCGCGCGGCCAGGGCCTCCGAACGCCGCATGCGCCTGTCCACGATCAAGCTCGCCGGATTCAAATCCTTCGTCGATCCCACCACGCTGCACCTGCCGACCAACATGACCGGGGTGGTGGGTCCGAACGGCTGCGGCAAGTCGAACATCATCGACGCGGTGCGCTGGGTGATGGGCGAGAGCTCGGCCAGCCGCCTGCGCGGCGACTCGCTGACCGACGTGATCTTCGCCGGCTCCACCGCGCGCAAGCCGGTGTCGCAGGCGATGGTCGAACTGGTGTTCGACAACTCCGACCACACCGTCGGCGGCGAGTACGCGGCGTTCAACGAGATCTCGGTCAAGCGCACTGTCAGCCGCGACGGCCAGAGCAGCTACTACCTCAACGGCGCCCGCTGCCGCCGCCGTGACATCACCGACCTGTTCCTGGGCACGGGCCTCGGGCCGCGCAGCTACTCGATCATCGAGCAGGGCATGATCTCGCAGGTGATCGACGCCAAGCCCGAGGAGCTGCGCGTCTACCTGGAAGAAGCGGCCGGCATCTCCAAGTACAAGGAGCGGCGCAAGGAAACCGAGACCCGCATCCGGCACACGCGCGAGAACCTCGACCGCCTCAACGACCTGCGCGAGGAAGTCGGCAAGCAGCTCCAGCACCTGGCCCGCCAGGCGAAGCAGGCCGAGCAATACACCGCGATCCAGGCAGAACGCAAGATCCGCGACGCGCAGTGGAAGGCGCTGGAGTTCCGTGCGCTGGACGCCCAGCTGCAGGCCCTGCGGCAGGGCCTGTCGCAGGAGGAAACCCGCCTGCAGCAGCTGATCGCCGAACAGCGCGAAGCCGAACGCGAGCTGGAAACCGGCCGCGTGCGCCGCGACGAGGCCAGCACCGCGCTCAGCCGCGTGCAGGCGGCCAACTACGAAGTGGGCGGCACCCTGGCGCGGATCGAACAGCAGATCGCGCACCAGCGCGAGATGGCCGAGCGCCTGCACAAGGCGCGCGAGGAAACCCGCCACGCGCTGGAGGAGATCGGCGCGCACATCAGCGGCGACCAGTCCCGGCTGGAGGAACTGCAGGCGGCGATCGCCGATGCCGAGCCGCAGCTCGAGGCCTTGCGCGAGGACGACGAAGTGCGCCAGGACGCGCTGCGCGCCGCCGAGGAAGCACTGGCCGACTGGCAGCAGCGCTGGGAGTCGCACAACCGGGAGCAGAACGAAGCCTCGCGCGCGGGCGACGTCGAGCGCACCCGTGTGGACTACCTCGACCGCCAGTCGCTGGACGCCGACCGGCGCCGCGAACAGCTGGTCGGCGAGCGTGGCGCGCTCGACCTGGAGGCGCTGTCGGAAGCGTTCGAGGCCATCGCCCTGCGCCATGAGGAGCAGAAGCTCGCGCTCGACGGGCTCAACGAGCAGCTCGAGGTCCGCAAGCAGGCCGCGCTGGACCTGCAGGATCAGCAGCGCGCCAGCCAGAACGAGCTGTCGGACGTGCGCAAGCAGGCGCAGGAGGCGCGCGGGCGCCTGTCCTCGCTGGAGACGCTGCAGCACGCCGCGCTGGGCCAGGAGCAGGGCGCCGCGGTGGAGTGGCTGCGCCGCCACGGCCTGGACTCGGCCAGGCGCGTTGGCGAGCAGCTCAGCGTCGAGCCGGGCTGGGAGAACGCGGTCGAAGGGGCGCTGGGACAGCTGATCGAGGGGGTGCTGGTCGAGTCGCCCGAATCGCTGGTCGAGGCGCTGGCCGACCTGGGCGAGGGCCGGCTCGCGCTGGTCGGTTCGCAGGCCGGCGCCGCCGACTTCGCGCCGACATCGCTGGCGGCGAAGGTGCAGGGCCCGCTGGCCATCCGGCGCATGCTCGCGCGGCTGCACGTGGCCGAGACCCTGGCCGAAGCCGCGGCGCTGCAGGCGACCCTGGATCCGGCGGATTCGGTGATCACCCGCAGCGGCGAGCGCCTGGGCAACGGCTGGGTGCGCGTGGTGCGCTCGGGCGCGGCCAAGCAGGGCGCGCTGCTGCGCGAGCGCGAGATCAAGCAGCTGCGCGCGGCGATCGAACAGCTGCAGGCGCGCGAACACGAGCTGGAGGAAGCGCTGGCCTCGGGCCGGGAACGCCTGCTGCAGGCCGAACAGCAGCGCGAGGACGCGCAGCGCCAGCTGTACACCGCCCATCGCAGCGTCTCGGAACTGGCCGGCCAGCTGCAGGGCCAGCAGGGCCGGGTGGACAACGCCCGCGCGCGCATCGAGAAGATCGAGGCCGAACTCGGCCAGCTGGTCGAGACCATCGACGGCAGCGCCGCGCAGGCGCGCGAAGCCCGCTCCAGGCTGGAGGACGCGGTGGCGCGCATGGCCGAACTCGAGGCCGCGCGTGGCGCGCTCGAGGCCGAACGCCGCAGCCTGGTCGAGGCGCGCGATGCCGCCCGCGCTGCCGCCCGCGAAACCCGCGATACCGCGCACGCGCTGGCGCTGACCCTGGAATCGCAGCGTGCCCAGGTCGTGGCCCTGGCCCAGGCGCTGCAGCGCATGGGCGGCCAGCGTGGACAACTGGACGCGCGCCTGGGCGAACTGGCCTCGCAGCTGTCCGAGGGCGACGCCCCGGTGGTCGCGCTGGAGGAACAGCGCCAGGCCGCGCTGAAACGGCGCGTGATCGCAGAGAAGGAACTGGCGGCGGCGCGCTCGGCGCTGGAGGGCGTGGACAACGACTTGCGCAATTTCGAGCGCACCCGCCACGAGCGCGAACAGCAGGCCCTGGCCCAGCGCGAGGCGATCGCCCAGCGCCGGCTCGACCAGCAGGCGCTGGACATCAACGCCGGGCAGCTGGCCGCGGCGGTGGCCGAGGCCGGGTTCGCGATGGACGAGACCATCGCCGGCCTGCCGGAGGACGCGACCGCGCCGGCCTGGGAGAAGATGGTCACCGACTTCGACGCGAAGCTGCGCCGACTCGAACCGGTCAACCTCGCCGCGATCCAGGAGCACGCCGAGGCGGCGCAGCGCAAGGACTACCTGGACGCGCAGGACACCGACCTGACCACCGCACTGGAGACGCTGGAAGAGGCGATCCGCAAGATCGACCGCGAGACCCGCGGCCGCTTCAAGGACACCTTCGACCGGGTCAACTCGGGCGTGCAGGAGATCTACCCGCGCCTGTTCGGCGGCGGCCACGCCTACCTCGAGCTCACTGGCGAAGACCTGCTCGACACCGGCGTGGCGATCATGGCGCGGCCGCCCGGCAAGCGCGTGAGCAGCATTTCGCTGCTGTCCGGCGGCGAAAAGGCGATGACCGCGGTGGCGCTGGTGTTCGCGATCTTCCAGCTCAACCCGGCGCCGTTCTGCCTGCTCGACGAGGTCGACGCGCCGCTGGACGAAGCCAACGTCGGCCGCTTCACCGCGATGGTCTCGGAAATGAGCCAGCAGGTGCAGTTCCTGTTCGTGACCCACAACAAGGCCACCATGGAAGCCGCGCAGCAGCTCAGTGGCGTTACCATGCGCGAGCCCGGCGTCAGCCGGCTGGTGTCCGTCGACCTGGCCGAGGCTGCGCGCCTGGCCGGCGCCGCGTGAGGCCCCGCACCAGCCCCGGAGTACATGCATGACCGAACTGCGCATTGGCATCCTCGTCGCCGGCCTGATCCTGCTGGCCGCCATCTGGTACTTCGGGACCCGGCCGCGCCAGGGACATCGCCAGGGGCGTCGCCTGCCGCGCGAAGAGCAGGCCGCCGACGCGGCCCGCGTGGAGCCCACGCTGGGCGCGCAGATCGAGCGTGAACTGGCCGACGCGCCCGCCGCGGCGGGGGAGGAACTGGTCCAGACCGAGATGGACCTGCTCGACGAGAGCGTCGGCGCGGCCTCGCCCAACAGCGAGCTGGGCAAGCGGGTCAGCGAGGACTTCGACAAGATCATCACGCTGTATGTCGCCGCGCGCGCCGGGCAGGTGCTGCGCGGGCCCGACATCGTGGTCGCCGCCGAGAAGGCCGGCCTGACCTACGGCCACATGAACGTGTTCCACCGGCTGGTCGAGAGCCATCCCGAGCGTGGCCCGATCTTCAGCGTGGCCAACATCCGCAAGCCCGGCAGCTTCGAGATGTCGGGGATCCAGTCGCTGGAAACCCCCGCGATCGCGTTCTTCCTCACCCTGCCTGCGCCGGTGAGCGCGCTCGACGCCTGGGACGCGATGCTCCCGGCCGCGCAGCGCATGTCGGAGCTGCTCGATGGCGTGCTGCTGGACGAATCGCGCAACGCGCTGGGCCGCCAGCGCATCGCCGGCCTGCGCGACGAAATGCGCGCCTGGGACCGCGAGCACGAAGTCCCGCCGGTGACGCGCAGCCCGCGTTGGTGAGTCCTGTCCCCGCCACAGCGTTGCCTGACTGACGTCGTGGACTGAAGGGCCCCGCCGCGACCGGCGGGCCTTCTCCGCAAATGTCCCCCGGAATCCGTCCGAAGGCGGATTCCTCCTCCTTGATTTTGCTGCGAAGGCCCACCGCCCGCGGCGGGACTCGGCTGCGGATCGAGAAAGCGCTCTGCGTCCGCGATACCTGCAGAGCGGTGCGTTGCCCTGATTCGGTTGCGGTTGCGGAAGGAGGTCGAGAGACAAGGGCGCCGCGCCGTTGGCGCTCCTTCCCGTCCCCGGGAACGGAATCCTTGCGGGCGGCGAACCGGGCGGCATCCGTCGCGGCGCCGAGCGATGTCAACGTGACCGGACACGCTCGTGCACCTGTCCGGGCTGCATGGCAGTGCGCACCAAACCATGAGCAAGCCGAGGCTCACCTCGGCCGGCGGACTTCCGCAGCGAAATCAAGGAGGAGGCGTCCGCCGCCAGGCGGGCGCCGGGGGACATTCGCGGAGGAAGCCCGCCGGCCGGGGTGAGACCCTTCAGGGCACCGCGCGCCACCGTCAATGACAGCCAAGCGGGCGCTGCGTCCCGGCGGACGCCGGGAGGACATTCGCGGAGGAAGCCGGCCGGCCGCGGTGAGCTCCTTCAGGTCGCCGCGTACCAGCGCCCGTGACAGCCAAACCCGGCGCCGCATCCTACAATCCAGCACATGCCTGACCCCGCCGCCACCGCCCGCGTCGCCGAGCTGCGCGCGCGCATCGAAGACGCCAACCACCGCTACTACGTGCTCGACGACCCGTCGATCCCGGACGCCGACTACGACGCGCTGATGCGCGAACTCGAGGCGCTGGAAGCGGCGCATCCCGAGCTCGCCAGCGACGACTCGCCCACGCGCACCGTCGGCATCCGGCCCGACGGCGGTTTTCCCGAAGTCGACCACGCCATCCCGATGCTGTCGCTGGCCAACGCCTTCGAGACCGCGGGCGTGGCCGAGGATGCGGACGACCGCGTGCGCTATGCCGAGGTCGCCGACTTCGAACGCCGCATCGAGCAGAAGCTCGGCGTCGCCGCGCCGGTGTTCTCGGTGGAACCCAAGCTCGACGGGCTCGCGATCAGCCTGCGCTACGAGGATGGCGTGTTCGTGCAGGGCGCCACCCGCGGCGACGGCGCCACCGGCGAGAACGTCACCGCCAACCTGCGCCAGGTGCGCGCGGTGCCGCTGAAGCTGCGCACCGGCGACGTGCCGCCCCCGGCGGTGCTCGAGGTCCGCGGCGAGATCTACATGCCGCGCAAGGCCTTCGAGGCATGGAACGCGGCGGCGCTGGAGCGCAACGAGAAGCTGCTGGCGAACCCGCGCAACGGCGCGGCCGGATCGCTGCGGCAGCTCGATCCGGCGGTGACGCGCCGCCGCCCGCTGGCGTTCTTCGCCTATGCCGTGGGCGAGGTGCGCGGGCTGGAACTGCCCGAGACCCATTCGCAGACCCTGGCCCTGTTGCGCGGGTTCGGTTTCCCGGTTGCGCCGGAGGTCGACACCGCAACCGGGTTCGAGGGCCTGCTGGCGTATTTCCGCCGCATCGGCGCACAGCGCGACGCGCTGCCCTACGACATCGACGGCGTGGTCTACAAGCTCGACGACTACGACCAGCAGCGCGAGATGGGTTTCGTATCGCGCGCGCCGCGCTGGGCGCTGGCGCACAAGTTCCCGGCCCAGGAACAGGCCACCGTGCTGCGCGCGATCGAGGTGCAGGTCGGCCGCACCGGCGCGATCACGCCGGTGGCCCGGCTGGAGCCGGTGCAGGTGGCCGGCGTCACCGTCACCAACGCGACCCTGCACAACGCCGACCAGATCGCGCGCCTGGACGTGCGCGAGGGCGACACGGTGATCGTGCGCCGCGCCGGCGACGTGATTCCCGAGATCGTGCGCGTGATCGAGGAGCATCGACCGGCCGGTGCCGTGCCGTGGACGATGCCCGGACAGTGCCCGGTGTGCGCATCGGAGCTGGTGCGCGAGGAGGGCGCGGCCGCCTGGCGCTGCAGCGGCGGGCTGTCGTGCCCGGCGCAGCGCAAGGAGGCTGTGCGGCATTTCGCCTCTCGGCGCGCGATGGACATCGAGGGCCTGGGCGATCGTCAGGCCGAGGCGCTGGTGGAGTTCGGCTTCGTGCATTCGCCGGCCGACCTGTATGCGCTCACCGTCGAGGACCTGGTGCGGATGAAGACCGCGCTCGACGCGGCGACCGCTGCCGACCTGTCCACGGCGGTCGCCGACAGCCGCGGCGCGCTTTCGCTCGATATCGCCGGGCAGCAGGCGTTGGGCGATGCGGCGCAGGACTGGAAGCACGCCGCATTCCTGCGCGCGCACCTGTCGGTCGACACCACGGGCAAACTGGCCACGCGCTGGGCGGAGAATCTCGTCGCCGGGATCGAAGCGAGCAAGGCGACCACGCTGCCGCGCTTCCTGTTCGCCCTGGGCATCCCGCATCTGGGCGAAACCACGGCCAGGTCGCTGGCGCAGTGGCTGGGTTCGCTGGACTTCGTGCGCAGCACCCCGGCCGTGCTGCTGCAGGCGCTGCCGGATATCGGCGCCGAGGTGGCGCGTTCGATCGCCACGTTCTTCGAGCAGCCCGGCAATGCGGCCGTGGTGGACGCGCTGCTCGCGGCCGGCATCGCCTTCAGCGACGAGGCTGCGCCGTCGGCCGCGCTGCGCGAGCGGCTCGGGCTGGCGCACCTGCTCGGTACGCTGCCGGTCGACAAGCTCGGCGGCAAGAGCGCCGAGCGCCTCGCCGACACCTACGGCACCCTCGATGCGCTGCTGCGCGCCAATGCCAGCGGCTGGGCCGGGGCCGGCGCCTCCGCGGCGGGCGCCGGGAACCTGGCGGCGTATCTCGCCGATCCAGTCGCC
>JAEWZE010000179.1 GCA_023395465.1 Pseudomonadota bacterium
GGCCTCGTCGGCGCCAGCCTGGCGCTCGCGCTCGACCGCGCCGGCGTGCCCGCGACCCTGCTCGAGGCCACGCCCCCGGCCGCGATGCCGGAGGTGTTCGACCAGCGCAACCTCAGCTTCGCGGAGGCCACGGTCAATGCGCTGGGAGCGCTCGGCGTGATGGCGCGCCTGCAGCGGCCGGCCGGCGCGATCCGGCGCATCCACGTCAGCCGCCAGGGCGACTTCGGCCAAGCCTGCCTGCAGGCGCAGGATTTCGGGCGCACGGCATTCGGCCAGGTGGTGGTGGCGCGCGACCTGGGCGAGGCGCTGGAAGCGCGGCTGTCGGAGGCTTCGCGGCTCACGCGCCTGCGGCCGATGCGCTTCCTAGGCTTCGATACCATGCAGGATGACAGCGTGCAGCGTGTGCGCGTGGCCGCCGGGGATGGCGAACGGGTGATCGCCGCGCGCCTGGTGGTGGCGGCCGACGGCGCCACCAGCACGGTGCGGCAGGCCCTGGGCATCGCCGCGACGACGCACGACTACGGCCAGCGCTTGTTCGTGGCGCGGCTGCGCACGCAGCGCGCGCCCGACGGGACCGCGTACGAACGCCTGCGCGACGCCGGCCCGACCGCGCTGCTGCCGCGCGGGGACGGCTGCTACGGCATCGTCCACGGCGTGGCGACCGCCGAAGCCGCCGGCGTCGCGGCCCTGGACGCCGATGGCTTCCTGCGGCGCGTGCAGGATGCCTTCGGCTGGCGCGCGGGCCGGTTCCTGGAGGTGGGCGAACGCAGCGTGTATCCCGCGCTGCGCGTGGTCGCCGACCGCACCACGGCGCGCCGCGCGGTGCTGGTCGGCAACGCCGCCCAGGCCCTGCATCCGGTGGGTGCGCAGGGCTTCAACCTGGGCCTGCGCGATGCGCTCACCTTGGCCGAACTGGTGGCCGGTGCCGAGGACCCGGGCGCCGAAGGGTTGCTGGAGGCCTACGCGCAGCGACGTCGCGAGGACCGCAGCCGCACCCTGGCATTTTCCGACGGGCTGGCGCGGATCACCGCCAACCCCGCGCCCCTGCTGCGTCCATTGCGCAGCCTGGGCCTGGCGGCGATCGGCGCGGTCCCGTCGCTGCAATCGCTGCTGGCCGGCGGCGCGATGGGCTACCGGGGCGACGTTCCGGCGCTGTGTCGGGGCGCAGGCGCATGAGCCGTCGCGATCCGCACGACGTGGTGGTGGTCGGCGGCGGCGTCGTCGGCGCGGCGTGCGCGCTCGCGCTGGCGCGGGCCGGACTCGACACCTGCCTGGTCGAATCCAGGCGGCCGCCGGCCTGGTCGCGCGAGGTTCCCGACCTGCGCGTCTACGCGCTCGCGCCGGACAACGCGGCGCTGCTGGATTCGATCGGCGCCTGGCGGGCCGTGCGCGAGGCCCGCGCGCATCCGTACCGCCGCATGCAGGTCTGGGACGCGGCGGGCGGCAATCCGATCGTGTTCGATGCCGATGCGCTGGCGCGTCCCAGCCTGGGCTGGATCGTCGAGCACGGCCTGCTGGTGGAGGCGCTGTGGCAACAGCTGGAGCAGGCCGGCGTGCGCCTGCGCTGCCCGGCGGCGGTCGAGGCGCTGGACGAAGACGCAGACGGCGTGCGCCTGCGCCTGGACGACGGCAGCCGCGTGGCCGCCCGCATCGCGGTGGCGGCCGATGGCGCCGCTTCGCGCCTGCGTTCGCTCGCGGGGATCGCCGTGGACGGGCACGACTATGCGCAGCAGGGCGTGGTCGCCTACGTGCGTCCGCAACAAGCGCACGAGGACACCGCCTGGCAGCGCTTCCTGCCCACCGGGCCGCTGGCCCTGCTGCCCTGCGCCGATGGCAGCTGCTCGATCGTGTGGACCCTGCCGCAGGACGAGGCGGCGCGCGTGCTGGCGCTGGACGACGAGGCCTTCGGCTGCGAACTGACCACCGCGTTCGAGGCGCGGCTCGGGGCGATCGTGCCGCTGAGCCGGCGCGTGGGCTTTCCGCTGCGGCGGCAGCTGGCGGCCGAGCAGCAGCGCGGACGCGTGCTGGTGATCGGCGACGCCGCGCATGCCGTGCATCCGCTGGCCGGGCAGGGCGTCAACCTGGGCCTGCGCGACGTCGCCGCGCTGCAGGCTTCGGTGGCCGATGCCCACCGCCGGCGTGCCCGCTGGGATACGCCCCAGCGCCTGGCACGCTGGGCCCGCGCACGGCGCAGCGACAATGCGGTCGCCGCCTACAGCTTCGAAGGCATCAACCGCCTGTTCTCGAACGACGCCCTGGTGCCGACCCTGCTGCGTGGCCACCTGCTGGGCATCGCCGGACGCCTGCCGCCGCTGCTGGACCTGTTCTGGCGCCGCGCCGCGGGCCGTTGAGCCTGCGCGCCGGGCGGGTCAGTGAGCTGCGCTCGCTGGCGCGCCGCGCAGGCGACGGAACACGGCGATCGCGCCCACGACGACCGCGCCAGCGACGATGCCGACCGCCGCATTGATCAGCATCGGGGTCAGTGCGCCCAGCACCGCGCCGATCCCGGGTACATGCGTGGCCTCCACCGCGGCGTCCTGGATCCATACGCTGACCGCATGGAAACCGTGGGTCAGGATTCCGCCGCCGACCAGGAACATCGCCGCGGTCCCGGCCACCGCCAGGCCTTTCATCAGCCACGGCGCCATGCGCAGGATGCCGGTGCCGACCGTGCGCGCGAAGCCGCTGATGCTGCGGCTCAGGTACAGGCCGAAGTCATCGAGCTTGACGATGCCCGCGACCAGGCCGTAGACACCCACGGTCATCAGCGCGGCGATGCCGACCAGCACGCCTACCTGCACCGAGAACGGCTTGTCGGTCACCGTCCCCAGCGAGATGACGATGATCTCCGCGGACAGGATGAAGTCGGTGCGCACCGCACCCTTGATCTTGTCCTTCTCGGCGGCGACGAGGTCGACATCGGGCCGCGCCAGCGCCGCCGCATGTTCCGCGTGGTGGCGCTGGTCCTCGTCGCGGCTGTGCAGGAAGCGATGCAGCAGCTTCTCCGCGCCCTCGTAGCACAGGAACAGGCCGCCGGCCATCAGCAGCGGCGTGACCAGCCAGGGCAGGAAGGTGCTGATGGCCAGCGCCGCCGGCACGAGAATCAGCTTGTTGCGGGCCGAACCCTTGGCCACCGCCCAGACCACCGGCAGCTCGCGGTCGGCGCGCACGCCGCTGACCTGCTCGGCGTTGAGCGCCAGGTCGTCGCCCAGCACGCCCGCGGTCTTCTTCGCCGCCACCTTGGTCATCACCGACACGTCGTCGAGGATGGTTGCGATGTCGTCGAGCAGGACTAGCAGGCTGGAGGCCATGGGGGATGCCGGTGTGGGGAAGGGGGCGATTGTAGGGCCAGGCCGATGCCGCTGCGGGTGACGACCGCCGCCCGATCCATGCGGCGACGCCGCCGGGGAACGGCGGCGTCGCATGGGCAGCACGGCTGCGACGACAAGCTTGCGTCCGCGTCAGCGGAGCCGGGCGGTGTACTCGTCGCGGTCGATGCGGCCGTCGCGGCTGCTGTCGACCGCATCGAAGCCGCTGGCGAGCGCGGGCTCGGCGGCCGCCTCGGTGCGCGACACCGCGCCGTCGGCGTTGGCGTCGAGCTGGTTGAAGGCGCGACTCGCGGCGACCATGGCCGGCCTGGACACATGCGAGATCACGGTGACGTCTGGTTCGAGCGGGGTCGTGGCCGGCGTTGCAGGCGGCTGCGGTCGCGGCGGCAATGCGTTGACCGCGTCGATCGCCGCACGCGAGGACACCACCGCTTCGGCCGCGGACTGCCGCGCGATCCGGCTGGCCGCTTCCGCATCCTGGCTGTTGGCGCGGGCCTCGACCTGGGCGCCCAGCGGCTGCGCGGTTCCGGCGTGCGCGGCGCTGTATGCGGCACCGGTGCGGTTGGCCGCATCCGCGGCGGCCCGTGCCGAAGCCTGGGCGCGCAACGACGCGTCCCGCGCCACATGGGCGTGGTAGTCGGCGCTCGCCTCGCCGTGCGACGTGAGCGCGGGTGCATGGGCGGCATGGGATGCCTGGGACGCCGCGTCGCGCGCCACGGAAGCGACTTCGCGGGCTGCCTCCGCTTCGGCGCGGGCGGTTTCCGTCGCCTGGTCGCTCACGACCCTGGCTTGCGCGGTCCCGGCCGTCTGCGCTGTCGCGACTCCGCAGCCCAGCGCCAGTGCGGTGGCCAAGAGGCTTCGATGGAAGATCTTGGGATTCATGGGGAACTCCCGTTGCGTGGAGGCCCATGCTCGGCAGGCGCCGATGAAACAGGTGTCAACCGTCGCAGTCTGCGCGCTGAACACGCCCGGGCATTCAGGCGCGGGCCATGCGCCGGGCGAGCACCGTGATCTCCTCGCGATCGTGGTACAGCTGGCGTGCGCGCACCTCGACCGGCACCGCGGCCGCTTCGACGAACGCGTCGAGGCTGCGGCGCGTTTCCAGCCAGCGCTTCTTCATCGGCAGCTTGAGGTTGAAGACCGACTGCCGGCACCAGCCTTCGCGGAACCAGTCGCCCATGCGCCGCGCCACCCGCGAGGGTTGCTCGACCATGTCGCAGACCATCCAGTCCAGCGGCCGTGGTGGCTGCCAGCGGAAGCCATCCTCGCGCAGGTGTTCGACCAGGCCGGTGTCGAACAGGTGCGCGCGCAGCGGACCGTTGTCGATCGCGATGACCCGCAGCCCCTGCCGGGCCAGCACCCAGGTCCAGCCACCGGGCGCAGCGCCCAGGTCGGCGGCGGTCATGCCCGGACGCAGAAGCTCGGCCCGCTGCGCGGGATCGAGCAGCACCAGCAGCGCTTCTTCGAGCTTGAGCGCCGAGCGCGACGGCGCGTCGGCATGCAGCTTCAGGCGCGGCACGCCCAGCGGCCACGGCGAGGTGATCGCCGGGTCGGCGCTGGCCAGCAGCACGTGGTCGCCTGCCAGGAAACACACGTGCAGGCGCGGCAGCGCGGGATCCTCGGCCGGCGTGAGCAGCCTGCGCTTGCGCAGCGCCGGGCGCAGCGCGTTGGCGAAGCTCCGGGCCAGCCCGGACAGTGGCTTGCCGGCGTCCGAATCGGGATGCTCCACCCACAGTGCGCCATAAGGTCGCGACCCGGAAACGCCGCGCGGCATGGCCGCTTCGATCGCCTCGAGCATGGGGCCCATGCGGTCGCGGGGATCGAGCCCGCGCAGTTCCGCGAACAGCGGCAGCGCCTGCCGCGCGAACACCAGCGAGCGCCACGGCAGGCCGGTCGCGATGGCCGCGTCGTCGCCGAGGAACAGCACGTAGCCGTCGCCGCGGCTGGCACGGGCGTAGCCGGCGATGCCCGCTTCCGCGGCGCGATCGCCGAGCTCGGCCGCGAGATCGGGCTCGAAGCCCGCGCGGCAGTAGCACAGCAGGCCGTTCATGCGCGGCCTGCGCGGTGGCGGCGCTCAGTAGCGGCCGGCATCGGACGCACCATAGGCCCGCAGCACGTCGCAGGCAGCGTCGCGATGGATGTCGCGCAGCACTTCGATGCCGCGGCGCTCGAGCTCTACAATCCAGTCGGCGGGCAGCGGGCCTTCGTCGAACGGGGTCAGCGCCTCGACATCCTGCGAACGCGCGCCGATCAGCAGCCGGTCGATGCCGGCCCACACGGTCGCGCCGTAGCACTGGCAGCACGGCTGCGCGGAGGTCGCCAGCACGAAACGGCCGATCGCGTTGCCGTCCAGGTCGCGGTTGAGGCGCGCGCGCTGCAGCCGCTGCTGGGCGAGCATGTAGGCCATGGTCTCGGCATGCGCGACCGAACAGTTCTGCGGCAAGACCCGGTTCACGCCGACCGACACGATGCGGTCGTTGTCGGCGTTGAACACCGCCGCGCCGAACGGCCCGCCGCTGCCGGCGTCGACGTTCATGCGCGAGAGTTCGATCGCGAGCGCGACCTTGGCGTCGTCGCCGACATACGGGCGCGAAATGTCGACCTGTTCGTGGACCCAGGCCGGCAGGGTGAGGTGGACCTGCGCGTAGAGCATCAGCGCTCCACCGGCAGCGGGCCAGCCACCGCGCGGCACTGGTTCTGCACGCAGTCGCAGGACTGGATCTGCTGCCAGCCGCAGACCGAGGCCATGCCGCTGCGCTCGCACTGCGCGCGGACCGCGTCCGGGTCCACCGTTGCGTCCTTGTTGACGCAGGCGGGAAAGTAGCCGCAACAGTTGCCGACGTTCTTGACCGCGCAGTCGCTGGCCACGCGGCAGGACGCGTCCGGCGCGGCGGGATCGACCGACAGCGACGGCGGCGCGGCGGCCGCGGGCGCTTGCGGCGCCGCCACGTCCGCGCGCGGCGCGCAGGCCACGAGCAGCAGCATCAGGCAGGCGGCGGTCAGTAGACGCAGGGTCGCCATGCTCACGCCTTCGTTGCCCAGGTGTCGCGCAGCGAGACGCTGCGGTTGAACACCGGCGCGTCGGCGCGATGGTCGCGGCGGTCGGCGACAAAGTAGCCCAGGCGCTCGAACTGGAACGACTGCTCGGGCGCGGCGACTGCTGCACCAGGCTCGACGTAACCGCGCACGCTGCGCTTCGAATCCGGATTGAGATGCTCGCGATAGCCCTTGCCGGTGCTCTCGTCGTCCGGGTCGGCGACCGAGAACAGGCGATCGTAGAGCCGGATCTCCGCCGCCACCGCATGGCGTGCGCTGACCCAGTGGATCGTGCCCTTGACCTTGCGATTGGCCCCCTCCATCCCCGGGCGCGATTCCGGATCCAGCCAGCCGCGCAGTTCGACGATGTGGCCGTCCGCGTCCTTCACTACCTCGTCGACGCGGACGATGCCGGCGCCGCGCAGGCGCACTTCGCCGCCCGGCACCAGCCGCTTCCAGCCCTTGGGCGGGATTTCGGCGAAGTCCTCGCGCTCGATCCACAGCTCGCGCGAGAACGGCACCTCGCGCGTGCCGAAGGACTCGTCCTTGGGATGATTGGAGAACGACAGCGTTTCCTCGTGCCCTTCCGGCAGGTTCGCCAGCACCAGCCTGAGCGGATCGACCACCGCCATGCGCCGCGGCGCGGAGGCGTCCAGATCCTCGCGCAGCGCGCCCTCAAGCACCGAGAAGTCGATCATCGAGTTCTGCTTGCTGATGCCGATCCGGTCCACGAACAGGCGCAGCGCCGCCGGCGTGTAGCCACGCCGGCGCAAACCCTGCAGGGTGTACATGCGCGGATCGTCCCAGCCGTCGACCAGGCCGTCGGCCACCAGCTGGGTGAGCTTGCGCTTGCTCATCACCGTGTAATTGATGTTGAGCCTGGAGAACTCGATCTGGCGCGGCCGCGCCGCCACGTTCGGCAGGCCCCGGGCCACCAGCGGCGCCAGCAGGTCCGGCGAGCCGGCCAGGTCCACCCGGTCCACGCACCAGTCGTACAGCGGACGGTGGTCCTCGAACTCCAGCGTGCACAGCGAGTGGGTGATGCCTTCGACGGCATCGCCCAGCGCATGGGCGAAGTCGTACATCGGATAGATGCACCAGCCCGCGCCGGCGATGGGGTGCGGCATGTGCTTGATCCGGTACAGGGCCGGGTCGCGCAGGTTGATGTTGCCGCTGGCCATGTCGATCCTGGCGCGCAGGGTGCGCGCGCCGTCGGCGAACTCGCCAGCGCGCATGCGCCGGAACAGCTCGAGGTTCTCCTCGGGCGACCTGTCGCGGAAGGGCGAATTGCGACCCGGTTCGGTCAGGCTGCCGCGGTACTCGCGTACCTGTTCGGCGCTGAGGTCGCAGACGAAGGCGTCGCCCTGGGCGATCAGCTTCTCGGCGGCCAGGTAATACACCTCGAAATAGTCCGAGGCATGGCGCAGCTCGGCCCAGTCGAAGCCCAGCCAGCGCACGTCGTCCTGGATGGCGCGCACGAACTCGGGGTCTTCCCTGGCCGGGTTGGTATCGTCGAGACGGAGGTTGCACACCCCGCCGAACTCCTCGGCGATGCCGAAATCCAGGCAGATCGCCTTGGCGTGGCCGATGTGCAGGTGGCCGTTGGGCTCGGGCGGGAAGCGGGTGCGGATCGCGCTGTGCTTGCCGCTGGCCAGGTCGTCGCGGACGATCTGGCGGATGAAATCCTGGCGGGCCGGGGTGGGCTCGGGAGTCGGCGCCAGCGGGGTGGCGGCCGGGTCGGCTGAGGTCATGACGCGCATCGGGGGGAAAACGCCAGTGTAGCCGAGCGGCCCGCGCGAACTGCCCGCAGGCGGCCGGATTCCCCGGATTCTGCCGCGGTCGCGCCGCACACGGCATGATGCTTGCTTACCATCCGCAGGCGCACTGCGCGCAGGAGGGTCCGGCATGTCCGCTGTCCGCTACGCCATCGCGCGATTGCCGTCGCTGCGCCGTGCGCATGGCCGATCGCGGGCGGTCTGTGGGGGAGGTAGGTCCTGAGCGCGCCAGGCGAAGCCGCTCCGCGCCACGATGGCCTGGTCGCGGCCTGCCTGGCGCTGTTGCTGGGCCTGCTGGCCGCGACGGTGACCGGCAGCGTCCCGCAGGGCCAGGGCGTGGCCGTGTCGGTCTCGCCCCTGCCTGTCGCCGGGGCTGCGGGCACGCCAGGGGGGCGCGACGCGCACGCGTCGCTGAGGCTGCATTTCGAGGTGCCGCTGCCAGCCGATGGTTCGCGCTGGGTGGTGCGGCTGGAGCGTAGCGCCGTCGACGCGGTCTGGCTGCAGCGCGGCGACTGGCGCAGTCCGGTCCAGGGTTTCTTCGCTCCCGGCGACGATGCGGGCGTGCTGCCGAGCAGTTTCCTGTTCGCACTGCCGGCGCACTGGCAGGGTCCGATCGGGCTGGAGCTGCATGCGCGGGGCGGTGGCCGCCGCATCCTGCATCCGGAGGTGATGGACCAGGCCCAGGCGCTGCGGCTGGAGCAGTACGGCGTCGCCGCCAGCGCGATGATCTACGCCTGCCTGTTCACCATCGGCCTGCTGGCGCTGGCGCTGTATTCGGCCGCGCGCGACCGGCTGTTCCTCGGCCTGTTCGGTTTCGCCCTGGCCACCCTGCTCACGCTGGCGGCCGGCAACGGACATCTGTACCAGGTGCCGGGGCTGCGCCTGTTCGCGTTCTGGCGCAGCCAGGGGGTGATCGCCCTGTCGCTGCTGCTGTGCGCGGCCTGGCTGCAGATGCTGCTCAAGTACGTGGAGATGCGGCAGGGGCGCGTGGCCTGGAAGCCCTGGGTCGACGGCATGTCGCTCGCGGTCGCCGCGCTGGCGGCGCTGTGCCTGCTCAATCTGGACGCGCTGGAGCGGCCGATGCAGCACGTCCAGGTCGTGCCCTACGGGCTGTCGCTGCTGCTGGGCCTGGCCCTGCTGGTGGACGGCGGCCGGCGCCGCATCGCGATGGCCTGGCCGCTGGCGGTGCTGGCGCTGTCCACGCTTGCCGGCGTGATCCTGGCCGAACTGGCGAGCCGCGGCCACGTGGTCGATACCGTGGTGGTGCGCTACGGCTACCAGTCGGCGTTCGCCCTGGGCGTGGCGATCCTCGCGGTCGGCCTGCTGGGCCGGATCCGCGAGTACCGGCACCAGCGCGACCGCGAAACGCTTGCGCGTGCCGACACCGAGCGGCGGATGGCCCGCGAGACCGCGCGCTCGGACCTGGCCGCCGACCTGCAGGCGCAGCTGCGCGCGCTGCCGGTGGCCGAGATGCAGGCCACCGCGTTCCGCCTGCTGGTCGATCGGCTGCTGCCGCTGCTGCCCATGCACTCGTGCATCGCGGTGGTGCAGGGCTACCACGGGCACGACCTGGTGCTGGCCGAACCCTCGCAGCACCTGCTCGCCGCGCATCCGGACATCGCCAGGCGCCAGCTGGCGCTCAGGCGGCACGCCGCCAGCGGCATCCCCCTGCAGCAGCCGGTGACCGAGGAAGGGCAATCCTCGATCGTGGCGATGGAGGCGGTGGTGCCGCTCCAGATCCGAGCGCCGGCCTGGGGCGTGCTGCTGCTGCGGCGCGACGGCAGCGACGGATTCGCCACCGAGGAACTGTCGCTGGCGGGCGAGTTCGCGCGGCTCGCGGTCCAGCACATCGACCAGGCCGTGGCCGCGGTCAACCTGCGCCGTTCGGCCGAACTCGATGCGCTGACCGGCAGCCTCAACCGCCGCACCATCGACCAGTGGCTGGTCCGCAGTTTCAGCGAGGCCGCGCGCGACCAGCAGCCGGTCTCGGTGCTGTTCATCGACCTGGACCATTTCAAGTCGGTCAACGATCGCCATGGCCACGCCGGCGGCGATTTCTGCCTGCGCCACGTCGCCGTGGCATTGCGCGGCGCGCTGGACCAGGGCGACCTGTTCGGCCGCTATGGCGGCGAGGAATTCATCGCCATCCTCCCCGGTCGCAACGGCGCCGCCGCCCGGGTGATCGCCGAGCACCTGCGCATGGCGGTGGAAAACCTGCGGCCGGTCTGGAACGGCAAGCCGCTGCGCCTGACCGTGAGCCTGGGCGTGGCCACCCGCCTGGGCAAGGAAGACACGCCGGAGGGGGCGCTGGCGCGGGCCGATCGCGCGCTGTACGCGGCCAAGTCGCACGGCCGCAACTGCGTGCAGGTGGCGCCGGCGGTGTTTACCTGAAGTCCGTCGCGGCTTGAAGCGCGGCCAGCCGTCCGCACATCCAGCCGCTCTGCCACGGAGTTCGCGCGATGCCCGGAATCGGAGCCTGGAAACAACGCCTGCCGCAGCCCGGCGAGGCCCTGCCGGGTCGCGCGACGGCGCTGGCGCTGCGCGTCAACCGCCACCACGTCCTCGGCACGCCGCTGCAGGACGCTTTCGATGGAATGGAGCAGGTGCAGTTCGGCATGGGCTGCTTCTGGGGCGCGGAACGCAAGTTCTGGACGCTGCCCGGCGTCGTCGCCACGGCCGCGGGCTATGCCGGCGGACAGACCCCGAACCCGACCTATCGCGAGGTGTGTTCGGGCCAGACCGGCCACGCCGAGGTGGTGCTGGTGGCCTACGACCCGGCGAAACTGCCATTCGCGACCCTGCTGCAGACGTTCTGGGAGAACCACGATCCGACCCAGGGCATGCGCCAGGGCAACGACATCGGCACCCAGTACCGCTCGGCAATCTACTGCACCACCCAGGCGCAGTACGAGCAGGCGCTGCGCAGCCGCGACGCTTTCGGGCAGCGGCTGCGCGAGGCCGGCCTTGGCGCGATCACCACCGAGATCGCCTTCCCGGCGCCGGCCTTCCACTACGCCGAGGACGAGCACCAGCAGTACCTGTCCAAGAACCCGGGCGGCTACTGTGGCCTCGGCGGGACCGGCGTGAGCTGCCCGGTGGGCATTGCGGGCTGACCGCCCGCGACGATGCCGGTGGGGCCGCGCCACCAGGGAGGGCAAGGGCGCAGACCGAAGTGCGAGGCAGTGTCGGGGCCTTGCGGCCCGGGGGAATGAGGTCCGCAACCGGCCAGTGCGTCGCCAGCGAACTGCGGTGGAACCGGCGCCAGGCGGGGCGGACGCCCACACCGGTGCTTGCCGGACGGCATGCGCCGCCAGCGGCGTCAGGCTATGGGCTTGGAAGACGGTTCTGGCGCGTCAGCGCCGGAACATGGTGTTCACTGCACTGCAGCCGGCGTGACGCCGGCTGCCAGCGGGACGCACGGAGACGACGCGCGTCAGGCGCTCGCCGGATGCACGGCAGTGACGCGCAGGCGCAGCGGGCGCCCCTGCGGGGTGTTCCAGTCGATCGACTGTCCGACAGACAGGCCCAGCAGGGCGCTGCCCACGGGCGCCATGATCGAGATGCGGCCGGCGCCGGCGTCGGCCTCCTGCGGGAACACCAGGGTCAGCGTGTGCTGCTCGCCGCTGTTCTCGTCCACGCATTCGACGCGCGAGTGCATGCCGACCACGTCGGCTGGCATCGCTGCATCGTCGACGACCTCGGCGCGGGTCAGTTCGCCCATCAGCGCCTCGGCGGTGGGATCGTTCTGCCAGCGCGGCGAATCGAGCAGGGCATCCAGCCGCGCCGCGTCGCGGCGGGAGACGACGATCGGGGGCGGCAGGCCGCCGCTGGATTGGGAGGTCATGTTCGGTCTTGCTCCGTGGCTGGTCGGGCGGGGCCGGGGGCCGCGCCCAAAGAAAAACGGACGGCGCGTCCGGCGCGTCGCCCGCTTCGTGTTGCCCGCTAACGTAGCGCTCCGGGCGGCCCGCATCAAGTGGCAGGGCGGCGTTCCCTAGAGCATGTCGGGCGGGGGCGGTGTGGCGGCGGGGCCTGGCGCTGGCCCCGGCGCGGCGAGCAGGGCCGGGGGCAGGGCGCGGAACTCGGCCGCCAGGCCTTCCAGGAAGCCGGACATGGCCGAGCTGCGCCGCCAGAACATGGCGATCCGGCGGCTGGGCTGGGTCCCGGTGAACGGCAGCAGGCGGATGTGGCGCGGCTGGGTCACCGGCGGCTGCACGGCCAGCGCCGGCAGCAGGGTGATGCCGACGTTCGAGGCCACCATCTGCCGCAGCGTCTCCAGGCTGGTGGCGCGGAACTCGCTCTTCTCGTGCGCCCCGGCCAGATGGCACACGTCCAGGGTCTGGCGGCGCAGGCAGTGGCCGTCCTCCAGCAGCAGCAGGTTCTCGTTGGCCAGATCGTCGACGCTGAGCGCGGCCTGGCCGGCCAGGCGGTGCTGTTCGGGCACGGCCAGCACGAACGGCTCCTCGAACAGGTATTCCTGGTGGAGCTGGTCGTCGTGCATCGGCAGGGCGAGGATCGCGGCGTCGAGGCGGCCGTCGCGCAGGCGCGCCAGCAGCTCGTCGCTCTTTTCCTCGACCAGCAGCAGCTGCAGGTCGGGATAGCGCTCGCGGATCGGCGGGATCACGTGCGGCAGCAGGTAGGGACCGAGCGTGGGGAAGATGCCGAGGCGGACCGCCCCTGCTTCGGGCCGCTGGCTGCGCCGCGCGGCCTCCTTCATCTGTTCGACTTCCGAGACCACCCGGCGCGCGCGTTCGACGATCTCCATGCCGATCGGCGTGAGCATCACCTTGCGCGGCGCGCGTTCGATCAGCGACACGCCGAGCTCGTCCTCGAGCTTGCGGAGCTGGGTCGACAGCGTCGGCTGGCTGACGAAGCTGGCCGCGGCCGCGCGGCCGAAGTGGCGATGGTCGGCGACCGCAATCAGGTATTTGAGGTCGCGCAGGTTCATGGCAGGCGAGCGCCGCCGGTCAGGCCGGAAGCGCTTCGGCCGGCGCCGCGGCCGGCGCGCTGGTCCGGATCAGGTGGTCGAACGCGGCCAGCGCCGCCTTCGAGCCTTCGCCCATCGCGATCACGATCTGCTTGTACGGCACCGTGGTGCAGTCGCCCGCGGCGAACACGCCCGGCAGGCTGGTCTGGCCGCGATCGTCGACGAGGATCTCGCCGCGCGGCGACAGCTCGAGCGTGCCCTTGAGCCACTCGGTATTGGGCAGCAGGCCGATCTGCACGAACACGCCCTCCAGGTCCACCCGGTGCGCGTCGCCGCCCACGCGGTCCTTGTACACCAGGCCGGTGACCCGGTTGCCGTCGCCGAGCACTTCGGTGGTCTGCGCGCTGGTGATGATGCGCACGTTGTCCAGGCTGCGCAGCTTGCGCTGCAGCACCTCGTCGGCGCGCAGCTTCGAATCGAACTCGACCAGGGTGACGTGGGCGACGATGCCCGCCAGGTCGATCGCCGCCTCGACGCCGGAATTGCCGCCGCCGATCACTGCCACCCGCTTCCCCTTGAACAGCGGGCCGTCGCAGTGCGGGCAGTAGGCCACGCCCTTGTTCCGGTACTGCTCCTCGCCGGGCACGCCCATCTGCCGCCAGCGCGCGCCGGTGGAGAGGATCACCGCCTTCGACTTCAGCGAGGCGCCGTTCTCCAGCTTCACCTCGACCAGGCCATCGGCGCCGGCAGGCAGCAGCTGCGTGGCGCGCTGCAGGTTCATCACGTCCACGTCGTATTCGCGCACGTGCTGTTCGAGCTGCGCGGCCAGCTTCGGGCCCTCGGTATGCGGCACCGAGATGAAGTTCTCGATCGCCATCGTGTCGAGCACCTGGCCACCGAAGCGTTCGGCCGCCACGCCGGTGCGGATGCCCTTGCGCGCGGCGTAGATCGCCGCCGCGGCACCGGCCGGGCCGCCACCGACCACCAGCACGTCGAAGGCGTCCTTGGTCGCGATCTTCGCCGCCTCGCGGCGGGCCGCGCCGGTGTCGAGCTTGGCCACGATCTGTTCCAGGCTCATCCGACCCTGGTCGAACAGCGCGCCATTGAGGAACACCGAGGGCACCGACATCACTTCGCGCGACTCGACCTCGTCCTGGAACAGGGCGCCATCGATGGCCACGTGCGAGATGTTCGGGTTCAGCACCGCGGCCAGGTTGAGCGCCTGGACCACGTCCGGGCAGTTCTGGCAGCTGAGCGAGTAATAGGTCTCGAAGCGGTATTCGCCTTCCAGCCCGCGCACCTGCTCGAGCAGCTCCGGCGCGGCCTTGGACGGATGCCCGCCCACCTGCAGCAGCGCCAGCACCAGCGAGGTGAATTCGTGGCCCATCGGCAGCCCGGCGAAGCGCAGCGAGATGTCGTGGCCGGGCGAGGTCAGCGCGAAGGAGGGCTTGCGCTCGGCGTCGTCGCGGCGCACCTCCACGGTGATGCGGTCGGACTGCGCGCGGATGTCATCGAGCAGCGCAAGCATTTCCTGCGAGCTGTCGCCGTCGTCGACCGAGGCGATGATCGAGACGGGGCGCTGCAGGCGTTCGAGATAGGCCTTGAGCTGGCCCTTGAGGTCGTTGTCGAGCACGGTGACTCCTTTGCGGGGACGCGCTGCGGAAGCGGATCGGAACCGACGCCGGCTGGCTTGCGGCCGGACGCGGGGAGGGAGACTTCCAGCCGCTGGCTGGGCCGGCATCGGCTCCGATCCGCTCCCGCGCCGCATGACGCGGCACGGGGCGGGTTGACTCGTTGGATCAGGCGCGAAGCGGGATCAGATCTTGCCGACCAGGTCCAGCGACGGCTTCAGGGTCTTCTCGCCTTCCTTCCACTTGGCCGGGCAGACCTCGTTGGGGTTGGCGGCGACGAACTGCGCGGCCTTGAGCTTGCGCAGGGTCTCGCTGACGTCGCGGGCGATCGCGTTGTCGTGGATCTCGAGGGTCTTGATCACGCCTTCCGGGTTGATGATGAAGGTGCCGCGCAGGGCCAGGCCCTCTTCCTCGATGTGCACGCCGAAGGCGCGGGTCAGCTGGTGGGTCGGGTCGCCGACCAGCGGGAACTGGGCCTTGCCGACCGCGGGCGAGGTCTCGTGCCACACCTTGTGCGAGAAGTGGGTATCGGTGGTGACGATGTAGACCTCGGCGCCGGCCTTCTGGAACTCGGCGTAGTTGTTCGCCGCGTCCTCGACCTCGGTCGGGCAGTTGAAGGTGAAGGCCGCCGGCATGAAGATCAGGACCGACCACTTGCCCTTGAGGCTGGCGTCGGTGACTTCGATGAACTCGCCGTTCTGGTAGGCGGAGGCCTTGAACGGCTTGATTTCGGTGTTGATCAGGGACATGGGCACCTCTGTTGGGTTGGCGGGTTGGCGGGTTGGCGAATTTCGACCGTTCGCGGTCGACGGGAGCCATGATAGGCAACGACTATTGATATGGGAAATCGAATAATTCGATTCAAACGATAGACACAATCTATCATAGATCACGAGTTTGATCGCCTGAAAGGCCGAAAAGCCGCTTGCAAGTCTTTTTGCGGTGCAGCATATTTCCTTCACGCACTGCAGTCTGCGGATGGCAAACGTTCGATCCGCGGGGCAGGGCAGGGCATCGGACCTGGCGCCGCAATGCGCCGGTCCGGCCGAGTTCCGTATCCGTTTCCTCCCTCCCACACGTGTACGGAATCTTTGAAGGCGGCTTCGGCCGCCTTCGCTTTGTGCGCGGCCCGTCCCCCAGGCGCAGCCGCTACGATTGACCCCGATGACCGACCCGCTCCCGTGCCCGCCCACCGTCCGCCGGCTGCTCGATGCCGCCCGGATGCGGATCGATCCGGACGAGGCCGGGTGGCTGCTGGCGCACGTGCTGGAGCGCTCGCGCGGCTGGCTGTTCGCCCATGCCGACGATCCGGTCCGCGCACCCGACGCCGCCGCCTTCGACGCGCTGCTGGCGCGCCGCGAGCGCGGCGAGCCGGTGGCCTACCTGTGCGGCCGGCGGGGTTTCTGGAACTTCGATCTCGCGGTCACGCCCGACACTCTGATCCCGCGCCCGGACACCGAGCTGCTGGTCGAACTCGCGCTCGAGCGCCTGACGCGGCACCGCGCCCTGCATGTCGCCGACCTGGGCACCGGCAGTGGCGCGATCGCGCTGGCGCTGGCCAGCGAGCGGCCCGCTGCGCAGGTGCTGGCCACCGACGCCAGTGCCGGCGCGCTGGAGGTGGCGCGCGCCAACGCGCGCGCGCTGGCCCTGGGCAACGTCGAGTTCCGGCTCGGCGACTGGTTCGAGGCCGTGCCGGGCCGGCGTTTCGACCTGGTCGCCAGCAATCCGCCCTACATCGCCAGCGGCGACCCGCACCTGGCGCAGGGCGACCTGCGCTACGAACCGGCCGGTGCACTGGCATCGGGAGCCGACGGCCTGGATGCGATCCGCAGCATCGTCGCCGCCGCGCCCGCGCACCTGGTCCCGGGCGGCTGGCTGCTGCTCGAACACGGCTGGACCCAGGGCGAGGCGGTGCGCGGACTGCTGCAGGCGGCGGGGTTCTGCGATGTCGCCACGCACGCCGACCTCGAGCGCCGCGACCGGGTCGGCCTCGGCCGCCTGCCCGCGTAGCGGTCCGCGCGCTGCCGGTGCAGCGCGACGCTGCCGCGCTTCCCGTGCGCCGGTCGCGCCACTGCTGCGCTGCCACTAGACTGGCGCCACTGTTTTCCGGAGGCGCCGCATGCGCACGCTGTACCCAGAAATCGCGCCCTACGACACGGGCAGCCTGCAGGTCGACGACCGCCACACGCTGTACTACGAACAGTGCGGCAACCCGAAGGGCAAGCCGGTGGTGCTGCTGCACGGCGGTCCCGGCGGCGGTTGCAACGGCAAGATGCGCCGTTTCCACGACCCGGCCAAGTACCGCATCGTGCTGTTCGACCAGCGCGGTTCGGGCCGGTCCACGCCGCACGCCGACCTGGTCGACAACACCACCTGGCACCTGGTCGCCGACATCGAGGCGCTGCGCGAGCACCTGGGCATCGAGCGCTGGCAGGTGTTCGGCGGCTCCTGGGGATCGACGCTCGCGCTGGCCTATGCCCAGGCGCACTGCCTGCGCGTGACCGAACTGGTGCTGCGCGGGATCTTCATGCTGCGCCACTGGGAGCTGCAGTGGTTCTACCAGGAGGGCGCCTCGCGCCTGTTCCCCGAGGCCTGGGAGCACTACATCGCCGCGATTCCGGAAGAAGAGCGCGGCGACCTGATCGGCGCCTTCCACCGCCGCCTGACGTCGGAGGACGAAGCCACCCGCCTGGCCGCCGCGCGCGCCTGGAGCGTGTGGGAAGGCGCGACCTCGTTCCTGCACGTCGACCCGGATTTCGTCAGCGGCCACGAGGACGCCGAGTTCGCGCTCGCCTTCGCCCGCATCGAGAACCACTACTTCACCAACAAGGGTTTCTTCGAGGTCGACGACCAGCTGCTGCGCGACGCCTACCGCATCGCCGGCATCCCCGGGGTGATCGTGCATGGCCGCTACGACGTGGTCTGTCCGGTGCAGAACGCGCTGGACCTGCACAAGGTCTGGCCGAAGGCCGAACTGGTGGTGACGCCGGCGTCGGGACATTCGGCCTTCGAGGCCGAGAACGTCGACGCCCTGGTGCGGGCCACCGACGCCTTCGCCTGAGCGCAGGCGGGGCTGGCTCAGGCTCCTGCGAAACGCGGCAGCAGGCGTTCGAACAGGCGCGCCAGGCGGTCCGCCCAGGCCTGCTGGCCACGCGCATCGGCGATCAGGTCCTGGCGGATCTCCAGCTCCACGTGCGTCAGGCCGCGCCGTTCGGCGTGGACCGGAATCGCGTAGTCGGTGGCGTCGCTGACCGCGTAGGGTTCGTTGTCGCCGACGACGAGGTCGCCTTCCTCGCGCAGCAGGTCGCGCAGCGCATGCGCCAGGCGCGCGTCGCGCTGGTACAGCACGCCGGCGTGCCAGGGCCGCCGCTGCCCGCCCATTTCCGGGGTGAAGCTGTGCATCGCGACCAGCAGCACCGGCCGCGCGTCGCGGGCACGCCGGTCCAGTTCGGCTGCGATGCGCGCGTGGTAGGGCCGGAAGATGCCGTCCACGCGCGCGCGGAGCATGTCGTCGTCCAGCGCGGCATTGCCCGGCACGTCGGTGCCGTCGCTGCGCGCCACGATCGAGCCGGGCGCATCGAGCGGGCGGTTGCAGTCGATTACCAGGCGCGAATAGGCCTGCAGGATCGCGCAGGCGTCCAGCCGCTCGGACAGGTGCGCGGTAACGCCGGCGATGCCGATGTCCCAGCCGATGTGGCGGTCGAGTTCGCGCTGCGGCAATCCCAGTCGCGACAGCGACACGGGCACCGCCTGCCCTGCGTGGTCGGCGATCAGCAGCCAGGGCGAACCGCCGCCGGCGCGCAGCACCTGGACCGGTGGCGGATCGCCGGCGCCCAGCAGCGTGGCGGGCGCCGCGGCGTCAGCGGCGCGGCGAGCCGTCGGGTTCATGGTCGATCATCCACAGCCCGGCCCAGAGCTTGAGGTCGAGCTCGTAGCCTTCGGCATGCTTGCGCATCAGCCAGGCCGGCGCCCGCGCGCGCGGCACCGCGTGCACGATGATGTCCTCGTCGTCCACGCCACCGCCTTCGCCGACCCTGCGCAGGTCCAGCGCGCGGGCGAAGGCGATGCGCTCGTTGCTCATGCCCGATGAGGTCGGGCCGACCAGCAGCACGTCCACGCGCCCGGCCTCCCAGCCGGTTTCCTCGATCAGTTCGCGTCGCGCCGCCGATTCGAGCGTGTCTTCGCTGTGGTCGTCGCCGACCAGGCCGGCCGGCATCTCGATCGTGCGCGCGCCCAGCGGCACGCGGTACTGGTCGACGAACAGCACCTCGTCGTCGGGCGTCACCGCGATCACCAGCACCGCCAGGCCGTCGCGGCCGTGTGTGCGCTCGCACGATTCCCAGTGGCCGCGGCGGACCAGCCGCAGCCACTGTCCCTGGTAGAGCAGTTCGGCATCCTGCGCGGGCTTGTTCATGCCGGCATGGTACCCGCGGCGAATGCCGGGTCCGCGTCGACCTGCGGCGGCACGTAGTCCAGCCCCGCGGCGGCATGCAGCCGGCGGCGGGTGAGCGGGCCGAACCGCAGCTGTTCGCACAGGCGCGCAACCGCGTCGCCGTCGGCGGCCGCACGGGCGAATGCCGGGGCCGACTCGCCCAGCGGCGCGTCGCAGGCGATGGTGGTCAGGCGGCGGCACAGCAGCGCCTGCTCGCGGTGCAGGTGCAGGCGGGCGGCCGCCTGCGCCGCGCCGCGGAAGCGCAGGAAGCGGACCTCGTCGATCCGTCCCAGCAGCGCATCGAGCGTGCCGAAGTGCGCCAGCAGCACGGCCGCGGTCTTCGCGCCGATGCCCGGCACCCCGGGGATGTTGTCGATCGCATCGCCGCACAGCGCGAGGTAGTCGGCGATCTGCCGCGCTTCCACGCCGTGGCGCGCCTTCACCCCGGCTGCGCTCCAGCGCTGGCCGCGGGCGAAGTCCCACTGCTCGTCCTCGCCGTCGAGCAGCTGCGACAGGTCCTTGTCGGCCGAGACGATCAGGCCGCGATGGCCCAGCCCGCGCGCGCCCAGCAGGGCACTACCGATCAGGTCGTCGGCCTCGTACTCGCCGTGCGCCAGCACGTTCAGGCCGAGCGCGGCGGCCAGCGCCTTGCAGTGCCCGAACTGGTGGCGCAGTTCTTCCGGCGCCGGCGGGCGGTTGGCCTTGTAGGCCGGATACAGCGCGTTGCGGAAGCAGCTGTCCAGCGCCTCGTCGAAGGCCACGGCGATGTGGCGCGGGCGCTCGCGCTCCAGCAGTTCGAGCAGGAAGCGCGCGAACCCGTGGACGGCATTGCTGGGCCAGCCGTCGGCGTCGCGGAACTGGTCGGGCATCGAATGCCAGGCCCGGAACACGTACAGGCTGGCATCGACGAGGTAGAGGGTGGGGCGGTTCATGCGCCCATTGTAGGAGCGGGCCTGCGCCGCGGGCGGGCGGCCTACAGGACCAGGTCGCTGAGCAGCGCCTGCGGATCGGGGCGGTTGCGCTCGGGCGCTTCCAGCGTGGGCGTGCCGATATGGATGAATCCGGCGACGCGCTCGTGCGGGCCGAGCCCCATCAGGCGCCGCGCTTCGGCATCGTGGGCCGGCCAGCCGGTCAGCCAGCAGGCGCCGAACCCCAGCGATTGCGCCGCCTGCAGCAGGGCGAAGCAGACGCTGCCGGCGCTGAGCAGGCGCTCCTGCTCGGGAATCTGCTGGTCTTCCGGGTCCAGCACCGCCACCACGACGATCACCAGCGGCGCATGGCTGAACCGCTGCCGGTCCTTGTCCAGCACCGCCGCCGGCGCCTCCGGGTCGCGCCGCTGCGCAAGTTCGGCGAGCGCGTCGCCCAGCCGCGTCCGCGCAAGGCCGGCGATGCGCACGAAGCGGAACGGCACGCGCTTGCCATGGTCGGGCACCCGCACCGCCGAACGCAGCATGCGCAGCACGGTGGCCTCGTCCGGCCCGGGTTCGCCGAGCTGGCGGGCGGGGACGGACCGGCGCTGGTCGAGCGGGATCTGGCCGGTATCGGAGCTATTTGCGGATGCAGTCACAGACTGTTGACCGTGAAAACTGAATGATGTGATGGCGATTCAACCTTGCGCATTGTCCCCCAACATGATGCACCGTTCCGTTCCGACAGGTCAGCCAGCCGGCCGGGCAGGTCCGGCGCGCGCCCCTGCCCAGGTGCTGGAGGCGCTCAAGCACGATGCCATGACCGAGCTCGGCGGAGTCCTGTCCGGATTCTGGAGCGCGATCGAGGAACAGGTGCGGCTGGCCTCGCTGGCCGGGCACGACTACGTCGCCGCGCAGGAAGACCGCGTTGCGGTGATGGCGCTGAGCCATCGCGCGCTGGAGCTGGCGACCCGCTTCCGCGAATCGATCGAGAAGGAATTCGCGCGCTGGCAGGATCCGGACGATTCGCCGCAGCGCGAGCGTTCGCTGACGCTGATGTCGGAATCGGAGCTGGAGATCCATCTGGCCGGGCAGCAGATCGTCGAGCTGCTCGACCACCAGTTCCTGCATCCGCTGGCGCAGCTCGACGAGCGCCTGCGCCAGCTGTCCGAAGCGCTGGGCATCGACCGCCGCCGCTCCAACCCGCTGCGTCCGGAAGTGGCGGTGACCGCGTTCGTGGCGCTGTTCGAACCCGACGACCTCACCACCGGGCTGCGCTCGATGGTGTTCCAGCAGTTGGACAAGCGCCTGCCCAAGGTGCTGGGCGAGCTGTACGACAAGGCCAGCGCGACCCTGGACGCGGCGGCGTTCAGCGCGGCCGCACAGGTCCGCAGCGCCCCGGTCCGGCCCGCGCCGCGTCCGGCGCCGAGACAGGCCGGGCC
>JAEWZE010000044.1 GCA_023395465.1 Pseudomonadota bacterium
GGGACCAGTACGGTGAGCGGGGCGCCGGGCGACAGTCCCGCATCGAACTCGCGCAACAGGCTCGCGACGGGAACGCGGCCGGCCGGCGCCGGCTGGTCCAGCGTCGGGAAACCGGGCGCCAGCCAGCGCGCGTCGATGTCGCGATCGCCGAGCACGGCGGCGATCGCCTCCGCCTCCACGCCCGGCATCGCCAGCAGCCGCGGCCGCGTGTCCACCGTGCCCAGCAGCGCGGGCCGGGCCAGCAGCAGCGCCAGCAGCGCGACCAGCAGCAGGCGCACCGCCAGCAGCCAGGGCTCGTCGAAGCGCAGCCGGCGGCGCGGCTTCGGCCGCGCGCGCAGCCAGCGCAGCGCGGCGAACACGGTCGGCCGCTGCTGCTGGCGTCGCGCCAGGTGGATCAGCAGCGGCAGCGCCAGTGCGGCGAGCGCGGCCAAGGCCGCGGGCATGAGCAGCGTCGGGTTCATGCGTCGCCGCCGCCCGGACCGACGGCGAACAGCGCACGCAACGGCTGCAGCAGCGGCTCGTCGAGCACGTGCACGGCGCAGCGGATGCCGGCTTCGGCAAACCGCGCGTGCAGGGCCCGCTGCGCCTCGCCGAACTTCGCCAGGAATTCCGCGCGCAGCGCGCGGGCATCGCCCGGCAGCGCTTCGCCCGTTTCCGGGTCGATGAAGCGGCGGCCGTCATCGAAGGGGAAATCGCGCTCGGCCACGGCCAGCAGCTGGATCGCGAGCACTTCGCGCCGCGCCGCGGCCAGCCGGGTCGCCAGCGCCGGCACGGCCGGGTCGAGGAAGTCGCCCAGCACCACCACCAGGTCGTCCGGCGCGATGCGCTCCCAGACCGGGCGCAGCCGCGCCTCGTCGGGCACGCCGCCGCCGGCCTGGAGACGTTCGAGTTCGAACAGCAGACGCTCGCGCTGGCGGCTGCCGGCGGCGGCGGGCACCAGCGCCAGCGCGTCCTCGCGCAGGGCCACCAGCCCGGCGCGATCGCCCTGGCGCAGCGCGACCTCGGCGATGCACGCGGCCAGGGTCTTCGCCGCGTCCAGGCGCGACCAGTCGGGCCGGACCTCGTCGGCCTGCGCCATCGACGCGCTGGCATCGAGCATGATCCACACCGCCAGCGGACTGTCGCGCTCGGCCTCGCGCACGAAGAAGCGGTCGCTGCGCGCGTACAGCTTCCAGTCGATGCGGCGCGGCTCGTCGCCCGGCTCGTAGCCTCGGTACTGCGAGAACTCCAGGCCCGTCCCCTTGTCGCGGCTGCGGTGCTGGCCGCCGCCGCGCAGCGCGCTGCTGCGGCGCGAGGCGATGCGCAGCCCGCGCAGCTGCGCGCGCAGGCCCGGCGTGACGGGATCGTGGCCCATCGGCTTGGCGCTGCTCAGGCGCCCGGCGGCGGCACGTCGCGCAGCAGCGCGGCGATGACCTCGTCCGGACGCTTGCCTTCGGCCTCGGCCGCGAACGACAACAGCAGCCGGTGGCGCAGGACCGGCGCTGCCAGCGCCAGCACGTCCTCGCGCGTGGCCGCGAGGCGGCCGTGCAGGATCGCGCGCGCCTTCGAGGCCAGCACCAGCGACTGTCCCGCGCGCGGCCCCGCGCCCCACTTCACGTAGTCGCGCACCGCCTGCGACGCGCCTTCGCCCGGCCGGGTCGCGCGCACCAGCCGGGTGATCCACGCCAGCAGGTCCTCGCCCACGTGCACCTGGCGCACCAGCGCCTGCATCGCCAGCACATCCTCGCCACCCATCACCCGCGGCACCTCGGCCATGTGGCTGGAGGTGGTCTGGGCGATGATCGCGCGCTCCTCCTCCTCGCCGGGGTAGTCGAGCGCGATGTGCAGCAGGAAGCGGTCGAGCTGCGCCTCCGGCAGCGGATAGGTGCCGGCCTGCTCGATCGGGTTCTGGGTGGCCAGCACGAAGAACGGTGCCGGCAGCGCGTGCGTCACGCCGGCGAAGCTGACCGTGTGTTCCTGCATCGCCTCCAGCAGCGCGGCCTGGGTCTTGGGCGGCGTCCGGTTGAGTTCGTCGGCGAGCAGCAGGTTTGTGAACACGGGACCGGGCTGGAAGCGGAAGTGGCGATGGCCGGTGCCGTGATCCTCCTCCAGCAGTTCCGTGCCGAGCAGGTCGCTGGGCATCAGGTCGGGGGTGAACTGCACGCGCCGGAACTGCAGCTCCAACGCCTGGCCCAGGGTGCGCACCAGCAGGGTCTTGCCCAGGCCCGGCACGCCTTCGAGCAGGCAGTGACCGCCGGCGAGCAGGCCGGTGAGCAGCTGCTCGACGACGTCGTGCTGGCCGACGATCGCGGTGGCGATGGCGGCACGCAGTTCGGACAGGCGCGCGACGCGGGACTGGATGTCGGATTCGGTGAGGCGGGTCATGGAGCGATCCTGGTCATACAGATGGAGGAACCCGCCGAGACTTGATCCGGGTTTCGGAAGGACGCCACGCCCTGCCGGTTGGGGGGCGCTCTTCGCTCGGTCGGGGCATCCTGCCCCGACTCGCGCGCAAAACATCCATGTTTTGCTTGCCGCGACCCCCAACCGGCAGCGCGCGGCTCACCGGGTCTGATAGTTCGGCGATTCGGTCCCGGTGGTGTTTGGTCTCTTGACGATGGAAACCACGATAGGAAGAGGGCGATGGCCGTTCCGGTCTGGGGGTTGCGGATAGCAGCGCATGGATGCGCTGCGGCGGCGAGTCAGCCATGGGTGAACGCGCATGGCTTGCGCGGCATGCCGCGCATGCGCGTGAACGCCCGGCGCGCTGCGCCGGGCCGGACCGCGAAGCGGGCTGACCGAGCCGGGGAGCAACCCCCGGACCGGGACGGCCTCGGTCCGCAAGCCTGCGTCCAGCCCCGTCCACCAACAGGCCACCGTTCACGAAGGGGCGGAGCCAGAAAAAGCGCTCCTCGGCTTTGGCCGGTGTGCCAGCTCGGCCTTGGTGACCGCCGGAAGCCCCGAGAATCGACAGCCCAATGCTCATGCCGTCAGCGCATACACCACGATGTTGACCGCGAACTTCGTGTTGTCCTCGGCCAGGAAGCGCTTGTTGCGCCAGTCGTAGTCCCATTCGCAGCCGTAGTCCTTGTTGCTGTAGAGCACGCCCAGGCGGCCGTCGATGTCGATGCCCTTGAGGTAGTCGTGCACCAGGTCGTCGCCCCAGCCGTTGAGCTCGTAGCTGGTCGCCGGCGGCCCGTCGGGGAAGCTGAAGAAGCTGCTGTAGAGCGGATGCCGCCTGGGCAGCTTCGCCAGCGCGCGCGGGCCGAAGATCGACGCCATCTGCGTCTCGAACGACTTGGCGAACAGGCCGTCGATATCGTGGTTGCAGTCGTCGACGAACACGAAGCCGCCGTTGCGCACGTAGCGTTCGAAGTTGCGCCGCTCGGCCGGGTTGAACTCGACCAGCTTGTGCCCGGCCAGGTAGCAGAACGGCGCGGACAGCATCTTCGGGTCGGCCAGCTCGACCTGGTGTTCCTTCGGATCAACGCGCAGGCCGGTGTAGTCGATCAGCGAGGTGATCAGGTTGGACGGCATGCGCTCGTCCACGTCCCAGTCGCCGGAGTCGTACTTGAGCCGGGTGAACCAGAAGTCGTAGCTGGCCGCGCCGGCGGCATGCGCGCCAAAGGACCTGCCCGCCAGCCAGGCGCCGGCGGCGGCGCCCAGGCCCATGCGCAGGAACTGCGCGCGGTTCATGCCTGTGCCCATGCGGACGACCCCCTGACGGTGACGCAAATGCGGCGGGGCGGGCGCGGAGGATCGGACGAACCGGACCTGGCCGGTGCCTGCCCCCACCCCAACCCTCTCCCGCACGCGGGAGAGGGAGCAAGGCGGTTGCGGCGCGGGATCACACCGCGTCGGAGAGCGAGGTGAAGGTGAAATCGCGCAGGCGCATCGGCGGGATCATCATCGCGAAGCGCGACTCGTCGCCGCTCACCCTGACCGGCTTGCCGAGCTCGTCGATGTTGTTGAGCATGATCACCGGCGATTCGTTGAAGCGGAAGTTCTTGACCGGGTGCTTGATCTGCCCGTTCTCGATGTAGAACGTGCCGTCGCGGGTCAGGCCGGTGAGCAGCACGGTCTGCGGATCGACCATGCGGATGTACCAGGTGCGGGTGACCAGGATGCCGCGTTCGGTCTCGCGCACCAGGTCGGCGGTGGACTTGGTGCCGCCGGACATGATCAGGTTGCCCGGCGTGGCCACCGCCTCGCGTCCCTGCTGCTGCGCCCAGTAGCGCGAATACAGCAGGTTGGCCACCTTGCCGTTCTCGATCACCGGCATGCGCTTGCGCGCCATGCCCTCGTCGTCCCAGGGCAGGACCGGCGCGTTCGGATCGGCCGGGTCGGCCCAGATGTTCACGCGCGGGTCGTAGACCTGCTCGCCGAGTTTGTTGCCGCCGCCCTTCTTCGAGAGGAAGCTGCGGCCCTCGTCGGCCTGGCGCGCGTCGAAGAAGAACATCATGAACGAGATCAGGCCCGCGGCCGCGTGCGGCTCCAGCACCACGGTGTACTTACCCGGCTCCAGCGCCTTGGCATCGGCCGATTCGCGCGCCTTGCGGATGGCGATGGCGACATCGCGCCCGGCATCGAGCTGCGAGATGTCGGTGACGTTGCGCCCCACCCAGCCCGAGCCGCGGCCATCCTCGGTGCGCACGGTGCAGGTGTAGTCGGCGCCGGTCGAGGTCTGGTAGCCGAAGTTGCCGTTGCTGTTGGCGATCGCGGTGAACGAGCGGCTGTCTTCCAGGAATCCCGCCGCCACCAGCCCGGCCGGGCGGCACGGGGCGATGGAGTCGGCCGCCACCTGGGCGCGGTATTCGGGCGTGATCGCCGCCGTGGCCGCGTTATAGGTGCTGGTCGCGGTATAGGCCTGCTTGCCGATGGCGGGCATGAACTCCGGATTCTCCGGCGCCAGTCGCGCGAGGTCCTCGGCGCGGCGGACGACGCGTTCGAGCGAAGCGTCGTCGAACTCGTTGATGGTCGCAGTGCCCACGCGCTTGCCGAACGCGACCGAGACGGCCAGCTCGACGTTGTCGACGATGCCGCTGGTGGACACGTCGTTGAGCGCGAAGCGGATGTTGCCGTTGTTGCCGCCCGAGAGCGTGGCGGTGCATTCATCGGCCTTCGACAGCGCGACGACCTTGTCGAGGATGGCCTTGGCTTCGGCTTCGGTGAAGATGCTCATGGTGTTCTCCTGTGCCGGTCAGCCGAGCGAACGGGCGGTGTTGATGACGTTGATGCCGTTGAAGCGGGCGGTGCTCGACCCGTGCGAGACCGCCGAGACCTGCCCGGGCTGGCCCTTGCCGTCGAAGAACGAACCACCGAGGCGGTAGTCGCTTTCGTCGCAGACCGCCGAGCAGGCGTTCCAGAATTCAGGCGTGCGGATCTGGTAGGCCACGTCCTCGAGCATGCCGGTGATCTTGCCGTCCTTGATCTCGTAGAACAGCTGGCCGCCGAACTGCGCGTTGTAGCGCTGCTGATCGATCGAGAACGAGCCGTCGCCGATGATGTAGATGCCATTCTCGACGTCCTTGACCATGTCGGCCACGGACAGCTTGTCCTTGCCGGCCGCCAGCGAGACGTTGGCCATGCGCTGGAACTGCACGCTCGACCAGGAGTCGGCGTAGCAGCAGCCGTCGGATTCGGCCTTGCCGAGGATGTGGGCCTGGTCGCGGATGGTCTGGTAGTCCACCAGGATGCCGTCCCTGATCAGGTCCCAGCGCTTGCACTTCACGCCTTCGTCGTCGTAGCCGACCGCGCCGAGGCTGCCGGGCTGGGTCTTGTCGGCGAAGATCGTGACCTTGTCGCTGCCGTACTGGAACTTCGACTCGCGCTTGTCGAGCGTGGCGAAGCTGGTGCCGGCGTAGTTGGCCTCGTAGCCCAGCACGCGGTCGAGCTCGAGCGGATGGCCGACCGATTCGTGGATGGTCAGCCAGGTATGCGAGGGATCGAGCACCAGGTCGTACTTGCCCGGCTTGACCGACGGCGCCTTGAGCTTCTCCTGCGCCTGCTTCGCGGCGGCCACCGCGTCCTCGAGCATGTCGTAGGAGTGGCCGTAGTTGACCACCCCGTTGGGCGAGGTGAACTTCTGCGAGGCGTCGCCGTCGAGGTATTCGTAGCCCAGGCCCATCGGCGCCGACAGGCCTTCGCGGGTGCGGAACTTGCCGCTGGCCTTGTCGATCGCGGTCACCGTCATCGGCGCCCAGATGCGGTGCACGTCCTGGTCGATGTAGGAACCGTCGGTGGAGGCGAAGTACTTCTGCTCGTTGACCAGGAACAGGGTGGAATTGACGAAGCTGGCCCCGGCATTGGTCGCCGCGGCGTTCACCGACAGCAGCAGGTCGACCTTGTCCTTGATCGGCACTTCCATCGCGTTGCGCCGGATCGGCGTCTTCCACGCCACCTCGCCGAAGCCGGGCGCGGGCGCCAGCTGCACCGGCGCGGCCTGCACGCGTGCGTTGGCCTTGGCGATCGCGGTGGCACGGCGCGCCGCCTCGGCGACCGATTCGGTGGTCAGGCCGTTGGTCGCGGCGAAACCCCAGGCGCCATCGGCGATCACCCGCACGCCGACGCCGGTGGACTCGGTGTTGACGACGTTCTGCACCTTGTCCTCGCGCGTCATCACGAACTGGCGCAGGTAACGGCCGATGCGCACGTCGCAGTAGCTGGCGCCAGCCGAGCGCGCGGCCTGCAGCGCCGTGTCGGCAAGCTGCTTCTTGATCGAGACATCGAGCGTGGTGACCAGTTGCTCGGCGGCAATCGCCTTGCCGAGCCATGCGGGCAGCGCCAGGGTGCCCATGCCGAGGCCGCCCAGGGCCAGGAAATCGCGTCGTTGCAAGGCCGTATCTCCGTTGTCGTGTCCGCGGCGGCGGGCCGCGGCTCCGGATCGCGCGTCGCGCGCCGGAGGGAACCCCGATTCTCGACGCGGCAGCCGCGCCGGCGCAAATGACTTTCGGCACGGTCGCGCGGACGCACGTCGTCCCCGGGCCGCCGCAGCCCGCGTCGCTGCGTGCCTAGCCCAGCGAACGCGCGGTGTTGATCACATTCTGTCCGTCGAAGCGCGCCGTCGCCGAGCCGTGCGAGACCGCCGACACTTGGCTCGGCTGGCCCTTGCCGTCGAAGAACGAGCCGCCCAGGCGAAAATCGCGTTCGTCGCAGATCGCCGAACAGCCGTTCCAGAACTCGGGGGTGCGTATCTGGTAGGCGCCATCCTCCACCAGCCCCTGCACCTGGCCGTTGCGGATCGCGAAGAACAGCTGGCCGCCGAACTGCGCGTTGTAGCGCTGCTGGTCGATCGAGTACGAGCCGCGGCCATGGATGTAGAGGCCGTTTTCCACGCCGCCGATCATGTCCTGCACGGTGAGCGGCGCCTTGCCCGGCGCCAGCGAGACGTTGGGCATCCGCTGGAACTGCACGCTCGACCAGGAATCGGCATAGCAGCAGCCGTCGGAGCGCTCCTTGCCCAGGATGTGGGCCTGGTCGCGGATCGACTGGTAGTCGACCAGGACGCCGTCGCGCACCAGGTCCCAGCGCTTGCACTGCACGCCTTCATCGTCATAGCCCACCGCGCCGAGGCTGCCCGGCTCGGTCTTGTCGGCGATGAAGTTGACGATCCCGCTGCCCCAGCGGAACGTGCCGCGCTTGTCGAGCGTGGCGAAGCTGGTGCCGGCGTAGTTGGCCTCGTAGCCGAGCACGCGGTCGAGCTCCAGCGGATGGCCCACGTTCTCGTGGATGGTCAGGAACAGGTTGCTCGGATCGATGACCAGGTCGTACTTGCCGGGCTTGACCGAGGGCGCCTTGAGCTTGTCCCGCGCCTGCCTGGCCGCGGCGATGGCGTCGGCGCGCATGTCGTAGGACCTGCCGTAGGCGACCACGCCGCCGGGCAGCTCGAAGCGCTGCGCAGGATCGGCGTCGAGGTATTCATAGCCCAGCCCCATCGGCGCGGACAGGCCGTCGCGGGTGCGGAACTTGCCCGTGGCCTTGTCGATCGCCGTCACCGTGAACGGCACCCAGATCCGGTGCACGTCCTGGTCGATGTAGGAGCCGTCGGTCGATGCGAAGTATTTCTGCTCGTTGACCAGGAACATGCGCGAGTTGACGAAGCTCGCCCCGGCCTCGAGCGCGGCGGCGTTGACCGACAGCAGCAGGTCGAGCTTGTCGCGGATCGGCACCGCCATGCCGTTCTTCGCGATCGGCGTGCGCCAGGACACCTCGCCGACGCCGGGCGCCGGCGCCAGCCGCACCGGAGCGGACTGGATGCGCGCGTTGGCGCGGGCGATCGCCACCGCCTGGCGCGCCGCGGCCGCCACCGCATCCGGGTCGAGCCGGCTGGTGGCGGCGAAACCCCAGGCATCGCCGGCGATCACGCGCACGCCCACGCCCACCGATTCCTCGTTGGCGACGTTGAGCACCAGCGCCTCGCGCGTCATCAGCGACTGGCGCAGGTAGCGGCCGATGCGCACGTCGCAGTAGCTGGCGCCGGCATCGGTCGCGGCCTGCAGCGCGGCGTCCGCCAGGCGCTTCCTGGCCACCGGGTCGATGGTCCCGAGCAGCTGCTCCGCGGCCACCGCGCGCCCCGACAGCAGCGGCGGCAGCAGCGCCCCGCCTGCGGCAAGGCCGCCGAGGGCCAGGAATCCACGTCGCTGCATCGCCTTCGCTCCATTCTCGGGACATCGCCACCAGCATAGTCCGCAGCGCACGCGAGGCAGGCATGACTTCCGGCACGGTCGCCTCGCCGTGCGACCGTGCGCCGCACGAATCGCGCAGGGACTGCGGCTATGCTGGCGCATCCCGCCCCCTGCCCGATCGCCATGCGCACCTGCCTGCCCGCCGCCGCCCTGCTCGCCGTCACGCTTGCCGCCTGCAGCGGACTGGCCACCGCGCCCGCCGATGCAGGGGCCGCCCCGGCGCAGGCCGACCACGCACAGTCCCAGGCCGATGCCGCCTTCGCGGAACTGTCGCGCCGCTATCTCGACGAGGCGATGGCGCTGTCGCCCGTGGCCGCCACCCAGATCGGCGACCACCGCTTCGACGGCGAGCTCGACGACCTCTCCGCGGCCGGACGGGCGAAGACCGACGACTTCCACGCGCGCATGCTCGCCGCGCTCGACGCCATCGACCTCGCATCGCTCACGCGCGAGAACCAGGTCGACGCCAGGATCCTGCGCAACCAGCTCGAATCGGCGCTGTGGAACAGCCGCAGCTTCCAGCCCTGGGCCTGGGACCCGCAGGTCTACAGCGGCCTGGCCGGAGGCGCCATCTACGGCCTGATGGCGCGCGAGTTCGCGCCGCTGCCCGAGCGCCTGGCGTCCGCCACCGCGCGCATGGAGAAGATCCCGGCCCTGCTCGCGCAGGCGCGCGCGAACCTCGACCCGGCGCGCGTGCCGCGCACCCATGCCGAAACGGTCGCCCGGCAGAATCGCGGTGTGCTGGCCCTGGTCGATACCTTCATCACCCCCGCCGCCGACCAGTTGCAGGGCGCCGACCGCGAACGCCTGGACCGGGCGGTGGCCACCTTGCGCGGCGCGGTGGAGGAGCACCAGCGCTGGCTGGACGACACCCTGGTGCCGAACGCGACGGGCGAATTCCGCATCGGCGCCGAACGCTACGACCAGCAGCTGAAGTTCTCGCTCAATTCCTCGCTCTCGCGCCAGGAGATCCGCCAGCGCGCCGAAGCCGAGCTGGCGCGGATCCGCGACGAGATGTACGCGGTGTCGCGCCACGTGCTGGCCGGCAAGGCCGGCGCGCCGGCGACGCCCGAGGCGCCGGACGAGGCGCAAAAGCAGGCCGCGATCGAGGCGGCGATGGAATATGCCTACGCCGAGCGCCCGGCCCGCGACGAGGTGGTCGACTTCGCCCGCCACACGCTGGAGGCGGCCACGCGCTTCGTGCGCGAACAGGACATCGTCACCGTGCCCGACGACCCGGTGAAGATCATCCTGATGCCGGAGTTCCAGCGCGGCGTCGCGGTGGCCTACTGCGATTCGCCCGGTCCGCTCGACAAGGGCCTGGACACCTATTACGCGATCTCGCCGATCCCGGAGGAGTGGAGCGACCGGCAGGTGGACTCGTTCCTGCGCGAGTACAACGACTACATGATCCACGTGCTGTCGATCCACGAGGCGATGCCGGGCCACTACCTGGAAGGCGTGCACTCGGCCAACCATCCTTCCACGCTGCGCGCCGTGTTCCGCTCCGGCCCGTTCGCCGAAGGCTGGGCGGTGTATACCGAGCGCGTGCTGGCCGACGCCGGCTACCTCGACGGCGATCCGCTGTTCCGACTGATGCAGCTCAAGTTCTACGCGCGTTCGGTGGCCAACGCGATCCTCGACCAGGGCGTGCACGTGGACCAGTGGACCAAGGAGCAGGCCATGGACCTGATGGTGCGCCAGACCTTCCAGCAGCAGAGCGAGGCCGAGGGCAAGTGGATCCGCGCCCAGCTCTCGTCCACCCAGCTGGCCACCTACTTCGTCGGCGCGCAGGAGCACTTCGACGCGCGCAAGGCGGCCGAGGCGAAGGCCGGCGCGGCGTTCGACATGAAGGCCTACCACGACGGCATCCTCGCCCAGGGCGCGCCGCCGGTGCGTTTCGCGCGGCAGCTGCTGCTGGGCGAACCGATCCTGTAGCGCGCCGCGCCAGCCTAGCCACGCGGTTCGCGCAGAGGCAACAGCAGGAGCGGCCATGGAATTCAGGTCCATCCGACCCCCGGCGCCGCTGTCGTCCCTGGTCGAATCGATCTGGGACTGCCGGCAGTCCGCGCCGGCGCACCATTTCGAACGCATGCTGCCTTCGGCATGCGCGCAGCTGGTCTTCAACCTCGCCGAGGACGAGACCCGCGTCTACGACGATGCGCTGCGCTGCACGCGCAACGCGGGTGCGGCGCTGGACGCGCCGGCGTTCCGTGGCTTCATCATCGATACCGCCGAGCAGACCTCGGCCGTCGGCGTGGTGTTCCGCGCCGGGGCGGCGGCCGCGTTCTTCCGCGAGCGCATGGATCCCGTCGCCAACCGCCACCTCGACCTCGACGCCCTTGCACGGGACGGCGGCGCGCTGCGCCAGCGCCTGCTCGAGGCCAGGGACGCCGATGCGCGCCTGCGCATCGTGCTGCGCTGGCTGTGCATGCGGATGGACGCGACCGGTGCGTGCATGCACCCGGCGGTCGCGCACGCGCTGCGGCGGCTCGACGCCGCATCCGGCGCGGCACCACGGATCCCGGCACTGGCCGCGGAATGCCGGCTGTCGCCGCGCCGCTTCGGCGAACTGTTCCGCGAGCAGGTGGGCATGGGTCCGAAACGCTATGCGCGCCTGCAGCGCTTCCACCACGTGGTGGCGCAGGTGCACCGCCGGCGTGCGCCCGACTGGGCGGGCCTGGCCGTGGACTGCGGCTTCCACGACCAGGCCCACCTCGCGCACGAGTTCCGTGCCTTCGCCGGCATGGCGCCGACCGCCTACCTGGCGCAACATGGCGACTGGATGCGCCTTGCACCGCTGGCCTGAATGCCGGAATCTACAAGACCGGCAGCGACCGCCACGGCACGATGGCGCCACCACCCGCCCGGAGCCGACGCCATGTCCCTCGCCGCCAGCACCACCGCCACCATCATTCCCTGCCTGCGCTACCGCGACGCGCCCGCCGCCATCGAATGGCTGTGCGCGGCGTTCGGATTCGTGAAGCACGCGGTGTATGCCGACGGCGACACCGTCCACCACGCGCAGCTGACCTTCGGCAACGGCATGGTCATGCTCGGCTCCGCCGACAACACGAGCGAATGGGGCCGCCAGATCGTGCAGCCCGACGAAACCGGCCTGCGCGAGACCCAGAGCCCGTGCGTGATCGTGGCCGACTGCGACGCCCACTACGCGCGGGCCAGGGCCGCGGGCGCCACCATCGTGCAGGACATCGCCGACCAGGACTACGGCGGTCGCGGTTATTCGTGCCGCGACCCGGAAGGCCACCTGTGGTGGTTCGGGAGCTACGACCCATGGGCAGCCTGACCCTGGACCTGCCGGGCGACGGCGTGCCCGCCGTCGATGGCATCCGCGTCGGCGTCGGCGGCTGGACCTATGCGCCCTGGCGGGACAACTTCTATCCGAAGGGCCTGGTCCAGCGCCGCGAGCTGGAGTACGCCAGCCGCGAGTTGTCGGCGATCGAGATCAACGGCACCTACTACGGGGCGCAGAAGCCGGCCACGTACGCGAAATGGCGCGAGCAGACCCCGCCAGGATTCGTGTTCACCGCCAAGGCGCCCAAGCGCATCACCCAGGCGCGCGCGCTGGACCGGACCGGCGCGCAGGTCGAGGACTTCGTGGGCGGCATCGCCGAACTGGGTGACCGCCTGGCCGCACTGGTGTGGCAGTTCGACGCGGGAACACGCATCGATCGCGCGGCATTCGGCGCCTTCCTGGAATCCCTGCCGCGCCAGGTGTCCGGCAGGCCGATGCGCCACGTGCTCGACGTGCGCGACCACGCCTTCGTCGACGCGGAGTACGTCGCCCTCGCCCGCCGCCATGGCATGGCGACGGTCTTCACCGATTCGGATGCGCACCCGAGCTTTGCGGACGCGACCGCGGACTTCATCTATGCGCGCCTGATGCGCTCGCGTTCCGAGGTCGCATCCGGCTACCCGGCTGCGGAACTGCAGGCGTGGGCCGGACGTGCGCGCACCTGGGCGCAAGGCGGCACCCCCGCCGACCTGCCGAGCCTGCTGGGGCCGACCCGATCCCGGGCGAAGCCGCACAAGCGCGAGGTGTTCATCTTCTTCATCTCGGCGGCGAAGGAGCGCAATCCTGCCGCAGCGATCGAACTGTTGCGGCTGCTGGGCGCGCGCCGGGGCTGAGGACACCGGTGCAGGCGACACGGGCAGGAGAGGTGCCACGCCGTCTCCCTGTGAAGCCGCGACGCTGCGGTCATCTCCGATGGACGGCTGTCCCGACGCGACTTCAGTCACTGGATTCACCCGGCCACTTGTGCCTACCCTGCCGCGCATCGAGGCGTTCGTCCTGCCGTCCCATCACCAGGAGTTCCGTCATGACCAGTCGCCGCGACTTCATCGCCAGCGCCAGCCTCGCCGCCACCGGGCTGGCGCTGGCCCCGCTCGCCGCCTGCAGCCAGGACAGGCCCGATCCGGCCTCGCCGCGCCCGCACGAGAAGCCCACCGGCGCCATCGCCGACATCGTGCCGGTCGGCGGTGCACTGCTGGCCCGCGCCATTCCCGCCACCGGCGAAACGATTCCGGTGATCGGCGTCGGCACCTCCGGCAGCTACGAGGTGCCGCTGGATTCTCCGGAGTTCGAGGCACTCGAGGACGTGATGAAGGTGTTCTTCGAAGGCGGCGGCCGCCTGCTCGACACCTCGCCCAACTACAGCAATGCCGAGGACGTGGTCGGTGCCCTGCTCGCGGGCGGCGGCTGGCGCGAGCGCTGCTTCCTCGCCACCAAGCTGGCCGCGGACAGCCGCGCTGCCCTGGAGGCGCAGTGGGCCGATTCGCTGCGGCGGCTGCGCACCGACCATGTCGAGCTGCTGCAGGTCCACAACCTGCGCAACATGGCCGAGGCCATGCCCTATGCGCGCGAACTCAAGGCCCAGGGCAAGGCGAAGTACATCGGCATCACCCATTACCTGGAGCGCGGCCATGCCGAGACCGCGCGACTGATGCGCGCGGAGAGGCCCGACTTCGTGCAGATCAACTATTCGGTCAACGCGCCGCAGGCCGCGCAGACCATCTTCCCGCTGGCGCAGGAGCTGGGTATCGCGGTAATCGTCAACCGCGCGTTCGACGACGGCAAGCTGTTCGCCGCCACGCGCGGCAAGGCGCTGCCGGACTGGGCCGCCCCGGCGGGCGTGACGTCGTGGGCGCAGATGTTCCTGAAGTTCACGATCAGCCACCCGGCGGTGACCGCGGTCATTCCGGCGACCGGCAAGCCGGAGCGTCAGGCCGACAACCTCGGCGGCGGCACCGCTCCACTGCTGGATGAAACGCAGCAGGCCGAACTGGTCGCGATGTTCGCCTGAGCCGCGCCCCGATGAAGGCGGGATTCCAGCAGCTGTTCAACCTGCGTCGCGGCGAAACCGGGCCGGTGCTGGTCGCCGGGCTGTTCTTCTTCTGCATCCTCACCGCGCTGATGATGTTGCGCCCGGCGCGCGACGCGCTGGGCATGGAGCGCGGCATCGACAGCGTGCGCTGGCTGTTCGTGGGCACCGCGGTGGTGACGCTGGCCGTCAACCCGCTGTTCGGCTGGCTGGTGGCGCGGCTGCGGCGGCTGCACTTCATCAGCGCCACCTACGTGTTCTTCGCGGCGAGCCTGGTGGGGTTCTGGGCGCTGCTGCTGTTCGCGCCCGGCGCGGTGGGCGCGCGCAGCGGCCAGGTGTTCTACGTGTGGTTCAGCGTGTTCAACCTGTTCGTGACCATGGTGTTCTGGGCCCTGCTGGCCGACCGCTTCAGCAGCGCCCAGGGCAGGCGCCTGTTCGCGCTGATCGCGGTCGGCGGCACGTTGGGCGCGATCTTCGGGCCATGGCTGGCGGCGCGGCTGGCCGAGCCGCTGGGCACCGCGAGCCTGCTGCTGGTGGCCGCAGGTTTTCTGCTGCTCGCGGTCGGCCTGGCCTGGACACTGGTGCACGTGCGGACAGATCGCCGGGACGACGCCGGCGATACGGTCCCCGCAACGGTCGCACACGAGGAACGGCGCATCGGCGGCGGCGCATGGGCCGGGCTGCGCGCGGTGTTCTCCTCGCCCTACCTGATGGGCATCGCCGGCTACGTGCTGACGATGACCATCGTCGCCACGTTCATCTACTTCACCCGCCTGCAGATGGTGGCCGCGGCCGAGAGCGACCTCGACGCGCGCACCAGCCTGCTGGGCAACATCGACATGTGGACCCAGCTCGCGGTGCTGCTGCTGCAGCTCACGCTCACCGGCCACATCATCCGCCGCTTCGGCCTGGGCTTCGCGCTGGCCGCGCTGCCGGTCGCGACGGCGCTGGGCTTCGTCGGACTGGCCATCTACGGCTCGTTCGCCCTCCTGATCCTGCTCGAGGCCACCAGCAAGGCGGTGCAGCGCGGCCTCACGCGTCCGGCGCGCGAAGCGCTGTTCACGGTGATCAGCCGCGAGGACAAGTACAAGGCCAAGGCCTTCATCGACACCTTCGTGTATCGCGCAGGCGACGTGGTCGGGGCGCAGGTCGAAGGCCTGCTCGGACGGGTCGGTCTCGCGTTGGGCGGACTCGTCACGGTAGTCGTTCCACTTGCGCTGTTCTGGGCAATGCTGGGGATCTGGCTGGGGCGCGCGCAGGGGCGGCGCCCGGAGACGGTCACGGATGGAGTACCCGACGCGGCACGCACGATGCGGGATTCAGCCTGAACCCGTGCGCTGCGATGCCGGCCCGGTCCGCTTGTGCGCTTCCTCGATGATCATCCGGTTGCGGATCGTGACCGGCCCGGCCATCAGCAGCCGCAGGTCCCGCACCAGGTACGCCGCCAGCGCCTGGTCGTCGATGTCGTCGCCGTCGATGTCCAGGCGGAAGCCCTGGCCCTGCAGCCCGCCGCCATTGGTGAACTCCAGCTCGAAGTCGAACTGCACGCGCTTGTGCGTCATCGCGCGCGTCCCTGGCTGAAGGCCACGCTGCCCAAGATCAGGGCGCCGGCCAGGGCCATCGTCCAGGTCAGGGGCTCGTCCAGCAGCCACCATGCCCAGGCCACGCCGAACAGCGGCACCAGGTAGGTGACGGTGGAGGCGCGGCTGGCGCCGATGCGCGCGATCAGCCGGTAGTACATGACGAAGGCGATGCCCGTGCACAGCACGCCCAGCATCGCCGCCGACAGCCACGACGCCAGCGGCAACGGCTGCGCCGGCCAGGTCGCGAGTGCCAGCGGCAGGGTCAGCAGCGCCGCGATCCCGAGCGTGGCCGACGCCACGGCGGCAGGCGGCAGGCCGGTGAGGTGCCGGCGTACCAGGTTGATGCCCAGGCCGTACAGCAGCGAGGCCAGCGCACCGGCCAGCGCCGCCGCACCGACGCTCATGCCGGCGACCTTGCCGCTGGCCAGCACCACCACGCCGGCGAAGCCGGCCAGCAGCGCCACCGCGCGGCGCGTGCCGATGCGCTCGCCGAAGAACAGGAAACCCATCAGCGCGGTGAACAGCACGGTCATCGCGTTGGCGATCGCACCGATGCCGGCCGGCGCGCGCTGCGCCGCCCACGCGAACAGCAGGAACGGCACGGCCGAGTTGATCGCACCGATCACCGCCAGCTTCGGCCACAGGCGCGGCGGGAACTGGCCACGCGCGCGCCACAGGAACGGCAGCAGCACGAACGCGCCCAGCGCCAGGCGCACCTCCACCAGCGGTGCCGCGCCGAAGTCCGGCGCCGCCACCCGCATGAACAGGAACGACGCGCCCCAGATCGCCCCGAGCACGCACAGCTCCAGCGGCGTCAGCCATCCGGCCTCGCTGGGCATTGCCGTTGCCGCGATCGCGTTCTGGCAGGACATGGCGGCAATCTCGCAGTGGGAAGCGGGGCATTGTGCTTGTCGCCCACGCACGCACAAGCGCATACTTTTTGGCCAAGGCACAAACCGGATTTGTGGCTCGCATGACACTGCGTTCCGACCTGCTGCCGGCGCTGGTGGCATTCGAATCGGCGGCCCGGCACCAGAACTTCGCGCATGCCGCCGAAGAGCTTCACCTGACCTCCAGCGCGGTCAGCCACCACGTGCGCAAGCTCGAGGCCCGGCTGGGGGTGGCGCTGTTCCAGCGCCATGCGCGCGGCGTCTCGCTGACCGCCGAAGGCCGGCACCTGGCCGACGTCGCGAGTGCGGCGATCCACGATCTCGACGGCGCCATGCAGGACCTGCGCAGCCGCGACGACGCGCGCACGGTGCGCATCACCACCCTGCATTCGTTCGCCTACACCTGGCTGATCCCCAGGCTGCCCGCCTTCGCCCGCGAACACCCGGACCTGCGTCTGCGCGTGGATACCGAGATCGCCCTGACCCGGCTGGACGAGGTCGGTCCCGACCTGGCGATCCGCCACGGGCCGGGGCGCTGGCCCGGACTGGCGGCGCAGCACCTGATGGACGAGACGCTGTTCCCGGTGGCCGCACCCTCGCTGCCGGGGCTGGATCGCGTCGCCTCGGCCGCGCACATCCTGCAGCTGCCGCTGGTCGCCGACCTCAGCCACCAGGGCTGGCACGACTGGTTCCGGGCCAACGGCGTGCGCAGCACCCGCCTGGACGAACAGTTCGTCTTCAGCGACAGCACCGACATGCTGCGCGCCGCGTCGCTCGGGCTGGGGGCGGCGCTCGCGCGCGAACGCATCGTCGCGCCCTGGCTGGCGAGCGGGCAGCTGGCGCGCCTGCCCGGCGCGCCGATGCCGGGCCGCTACGCCTACTACATCGCCTACCCCGCGCACCGGCGGCCGCGGACGGCGGTGCGCCGCGTCATCGACTGGCTGGTGGCGCAGCCGGTGGACTGAGCGCGGCCCCTGCGGAGCGGGCAATGACCACGGCCCTCCGGCGCGCCCGGGGGTCGGGTCGTGACGATTCCATCCGCGGCAGGCATCCTGACCACCCGTCCGCCTGTCCTCCCCCCAATGAGCCCCACCGCCAAGGCCCACTGGCAGATCCACCTGTGCGTGCTGCTGTGGGGCTTCACCGCGATCCTGGGCAAGCTGATCACGCTGCCGGCGCTGCCGCTGGTGTGGTGGCGGATGGGCCTGGTGGTGCTGGCACTGCTGCTGGTGCCGCGCGTGTGGCGCGGCCTGCGCGCGCTGCCGGCGCGGCTGCTGCTGGCCTATGCCGGCATCGGCGTGCTGGTCGCGCTGCACTGGCTGACCTTCTATGGCGCGATCAAGCTCGCCAACGCCTCGGTCGCGGCCACCTGCATGGCGCTGGCGCCGGTGTTCGTCGCCCTGATCGAACCCAAGCTGGCGCGCCGCCGCTTCTCGATCCGCGAGCTGGCGCTGGGCGTGCTGGTGCTGCCAGGCGTCGCCCTGGTGGTCGGCGGGGTCTCGGCCGACATGCGCACGGGGATCATGGTCGGCGCCCTCTCGGCACTGTTCGTGGCCGTGTTCGGCTCGCTCAACAAGCGCCTGGTCGATCATGCCGATCCGCTGACGGTGACCGCCGTCGAGCTGGGCGCCGGCACGCTCGCGCTGACCCTGCTCGCACCGCTGATGCCGCTGCTCTTCCCGGTATTCGCCGGACCGCTGCTGGAACTGCCCTCGCCCGGCGACGCGCTGTGGCTGCTGCTGCTCGCCGGCGCCTGCACGCTGTTCCCGTTCGCGCTGTCGCTGGTCGCGCTGCGCCACATCAGCGCGTTCTCCGCGCAGATGGCGGTGAATCTCGAGCCGGTCTACGCGATCGTGCTGGCCATGCTGCTGCTCGGCGAGCAGCACGAACTGGCGCCGATGTTCTATGCCGGGGTGGCGGTGCTGCTGGCGGCGGTGTTCGCCCATCCGTTGCTGCATCCGCAGCGGCGGATCGACCATCCCGAGGTGCTGGGCACCTCCGAAGCGAAGGGCATTGTCGAATAGGGCCGGGACGGGGATCGCCGGACGCGTGACAAACCGCGTCCTGCCGCGAACCACCCCGCCATGACAGGCACACTTTCCCGCAGCCGGACCCTGGACCACGCGTCGATGCCCGCATCCGCTTCCGCCCGCTTCGACGCGCTGCTGCAGCAGCATCGCGGCATCGTGCTGAAGGTCGCCAACAGCTACGCCTACGGCGCCGAGGACCGCGCCGACCTGGCCCAGGACATCGCCACCCAGCTCTGGCGAGCGTGGCCCGCCTACGACCCGGCGCGCAGGTTCTCGACCTGGATGTATCGCATCGCACTGAACACCGCGATCTCCTGGCTGCGCGGCGAAACCCTGCGCCGCCGCCACGCGGTGCCGCTGGACGAGAGCCTGCACGAGCACGCCGACGAAGGCGCCACCCGCCCCGAGGACGGCGAGCGCCTGCGCCTGCTGTGGCGCTTCATGGACACGCTCGATCCGCTCAACCGCGCGCTGCTGGTGCTGTACCTGGAAGAGCGCAGCACCCGCGAGATGGCCGAGATCCTGGGCCTGGGCGAAAGCAGCGTCACTTCCCGCATCAGCCGCCTCAAGCAGCGCCTGCGCGACTGGGCCGCGAACGACGGCCGCGCGGATCCCGCATGACAGGAACAATGATCATGGAACTCGACGAACTGAGACAGGCCTGGCAGACGCTGGGCCGGCAGCTGGAGCGCCAGCACGACCTGCAATGGCAGCTGCTGCGCGAGCATCGGCTCGAGCGCGTGCGCGGCCAGCTGCGTCCGCTGCTGTGGGGCCAGGGGCTGCAGCTGCTGCTGGGGATCGGCCTGGTCGTGCTGGGCGTGGCCTGCTGGACCCGCAACACCGACATCCCCGGCCTGCTCGCCAGTGGCGTGCTGGTGCATGCCTTCGGCCTGATGACCGCGGTGATGGCGGGGCTGACGATCGCCTGCGCCGCCAGCATCGACTATTCCGCGCCGGTGCTGCGGATCCAGAAGAAGATGGCGATGCTGCTGCACCTGCAGGCCTGCAACGCCAGCCTCTGCGGACTGCCCTGGTGGATCATGTGGCTGCCGGTGGTGCTGGCGGTCGCCGGGCTCGGCGAAGTCGATCCGGCGGCCGGGACGCCCGCCTGGATCGCGGCCAGCCTTGCCGTCGGCATCGCCGGCCTGCTCGGCACCTGGGCGTGGGCGGCGTGGCGGCGGCGGCGCCCGGCGGATGCGCAGGCGGACGCACAGGTGCACGGGCACGGCTGCGCCGCCGCCGACGGCAGCGACGGCATCCGCCGCGGCCAGCGCCTGCTCGACGAACTGGCAAGCTTCGAACGCGACTGAGTCCAACGGCGAAGCCGCGGGTACGAGCGCGTATCATCGCCGCTGGACCGACAGCCCGACGCACCTCGCATGCCTGGAGTTTCCCGCGCGGGCGCCCGCCCTGCCGTCGTCGCGCGCGCCCCCTGCCTGCTGGCCGCCTGCCTGCTTGCGGCATGCGCCGACCCGGCGCCCCGCGCCACGCAGGACGCCGAGCCGGCGGCCGCCACGGCCACGCTCAGCTGCCTGCCAGGCACCCTGGTGTCGCTGCAGCTTCCGCTGCGGGAAGGCTTCGCGTTCACGCATGCGGCGCCGCGCGGCAGCGACGTCGTGGCGCGCTGCGTGCTGTCGCTGTTCGGCCCGCGCACGCTGAAGTCGCCGCTCGCGTTCGACCGCGCCTACGGCCGCGTCTTCGCCTACCACGAGGAAGGCGGCACGCTCGACCTGCACGCGCTCGAGCCCGGGCAGCTGCGGCTGTTCCGGATCGGATCGTCCGGCGCCGCCGACGTCTGGCTGCTGCGCGCGGACATCGGCACGCCGTTCGAACCCGCGCACCTGGACGTGCTGTTCAGCACGCGCCGCGGGGACGGCACGCTGGTCGACCATCTGCTGGTCGGCGCCATGGGCATGCTGTACCGGCGCGACTACGACATCGAAACCGCGCGGGCCTTCGCCATCCACGAGGAGACCGGCCGTGGCGCGATGGCCGGTCCCGGCTACCGCGCGCGCTACCGGGTCGAGGACGACGGACGCTTCGTGCTGGTGGATTCCGACGTGCTGCCGGCGACGGCGGCCCTGCCCTGACGGGCGGCGGTGCCAGGCCGCGCCTGGCGCTTCACGACCGCACCCGGCAAGCCGGGTCGGCGGGGCAACGGACTGCGGCGCATCCGCCCCGGAGGCGCGCGCGGCCGGGGATCAGCGCAGGCTGTAGCCCGACACGCGCCAGACGCGGTCCTCGTCGAGGCGGAACGACACCAGCTCGCGCACCGGCTGCGGGTTGCTGGCGAAGGTCGTCGCCGATCGCACGTTGATGTACAGGCCCTCGGGCACCTGCTGCCCCGCGCGGAACAGCGAGCGGCTCACTTCGGGCGTGCCGCGCGAGGCCACGGCGCCCAGGCGGTTGCGGTCGATCGTGACCTGCTTGATGAACTCGTCGCGCGGGACCATCCGCTTCATCGCCTCGGACGCGCCATCCCACACCTCGCCGATGCGGTTGCCGTCCACCAGCTGCAGCACCTGCAGCGCCGCCTGGGTCATGTCGGCGTCCTGCTTGGCCAGCGCGGCGCGCTGTTCCGGCGTGAGCTGCTCCATGGCCGGCTGCTGCGTCGCGGCGGGCTGCGCGGCCGGAGCCGGCTGCGGGGCGGGCTGCTGGGCCAGGGCGCTGCCGCACAGGATCAGCGCGGCGAGGGTGGAAGACAGGCGCAGTCTGTTCATGGTCGATCAGGCCTTGCGTTGAGGTCGGGGGCCCGAGTGTACGCGACCGCCCGGCCGGTTCCAGAGGCCCGGCGCCGTCCCCGCGGGGTGCCCGCCGCTCCGCTACCCTTGTCACACTGGACCGCCGGCACGCGTCCAGTCCATCCGCTTCCAGCCCGACCGGGAACCTGCCCGAATGCGCCTGTCCCTGCTGCTGCCGCTGTGCCTGCTGCTCGCCCTGCTCGGCTGGGCGGTATGGGCCTTCAACCGCCTGGTCCGGCTGCGCAACCAGGTGCGCACCGCCTGGGCCGACATCGACGTGCAGCTGATGCGCCGCCACGACCTGGTCCCGCAGCTTGTGGCGGCCGTGCAGGCCTACGCCGGCCACGAGCGGGCCGTGCTGGACACCGTGACCGGACTGCGTACGCAGGCGCTCGCGGGGCCGAGCCGGCCGCGCCTGGCCGAGGTCGAGGACGCGCTGGAACAGGCGATCGGCCGCCTGTTCGCCCTGCGCGAGGCCTACCCCGAACTGAAGGCGAGCGGCAATTTCGCGCAGCTGCAGCGCGACCTGGTCGAAGTCGAGGAGCAGCTGCAGTACGCGCGGCGCTTCTACAACGGCGCGGTGCGCGACTACAACGACGCCACCCAGCGCGTGCCGGACCTGCTGGTCGCGCGCCTGGCCGGCTTCGGCCGCGAGGAGTTCTTCGAGGCCGGCGACGCCCAGCGCGCGCCGGTCCGGGTGCAGCTGCCGTGAGGGCCCTGCTGCGCTGCGCCTGCGCGCTCGTCCTGCTGGCCGCCAGCGCGCTGCAGGCGCAGGCGGTCGAGCGCATCGAGTCCTACG
>JAEWZE010000070.1 GCA_023395465.1 Pseudomonadota bacterium
GCGGCCTGCGCATTGGCGATGAAGGTCTCGGCCATCGCCGCCAGCGCGATGCTCATGCCGCCCGAGGCCGAGCCGGTGATCCCGGCGAGCGCGGTGACCGTGACCGCCTCGTTGACCAGCGGATCGGGAATGGCGCCCAGCGCGTTGGCCACGACCAGGAAACCCGGCAGCGCCGCGATCACCGCGCCGAAACCGTACTCGGAGGCCGTATTCATCGAGGCCAGCAGCGCGCCGCCGATGGCCGATTTCGTGCCTTCGGCGAAGCTGGCGATCACCGGCTTCCAGGCGAACACCAGGATCGTGGCGATGCCGACCAGCAGCGCGCCCTGCACGGCCCAGATCGCGGCGACCTTGGGCACTTCCTGCACCACCGGCGCCGGATCGCCGACCACCGCCGGCACGAAGGCGTGGCTGGCGCCGTACAGCGACGGAATCCAGCGCGTGAACAGCAGGTTGCTCACGCCGACCAGCAGCAGCGGCAGCAGCGCGACCAGCGGATGGGCCAGGCGTTCGCCGGCGAACGTCGCGGGTTCGTTGAGCAGCGTGGCCGGATCGCCGTAGCCTTCGCCGGCGCGCTGCGCCGCGCGTCGGCGCCAGTCCAGGTAGGTCATGCCCACGACCAGGATGAACACGCCGCCCAGCGTGCCCAGTACCGGTGCGGCCCAGGCGGTGGTGCCGAAGAAGGCGGTGGGAATGATGTTCTGGATCTGCGGGGTGCCGGGCAGGGCGTCCATGGTGAAGGTGAACGCGCCCAGCGCGATCGTGCCCGGAATCAGCCGCTTGGGGATATTGCCCTGGCGGAACAGCTCGGCGGCGAACGGATACACCGCGAACACCACCACGAACAGCGATACCCCGCCGTAGGTGAGCAGCGCGCACACCAGCACGATGGCCAGCATCGCCCGCTTCGCCCCCACCACGCGGATGGTGGCGGCCACGATCGAGCGGGAGAAGCCCGAAATCTCGATCAGCTTGCCGAACACCGCGCCCAGCAGGAACACCGGGAAGTAGAGCTTGAGGAATCCGACCATCCTGTCCATGAACAGGCCGGTGAACATCGGCGCCACCAGCGTCGGATCGCTGATCAGCACCGCGCCCATCGCCGCCACCGGCGCGAACAGGATGACGCTGTAGCCGCGATAGGCCACCAGCATCAGGAAGCACAGCGCGCCGAGCACGATCAGGAAGTCCATGTGCATGCCTTCGGCGCTGTGCGCCCGGAAACCGGCGGCCAGTGTCGGCAAGGTGCACCGTGCCGGCCCATTGTCCGAAGGTACGATGCCGCCGCGGCCGGCCGCTCCCTAACCTCTGCCCCATGCGGCCCTGCGGCCGTCCGCACTGCATCCCTGGGAGGGGTACCAACGATGAAGCGCAACCCGAGCACCAGCACCCTGAGCCTGGCCATCGCCCTGGGCCTCGCCGCGCCCGGCGCATTCGCGCAGGACGCCGGCCCCGCGCCCGCGCCGGGCGACGCCGCCACCACGCTGGAGGCGGTCAAGGTCACCGCGCGCAAGCGCGAGGAGACCCTGCAGGACGTGCCGGTCGCGGTCACCGCGTTCACCGCCGACACCATCGACAAGCTCAACGTCAAGGACATCGGCGACCTCGACGCGCAGGTGCCCAACCTGACGATCTACGCCGCGCGCGGATCGACCAGCACCGTCACCGCCTACATCCGCGGCGTCGGCCAGGCCGATCCGCTGTGGGGCGTCGATCCGGGCGTGGGCATCTACCTGGACGATGTCTACATCGCCCGCCCGCAGGGCGCGTTGCTGGATGTGTTCGACGTCGAGCGCATCGAGGTGCTGCGCGGCCCGCAGGGCACGCTGTACGGCAAGAACACCATTGGCGGCGCAATCAAGTACATCTCGCGCGGCCTGCCCACCGAAACCACCGGCTTTGGCTCGATCACCGTCGGCAACTACAACCAGCTCGACGCCAAGGCCGCCATCGGCGGCGCGCTGGGCGGCGAGGACAGCGGGCTGCGAGGCCGCGTGGCCGTGGCCAGCATGAACCGGGACGGCTTCGGCACCAACCTGGCCAACGGCCAGGAAGTCAGCGACAAGGAGATCAACGCCCTGCGCATGCAGCTTGGCGCGTACTCGCACGAGGACTTCGACGTGCAGTTCGCCTTCGACTGGATCGACGACCAGTCCGGCGTGCGCGGCGCGAAGATGCTGGCGCCCAACAACAATCCACTGGTGCCGGTGACCGGCGGCGCGCCGATGGACAGCCGCTACGACATCCGCAGCGGCATGCCCAACGTCAACGACACGCAGATGAAGGGCATCTCCGCCACGGTCAACTGGCGTCCGAGCGAGGACTGGGCGCTCAAGTACGTCATCGCCAAGCGCGAGTCCGATACCGAGACCAACATCGACTTCGACACGCTGCCCGAGCGGATCGCCGACGTGAAGGCGTTCTACAGCGACCAGCAGGTCAGCCACGAGCTGCAGGCCAACTACGACGGCGGCGGCCGCGGCCGCGGCGTGGTCGGCCTCTATGCCTTCGACGGCGATGCCGGCGGCCAGGTGCTCAACAACTTCTTCGACCTGTCCTTCGGCGATACGCAGGGCTTCGTCAACACCAGGTCGATCGCGCTGTACGCCGACTGGACCCACGACCTCACCGACCGGCTGAAGCTCGACATCGGCGCGCGCTATACGGACGAGGACAAGCACGCGATCGCCTACAACATCGGCTACACGGACGCCACGTTCACCGTCCCCAACGGCGTGGTCGCGGCCAACTTCGACAAGACGGTCAACTTCAAGAACGTCTCGCCCAAGGTCTCGCTCGACTTCCAGCTCACTCCGGACATCATGCTCTATGGCCTCGCCTCGCGCGGCTTCAAGTCCGGCGGCTACAACATCCGCGCCAACACCACCGCGGTCCCGCGCTCGGGCGAACCCTTCGACGACGAGAGCGTGGACAGCTTCGAGATCGGCACCAAGATGGGGCTGCTCGACCAGCGCCTGTTCCTCAACCTCGCGGCCTTCCACAACATCTACGAGGACATCCAGCTGTCGGTGTTCACCGCGCTGCCGGGTGGCGGCTTCTTCGGCGACTTCACCAATGCCGGCAAGGGCACGGTGACGGGTGTGGAGGCCGAGTACCAGTTCATGCCGGTGCAGGACTGGCTGATCAGCGGCAACCTGGCCTGGCTGGACGCGAAGTACGACGAGTTCATGAGCGGCGGCGTCAACATCGCCGACACGCAGTACTTCACCAATGCGCCGGAGTTTTCGGGCGCGATCAACGTCGAGTACCGCACCGACCTGGCCAGCGGCGGCAACCTGTCGGCGCGGGTGGGCTATTCCTACCAGTCCGAAGTGTGGCCGACCACCGACCTCAGCCCGCAGATCAAGCAGGGCGGATACGGGCTGGTCAATGCTGGCGTGATCTGGCGCGCCAACGATGCCTGGTCGTTCTCGCTGCAGGGCACCAACCTGGCCGACGAGGAGTACCGCACCACGGGCTACAACCTGGTCAGCGCCGGCCTGGGCGTGCTCACCGGCTTCTACGGTCCGCCGCGCCAGTACAGCCTGACCGCGCGCTACGACTTCTGAGGCACGCCGTGGCGGAGGCGCCGCGGGGTGTTGTGGCGCCCCGTGGTATCCGTTGGCCGCCCGCGAGGGTACATTCCGTTCTGTATGGCGGGGAGCGTTCGCTTCCAGTGCCACCGCGGCCGCCGGTGGCGCGAAAGCCGCGTGGAATGTGCCTGGGGGAGGCTCATGATGGATGTGTACGGTCCGCTGTTCAGGCGGATCCTGTTCCCGGCATACGAATCGGGACTGCGGCGCCGCAATACGCTGGCGCACCTGGACGAGTACCAGCGGAGCCAGTGGCTGTCGTCCGACGAGGTCGCGGCGCTGCAGTGGCGCAAACTCGAACGGCTGGTGGCGCACTGCTGGGAGCAGGTCCCGTACTACCGTGCGCGCTGGGCCGAGGCGGGGATCTCGGGACCGCAGGACATCCGGAATCCCGGCGACTACGCCCAACTGCCGGTCCTGACCAAGGATGACGTCCGCGCGAACTTCGAGGACCTGCATGCCCGCGACCACGCCGGCAAGGTCCTGTACAAGACCACTGGCGGCTCCACCGGCGAACCGCTGCGGATCGGCTACACGCGGGAAAGCTACGAGCGCCGGGTCGCCGTCATGCATCGCGGCTATGGCTGGGCGGGTGCGACCCTGGGGGCCCGCGCGCTGTACTTCTGGGGCGTGCCGATGGAAGGCGTGCCGGTCAAGGACCGGCTGATGCAGCGCGCCTTCAACCGGCGTGTGGTCAACGTGTTCACCATGCGCGACGACGACATGGCCCGCTACGCCGACGCCATCGACGAGTTCCGCCCACGGGTGGTGGTGGCCTACGTCGCGGCCGCCGTGCGGGTGGCGCGCTGGCTGCTCGAGTCCGGCCGCAAGGTGCATCGGCCGCAGTCGGTGATCTGCGCCGCGGAGCCGCTGGCACCGCACGAGCGCGACCTGATCGAACGCGGTTTCGGCTGTCCCGTGTACAACACCTACGGCTGTCGCGAGGTCATGCTGGTGGCAGCCGAGTGTGAGACGGGCGAAGGCCTGCACGTCAACGCCGACCATCTGTGCGTGGAACTGGGCGAGCCGATCGCGGGCGGCGAGGGCAAGCGTCCGGTCCGGCTCACCGACCTGCACAACTACGGCATGCCCTTGATGCGCTACGAGAACGGCGACCTCGCCACCGCGTCCACGGCGCAGTGCAGCTGCGGCCGCGGGCTGCCGATGCTGGCGAGCATCGACGGCCGCACGATGGACGCGCTGCGCGACAGCGCGGGCCATTTCGTGGGTGAATACCTCGAGCATCTGGTGTTCAATACGCCGGGGATCCGCCGGTTCCAGGCGGTCCAGGAGCGGTTGGACGTGATCGAGGTGTCGTATGTCGCGGCTGAGGGATTCGACGAGGCCGCGCTGCAGGACATCGCGCTCGCGATGCGCGAGGCGTTCGGGGACACGGTCCGGCTCGATTTCCGCCGCACCAGCGAGATCCCGCTCACGCCGACCGGCAAGCTGCGCGTGGCGATCTCCCGCCTGTAGCGCCCGACCCGCGCCCGTGTGCTCGCGCAGGCACAGCCGTCAACCTGATGCGGACGTGCGCTGCGCTGCGTCGGCCGGGCGGCAGGAGGCTGCACCATGCTGAGCATCGGCCTGGTCGCGGTGGCGGCGACGGTGTGGCTGGCGGTGCTGTTCGGAACGGCGCTCTACGCCGAACGTCGCGCCGGCGTGCTGGCCCGGCACTGGAAGCACGTCTACGCGCTGTCGCTGGCGGTGCACTGCACTTCGTGGACCTTCTATGGCACGGTGACCCAGGCGGGCCGCTACGGCTGGCCGCTGCCGCCCACGTTCGTCGGTGCCATCGCCTTCTACGCGCTGGCGGTGTTCTTCCTGATCCGGCTGGTGCGCCTGGCGCGAGAGACCAACGCCACCTCGCTGGCCGACCTGATCGCCACGCGCCTGGGCAAGGATGCCTGGCTCGCCGCGGTCGTCACCCTGGTGGCGGCCCTGGGCGTGATCCCCTATATCGCGCTGCAGCTGCAGGCGATCACCCAGAGCTTCGCGACGCTCACCGGCGAGGCCGGAGGCGCGGTGGCCGGGGTGCCGCCGCCCTGGCGCGACGGCGCGCTGTACGTGGCGCTGGCGATGGCGCTGTTCGCGATGCTGTTCGGCACGCGCCGGGCGAGCGCGGCCGAGCACAACCGCGGCCTGGTGCTGGCGATCGCGTTCGAATCGCTGTTCAAGCTGCTGGCGATGCTGGCCCTGGGCGGATTCGTGTGGCTCGGCCTGGGCGAGCTGCGCATCGAGGCGACGCAGTTGCCGGTGGCGCCCGCGGCCGGCGGCTTCGTGCCGCTGGTGCTGCTGGGCGCGCTGGCGATGTTCGTCATGCCGCACCAGTTCCACGTGGGCGTGGTGGAGTGCCGCGACGACCGCCACATCCGCACCGCGCGCTGGCTGTTCCCGCTGTACCTGCTGCTGATCGCGATCCCGGCGCTGCCGCTGGCGCGCGCCGGCGCGCAACTGCTCGGCGATCGCGTGCCCCCGGACATGTACGCGCTGGCGCTGCCGCTGGCAGCGGGCAACGACGGCATCGCGCTGCTGGTGTTCCTGGGCGGCCTGAGCGCGGCTACGGGCATGGTCATCGTGGCCACGCTGACGTTGAGCCTGATGATCGGCAACCACTGGTTCGCACCGGGCCTGCTGCGCGGCGCATGGTCGCGCGGACGCGCCGACGACCACCGCGGCGGCCTGCTGCTGCTGCGGCGCTGCGGCATCGTGGCGATCATGCTGCTGGGCTGGGCCTACGCCCGGCGCGTCGGCGGCAACGAGGCGCTGGCCGACGTGGGCGCAGTGTCGTTCTCGGCGCTCGCGACGCTCACCCCGGCGCTGGCCTTCGCGGTGTGGCGGCCGCAGACGCCGGCGCGCGCGGCGGTGGCCGGCGTGATCGCCGGATTCGCGGCCTGGGCCTGGGTGATGCTGCCGCCGATGCTCGCGCCCGGGCACGCCTTCGTGCATGCCGGTCCGTTCGGCATGGCCTGGCTGGCGCCCGAGTCGCTGTTCGGACTGACCGGCTGGAGCCGGCTGGGCCGGGCGGTCGGCGTGAGCCTGTTCGTCGGCGCGGCGACCACGGCGCTGCTGGCGGGCGTGGGCAGCGCACCGCACCGCAGCGAAGCGCGCGGCTCGGACCGGCAGACCCTGCGCAATGCCGGGCGCCGCTTCCTGCCCGCGCAGCGTGTGGACGAACTGTTGCGCGGGGCGCCGCCGAGCGGCCCGGTGCCGGCGGCCATTGAGTCGGCGCTGGAGCGCGAGCTGGCCGCCGTGCTGGGCAGCGCCTCGGCGCGGCTGCTGCTCGATGCGGCGCGCCGCGAGGCGGGGCCCGACCTGGACACCGTGGCGGCCATCGTCGGCGAAGCCTCGCAGGACCTGCGCTTCAACCAGCGCGTGCTGGAGGCTGCGCTGGAAAACATGAGTCAGGGCATCAGCGTGGTCGACAGCGAACTGCGCCTGGTCGCCTGGAACCGCCGCTATGCCGAACGCTTCGACTACCCGCCGCAGATGCTGCGGGTGGGCGTGCCGGTGGAGGAGCTGGTGCGCCACAACCTCGCCAGCGGCCTGCTCGGCGCGGTCGACATGGAGCGCGAACTCGCGCGCCGGCTCGCGCACATGCGCGCGGGCACGCCCTACGTCACCGAGCGCCGCTTTCCGGATGGCGCGGCGGTGGAGATCCGCGGCAATCCGATGCCCAACGGCGGCTTCGTGGCGACGTTCACCGACGTCACCGCCTTCCGCGTCGCCGAGGCCGGACTCAAGCGCAGCAACGAAACGCTGGAGCAGCGCGTGGCCGAGCGAACGGCCAGCCTCGACCTCGCGCGCCGCGAGGCCGAGCGCGCCAACGACGCCAAGAGCCGGTTCCTGACCGCGGTCGGCCACGACCTGCTGCAGCCGCTGCACGCCGCGCAGCTGTTCACCGAGTCGCTGGCCAAGCAGCTCGATGCGGCACGGCGCCCGGCGCTGCGCCAGGTGCAGGGTGCGCTCGATTCCACCACGGACCTGCTGACCGGCCTGTTCGACATGTCGCGGCTGGAAGCGGGCGGACTGGTGCCGCAGCCGCGCGCGTTCCCGCTGGCCGAGGTGCTCGATCCGCTGGCGTCCGAGTTCCGCGCGCTGGCCGAGGCCGGCGGCCTGCGCTTCCGCTACGTGCCGAGCGCCGCCTGGGCGCACGGTGACCCGCAGTTGCTGCGGCGCGTGCTGCAGAACTTCCTGGCCAATGCGGTGCGCTACACGCGCCGGGGCGGAGTGCTGCTGGGCGTGCGCCGCGATGGCGACGGCCTGCGCATCGAAGTGCACGACACCGGACCGGGCATCGAGCCTTCGCAGCAGCAGCTGATCTTCGAGGAGTTCCGCCGCGGCGAAGGCGTCGCCGGGCAGGGGCTGGGGCTGGGCCTGGCGATCGCCGACCGCATCGCGCGGCTGATGGATGCGCCGCTGGGACTGCGCAGCCGGCCGGGCGCGGGCACGACGTTCTCGCTGCGCCTGCCGTCCGCTCCACCGGCGCCGCGTGCGGAAGGGCAGACCGCCGCCCGCGCGGGGCTGGCCGGCATCCGCATCCTGATCGTCGACAACGATCCCTCGGCCCTGTCCTCGCTGCGGGGCCTGCTGGAAGGCTGGGGCTGCGAGGTCGACGCGGCCGCGGACGGCGCTGGTGCCGAGGCGCTGATGCAGGCGCAGCCCGCCGCACTGTGGCTGTTCGACTACCACCTCGACGATGGCGATACCGGTATCGCCGTCCAGCAGCGGCTGGCGCAACGCTTCGGCGCGCGCCCGACCCTGATCCTCAGCGCCGACGACAGCGGCGAGGTGCGCCGCAGCGCGCTCGAGCACGGCCTCTCGCTGTTGCAGAAGCCGGTGCGGCCGCTGGCGCTGAAATCGACGCTGGACCGCCTGCGCACCATGCGCCAGCCCTGAGCGATCGCATTTGTGGGGGCGCGGGATGACGGCGGCGGGCGTCGACCGGATCGCGCGCCGGCCGGTCCAGAGCGTCGCGGTCGACCCGGCCGGCCGCGCACCGCTACCATGCGCGCCTCCCGGCCGAACGGACCGCACATGCCTTACACGCCCATTGCCGCCACGCTCGGCTACGTGCTTTCGCCGGATCGGCGGCGCGTGCTGATGGTCCATCGCAACGCGCGGCCCGGCGACCAGCATCTGGGCAAGTACAACGGACTGGGCGGCAAGCTTGAAGCCGACGAGGACGTGGTGGCCGGCATGCGGCGCGAGATCCGCGAGGAAGCCGGGATCGAATGCGAGGAGCTGCAACTGCGCGGCACGATCAGCTGGCCCGGCTTCGGCAAGCACGGCGAGGACTGGCTGGGGTTTCTCTTCCTGGTGACGCGTTACTCGGGCGAGCCGTTCACCTCCAACCCGGAAGGCTCGCTGGAGTGGGTGGAGATCGAGCGCGTCCTCGACCTGCCGCTGTGGGAAGGCGACCGCCGCTTCCTGCCGCTTGTGTTCGACGACGACCCGCGCGCCTTCCACGGCGTCATGCCGTATCGGGAAGGGCGCATGGTGTCGTGGAGCTTCTCGCGGATCTAGCCTCTGGCGTCCGTGGACCGGACGGATGACAGCCGATCAGGCGCCACGTTCCGGATGCAACCGGGCCTGGGGTCGCGGCCAAGGCGCCGCGGGCGCGCGGCATGCGACCGCGGCCATGGACAGGCCGCAGGACGACAGCCAAGCGGTGCCGCAGTCCGTCCGGCAAACAGCGTCTCCAGCCACGTGGCGCCGCTACAGCACCGCGAGTGCGGCCAGTGCCGTGCCCAGGTATGCGACCCGCCGATGCTGCTGGCGATCCGGTGGATGTGCGAGACGGCCCGGACCAGCCGGTTGGACCCTCAGGTCGTCGGCTCAGCCCAGACCGCGAACTCGCTGCCGCCGGGCTCGGTGAAATGGAAACGGCGGCCGCCGGGGAAGTCGAAGACCGGCTTCACCACCTCGCCGCCGGCGGCGACCACCTTGGCCAGCGTGTCCTCGAGTGCGTCGCTGTAGAACACGACCAGGGCACTGCCCGTGTCCGTCCTCGCGACCTGTTCGGACGCATGGAAGCCGCCATCGAGGCCCGCGCCCGAGAACGCGACGTACTCGGACCCGTAGTCCACGAACTCCCAGCCGAACGCCTGCGCGAAGAAGCGCTTGGTCGCCGCCAGATCGCGCGACGGCAGTTCGACATAGTCGATTTTCCCGTGTTGCGGCATCGCCCCTCCCTTGCCCGGACGCGACCGTGGGTGGCCGTCCTGGTGCCCCAGCCGAGGACGGCTGGACCGCAAGCGATCATGCCATAGCCTCTCGCACCGCCAGGGCGGTCCGACAGCGAAACAGGTTCGGCTTGCGCGAGCGACCAGGTGGCGTCCCGATGCGACCCACCAGGGGCCAGGCATGGCCTGTCGGGCCTCTGGGGCCGGCACGCCGGGCAGAATGTCGCTGGCGCCGGGCCCCGAAAGGCCGGCGATGGACAAGATTTGTCCAGCCGCCGAGCTCTGAAGCCTGAGTGCCGGGCGAATAATCCCGCCAGCGGAGCAAAAGGAGCGGGTCGCCGAGCAGACAGGGTCAAGCGCGGGGCAAAAAGGCCGAGCGGCCGAGCAAACAAGCCGGTGGGCCGGGCAGATAGGGGCGTGGGTGGGTCCCCATTGCCCCCTCACGATCGCGTCAGACAACGGCACCGAATTCCATGGCTATGCCAAGATCGAGGCCGCGACTGCGATGACGGTGTACCTCGCCAGGCCGCACCATCCGTTGCAGCGTGGGACCAACGAGAACACGAACGGCCTGATACGCCAGTACCTGCCAAAGGGGAAAAGCATGGCGAAACTGACCCGGAAGCAGTGCGATGCAGTCGCTCAAAGGCTCAATACACGGCCAAGGAAGCGCTATGAGATGAAACGCCAAAACGGCGGATCCGCTGTTAACCAGGCCTGTCGCACTTGGTGGTTGAATTCACCCCCCGTGCCGCTCGAAGTGAAGCACGTCGTGCCACTGGCCAGCGAGCCAGAAACTCCGGATTGAACGGCCGAATTGCACAAAGCCGTTTCGCAGAAGCACTTTGGCCGAGGCTTCGTTCCCTACACGAACTGCGGCCTCGACTCGGTGAAGCCGGAGCCGCACAAAAGCATAATCTAGCGCGAGACGAACTGCCTCAGTGGCGTAGCCTTTGCCGCCATGGTCTTGGGCTACACGATAACCCAGCTCCGCGCTATGGAAGTGGTGGCCACGGACCCGGGTAAGGTTGACGCGGGCAACAAGGTGGCCCGACCCGTTTCTCGCGAGGAACTGATACGCGCTGCCCTCTGCTGCTTCGGCCTGAGCAGCTGCGATCGCTCTTGCGACTCCGCCCGGCTCATAGAAGGATGCCGCCCTCGCATTAATGTGCGACTCGAAGAACGCCCGGTTTGTGAACTCAAACTGCCCCAAGTCCTGTTCGTCCTCGGGCGTGGGTGCAGATAGCGACAGCATATGGGAGGGGCCTAACACTTGAGTTAAGCCGCGCCACGAAGTGGCGTCGGCTTGAATGAGTAAAAAGGAGACGCGGGTTAACAAAGTAGGTGCAACACCCGCACCGCCCGAGAATGGGGAGGTGAGCTGGCAGACTGGAGGGGATCACTCCGGCAAGAGACGATCCCCCATGTACCACCAGCTCACCGAGTCCGAACGATACACCCTGTCCGTGCTGCATCGCGACGGGCAGTCCCTACGAGCGATTGCCCGCATCCTGGAGCGTTCGCCCAGCACGATCAGCCGCGAGGTCCGGCGTAACCGCTGCCATCGGACTGACGGTGCCTACCGGCCCAGCAAGGCCCAAGAGCGGACCAACGGCCGGCGACGCAAGCGCACGTCTGGCCCCGAACGCCGTGGAAAGCTCCAGGGCAGGCCCATGATCGACACTCGGCCTGTGGAGGTCGAGAATCGAGTTGAGGTCGGCCACTGGGAAGGCGACACAGTGATTGGCACCGTTGGCGAGCGCGACTGCCTGTTGACACTGGTCGAGCGCAGCACAGGGCTGGCGGTGGTCACCAAGTTGCCGCACCGGACCGTCAAAGCGGTCAACCGCGCAGCCGTGGAAGCGATCGAGCGCTGCGGCCTGCCGTTCAAGACCATCACCTGGGATAACGGGACCGAGTTCCACGGCTATCGGGCGACCGCATCACGCATAAACTCAACACACGACCGAGAAAGCGACATAGCTACAAGACCCCGATCGAACGCTTACACGAAATCTCAGGGGTGTTGCACTTGGGGTGTTAATTCACC
>JAEWZE010000071.1 GCA_023395465.1 Pseudomonadota bacterium
GCCGCGGGCGCCTGCGGCAGCCCGCCCACCAGCCGGTCGAGTCCGCTGGGGGCGACAGCGGGCGCGGGCGCCGCGGCAGGCGCGGCCGCCGTCTGCACCGCTCCGACGTCGCCCGGCCGCAATGCCCGCACTTCCACCCGCCCGGTGCCGCGGCGGTGGATGTCGAGCTTGACCGCGGCCGCGTAGCTCAGGTCGATCACCCGCCCCTCGTGGAACGGGCCGCGATCGTTGACCCGCACCACCACGCTGCGGCCGTTGTCCAGGTTGGTCACCCGCGCGAAGCTCGGCAGCGGCAGCGACTTGTGCGCGGCGGTGAACGCGTACATGTCGTAGACCTCCTGGTTGGAGGTGCGGCGTCCATGGAACTTGTTGCCGTAGTACGAGGCCACGCCCGTTTCGACGAAGCCGTCGGTCGACTCCAGCACGCGATAGGACCTGCCCAGCACGCTGTAGGGCGAGCGGTTGCCGTAGGCCGAACGCGGCTCGGCGACCACGGACGGCTCGGGAATGCAGGCCACGTTGGGCAGGTAGTCGGGCGTGGTGTCCTTCACTCCCGGCTTGTACAGGCCACCGGCGACGTAGTCGCCGCGGCTGCCCGGGTCCTCCTGCGCGGCCGGGTACGGCGTGAAGCCGCGGCAGTCCGGCGCGGGACCGGTATCGGCGACCGGCGGCCGCTGCGAGGGCGTCGCCGCGGAGGGCTTGTTGCGGGTGCCGGCGCAACCGGCCAGCAGCAGCACCAGCGCCAGCAGCAGCCACCGGTTCACTGCGCCGGTCCCGCCCCGGCGCGGATCGCCTGCGCCAGCTGGTACACCGACAGCGAATACATCGGCGAACGGTTGTAGCGGGTGATCACGTAGAAGTTGCGATACGCCAGCCAGTACTCCGGGCCGGCATCGCCCTCGAGCGTGAGCAGGGTCGCGCCTTCGGCCACCGGTTCGCCCGGCAGCGGGGTGTAGCCGCGCTTGGCCAGGTTGGCCAGCGGGTAGACCGGCTCCCGGTTGTCGGGAACGAAATCCTCCGCCCCCGGGGCGCGCGCCGCGCGCGCCACCACCGGCGCGCCGCGTTCCCAGCCGTGCACCACGAAATAGTTCGCGATCGAGGCGAACACGTCCGGCAGGTGGGTGAGCAGGTCGCGGCGACCGTCGCCATCGCCGTCCTTCGCCCACAGCCGGTAGCTCGACGGCATGAACTGTCCCAGCCCCATCGCCCCGGCATAGCTGCCCTTGAGCGCGAGCAGGTCCAGCTGCGGCTCTTCCTTCTTCAGCGCGAACAGCTGCGCCAGCTCGCCGGCGAAGAACGGCGCGCGCTTGGGATAGTCGAAGGCCAGCGTGTACAGCGCGTCGACCACGCGGAAGCTGCCGGTCACCCGTCCATAGCTGGTTTCCACGCCGATGATCGCGACGATGATCTCGGCCGGCACGCCGGTCTGCGCGGACACGCGATCGAGCGCGGCGCGGTGGGCGTTGTAGAACGCGACGCCGCCACCGATGCGGGCATCGTTGAGGAAGATCGGCCGGTACTCGTGCCACTTGCGCACCGCTTCGGCAGGGCGGTTCATCGCGTCGATGATGTTGTGCCGCACCTGCGCCTGCGCCAGCACCTCGCGGATCTGGCCGCGGTCCACGCCATAGGTGGAGGCGGTGTAGTCGACGAAGGCATCGATGCGCTGCGCGCGCGGGATCGCCGGATCCGTGACCGCGGGCGGCGCCACCGGCCGCTCCGGCGGCTGCGGCACCTTCGGCAGCAGGCCCTCGCCGGAGAGCGGCTTCGCCGGCGCCTCGGGCTCGATCGCGGGCGGGGCCGGCGTCGCGGCCTCGACATTCGCGGAGGAAGGTGCCGGTGTCGCGCAGGCGCACAGGGCGACAGGCAACAGGCAGACGGCAAGACGGACAGCGCGTGCTCGGATCATCGGCGCGAGCGTAGCACGCAGCCCCCGGCGCGAAGATTTGCAGAGCATGAACGACGGCTGCATCCCATCGCGCAGCCGGCGGTGATGCCGCTGCCGATGCGCGCCGTTTCGGCAGGCGCGAACCGCGCGCGCCAGACACCCACCACTTCGCTCAGCGCTTGCCCTGGCCGTGTGCGCCGACCGCCATCACCACGCCCATGCCCGCCAGCAGCGACACCGCCGCGGTACCGCCGAAACTGAGCAGCGGCATCGGCACGCCCACCACCGGCAGCAGGCCCGAGATCATGCCGCCGTTGACCACCACGTAGACCGACAGCGCCAGCCCGAAGCTGCCCGCCACGATCCGCGCGAAGGGTTCGCGCGCGCCCGCGGCGATCCACAGGCAGCGACCGATGACGAACGCGTACAGCGCCAGCACCGTGGCCACGCCCAGCCAGCCGAACTCCTCGGCGAGCACCGCGAAGATGAAGTCGGTCGTGTGTTCGGGCACGTAGTTCAGGTGCGACTGGGTGCCCTCGCCCCAGCCCTGCCCGGTGGCGCCGCCCGAACCGATCGCGATCTTGGACTGGATGATGTTCCAGCCCGCGCCCAGCGGGTCGTTCTGCGGATCGCGGAAGGTCAGGATCCGGTCCTGCTGGTAGGGCCGCAGGAACGAGAACCAGCCGATCGGCGCGAACAGCGCCAGCCCGGCGACGGTCGCGGCCCCCGCGCCCGCGACGACGAACCACCAGGCCGACAGGCCCGCCAGGTACAGCGCGAATACGCCGCTGGCCGCGACCAGCATCGCCGTGCCGAAGTCCGGCTGCAGCAGGATCAGGCCGGTCGGCACGCCGATGATGGCCACCGTCGACAGCAGCACGCCGGGGCGCGGCGGCGGCGCGCTCTGGGCCAGCATCCAGGCCGCCATCATCGGCAGGCTCAACTTCATCAGTTCGGCCGGCTGGAAATAGAACACGCCCAGGTTGATCCAGTGCGCGCCGCTGCGCCCGGTGCCGACGAACAGCACGACCAGCAGCGGCAGCAGCGACACGGCGTAGAAGGCGGGCGTGGCGCGGCGCAGCGGCGCCGGCGGCACCCGCGACAGCAGCCACATCACCCCCAGTCCGACCACGTAGCGCGCGCCCTGCGACTGCACCAGCGCCAGGTTCTGCCCGCCCGCGCTGTGCAGCACCGCCAGGCCAATGCCCATCAGCGCCAGCAGCGCGCCCAGCAGCGGCCAGTCGAGCGTGCGCACGAAGCGCGCGACGAGGTCCAGCAGCCAGCGCAGGATGGTGTTCATGCGGAAGGCCGGGATTGGGGATTCGGGATTCGGGATTCGGACAGCGGGGTTTGGCGCAGGGCAGCCGGCGGGCCGGATCCGGTCGTCACGTTGCCGAAATCAGGCTGTGCCTGCTCGCCAGGCGACCCGATTCCCGATTCCCCATTCCCGATTCCCGGCTCCTCGGGCATCACCCCCAGCAGCCAGGCGTCGAACACCTTGCGCGCGATCGGCGCGGCGGCGCTGCCGCCGTAGCCGCCGCCTTCCACCGCGATCGCGACCGCGATGGTCGGCGCATCGGCCGGAGCGAAGCCGATGAACAGGGCGCGGTGGCGCAGGTGCAGCGGCAGGCTGCGCGGATCGACCGCGCCGGTGCCGCGCCGGCTGATCACCTGCGCGGTGCCGGTCTTGCCGGCCATCAGGTAGCCCGCGCCGCTGGCCACGCGCCAGCCGGTGCCGCCGGGCTGCATGGTGTCCATCATCCCCAGGCGCACCACCTCGACGTTTTCGGGATTCGGGCTGATCGGGACCGGCGGCGGCTGCGGCACGTCGGTCCAGTCGGCCTCGAAGCCGGCGCGGGTCTGCGCCACCAGGTGCGGACGGCGCAGCATGCCGCCGGCCAGGCCGGCGCTGGCGCGCGCCAGCTGCAGCGGCGTCACCTTCCAGTCGCCCTGGCCGATGCTGGCGTTGACCGTATCGCCCGGATACCAGCGCTCGCCGCGCGCGATCCGCTTGGCCTCGGGCGAAGGCAGGATGCCGTCTATCTCACCGATCAGGTCGATGCCGGTGGGCGCGCCGAACCCGTAGTGGCGCATGTACTGGGCGAAGCGTTCGATGCCCATGTCGAGCGCCAGCCGGTAGTAGTAGGTGTTGACCGAGGCGGAGATCGACTTGCGCAGGTCGGTCCAGCCGTGGCCGCCGCGGCTGGCATCGCCCCAGCCGCGGCTGGTGCCGGGCAGGTAGAACATGCCGGTCGACAGCACCCGGTCCTCGGGCTTGCGCACGCCGCTGTCCAGCCCGGCCAGGGCCAGCAGCGGCTTGAGCGTCGAACCCGGCGCCACGCCGCCCAGCACCAGACGGTTGAACAGCGGCCGCGACGGGTCGTCCATCAACTGCCGGTAGTCGGTGGTGGAAATGCCGTTGACGAACAGGTTCGGGTCGAACGCCGGCAGGCTCACCATCGCCAGCACTTCTCCGCTACGCGGATCGAGCGCGATCGCCGCGCCCTCCTGCTCGCCGAACGCGGTCACCATCGCCTGCTGCAGGTCGAGGTCGATCCCCAGCCGCAGGTCGGCGCCGGCCTGCGCCGGCACCATGCCGATGCGGCGCAGCGCGCGCCCCTCGACGTTGGTCTCGACCTGCGCGTAGCCGATGCGGCCGCGCAGCTGTTCGTCGTAGGCGCGCTCCAGGCCGGTGCGCCCGGTGTGCGGGAACAGGATCTGGTCGCGACCGTAGCGCGCCACGTCGTTCTCGTCGGTGCGGCCGACGTAGCCGATCACGTGCGCGAACAGTTCGCCATGCAGGTAACGCCGGTTGAGGTAGGGCACCACCTCGACGCCGGGGAAACGCCAGCGGTCGACCGCGAAGCGGGCCACCTCCTCGTCGCTCACCCGCGCCTTGAGGGTGATCGAACGGAAACTGCGGGTCGCCTTGCGCGCCACCTCGAAACGCGCGATCTCCTCCGGCGTCAGCGTCACCACCTGCGAAAGCGCTTCGAGCATGCGCGGGATGTCGCCGGCATCCTCGGGCGTGACGTCGATCCGGTAGGCCGGCACGTTGTCGGCCAGCAGCCGGCCATTGCGGTCGTAGATCAGCCCGCGCGCCGGCACCACCGGATGCGGCTTGATCCGGTTGGCCTCGGACAGGCGCGCGTACTCGTCGTGGTCGACCACCTGCAGCCGGAAATACCAGCCCGCCAGGCCCAGCAGGCCCAGCAGCACCAGGCCGAAACCGACCAGTGCGCGCAACCGAAACTGGGCGGCTTCGGCCGAGGCGTTGCGGATGCGCTGGCGGCGCTCGCGCATCAGCGCGGCCTCCGCACCTGCCGCAGGGCGTCGAAGCCGAGGAACAGCGGCACCCACAGGGCCATGCCGACCAGCGGCGCGATCCAGTACAGCCAGGGGTACTGCGGCAATCCCAGCACCAGGTGCAGCGCCGCGGCCACCACCCGGTCGTTGAGCAGCAGGCCGCCGATCGACAGCGCCTGCTGCGGCAACGGAAAGAAACGCAACTGGGTGCGGAAGCGCTGCAGGATGAAGGCCATGATCACCAGCCGCAGCGCCTGCTCGCCCAGCAGCGCGCCGAAGGTCAGGTCAGCGAGCAGCCCGGCGGCGAACGCCAGGCCCAGGCCGGCGCGTTCGGGTTCCTCGATCACCCAGTAGGCGACCACCAGCGCCAGCCAGTACGGCCGCAGGCCCTGCACCATGGCCGGCAGCGGCAGCAGGCCGAGCACGAGCGCGGCCAGTACGCTCACCGGCAGCAGCCACAGGCGCCCGCGACGGTTCATCGGCGGGTCTCCGCGGCCGGCGCCGGGGTGGATGCGGGGGCCTGCACGCGCCGGGCGTCGTCGGGTCCGGGTGGCCGCGCGGGCACCGCGTCTTCGCGCGGCGCAGCCGGCGCCGTGTCCGCGGCGCCGGCTTCCGGTGCATGCACGCCTTCGCCAGCGCCGGCCGCTGTCGCATCGACGCTGCCCGCGGCGACCACGCCGGCCGCGGCCGGGGGCCGTCCTTCGCGCAGCAGCAGCACGTCGCGCCCGCGATCGAGCTGCGCGGACGGTTCCAGTTCGCCGATCAGGAAGGCGTGGCTGTCGTCCGGCCGCAGGTCGACCAGGGTGCCGACCGGGAAACCCGGCGGGAAGCGCCCACCCAGGCCCGAGGTCACCACCACGTCGCCCGCCTTCACGTCGCTGGACACCGGGATGTTGCGCACTTCCAGCCGGTCGCTGCGGCCGATGCCGTAGGCCACCAGGCGCACGCCAGTGCGCGAGATCGAAACCGGCACCGCATGGTCGAGGTCGGTGAGCAGGAGCACCGTCGCGGTGCCGGGGGTGACGGCGATGATCTGCCCGACCAGGCCGCCGGCATCGATCACGCTCTGGCCCTGGCGCACGCCGTCGTTGCTGCCGGCGTTGAGCAGCAGGCGCTGGCGCGAAGGATCCAGGTCCACGTCCAGGATCGGCGCCAGCTGCACGTCCAGGCCGTGGCGCGTGGCCGCGCCGAGCAGGCCGCGCAGGCGCGCGTTCTCCTCGGCCTCGACCTGCAGCCGCGCCTGTCGCGCGCCCATCACCAGCAGTTCGTTGCGCAGGCGGCGGTTGTCGTCGGCCAGCAGCGAGCGCGTCACCGCGTCCTCGCGCACGGTCTGGCCGAGCCGCGACGGCAGGCCGGCCAGCTGCCACAGCGGTTGCACCGCGACGCTGGCGGTCGACCGCGCGCGATCGAGCCAGCCGCCGCGATGGTCGAGCACGATCAGCACCACCGACATCGCCAGGAACGCCAGCAACCGCAGCGTCCCGGCGACGTCGCCGGGTCGTTGGGCAGCCGGGCTGGCGAAGGAGGACACGTTCAGGAGCCGGGAGTCGGGAATCGGGAATCGGGAATGGGTAAAGCGTCTATCGCCGTAACCGGCAGGCGCTGGCAACACGCCGCGAGACGATCATGAGAAGCCACGTCGCGGGAAGACACGGGACTAGGCGCCAATACTTCGGGCGGACACCTGCAACCCTTCGATCCAGGCATCAGGCGACCCGGTCGTGCCGCCACACCGCCGTTTTTCGATTCCCCATTCCCCGCTCCATCACTCCGACGCGAAGAACTCGTTGCCGTGCAGGTCAAGCAGCTCCAGCGCGCGGCCGCCGCCGCGGGCCACGCAGGTCAGCGGGTCGTCCGCGACCTGCACGTGCAGCCCGGTTTCCTCGCTGATCAGGCGGTCCAGGTCGCGCAGCAGCGCGCCGCCGCCGGTGAGCACGATGCCGCGCTCGGCGACGTCCGCGCACAGTTCCGGCGGGGTCTGCTCCAGCGCCTGGCGCACCGCGGCGACGATGCCCGACAGCGGCTCGCGCAGCGCGTCGAGCACCTCGCTGGAGGTGATCGACACCACCTTCGGCACGCCCTCGGCCAGGTGCCGGCCGGAAATCTCCATCGACGCCACCTTCTCCTGCGGATAGGCGCAGCCGAGCTCGATCTTGATCTTCTCGGCGGTGCTTTCGCCGATCAGCATGCCGTGGTTGCGGCGCACGTAGTTGATGATCGACTCGTCGAAGCGGTCGCCGCCGATGCGCGCGGACTGCGAATAGACGATGCCGTTGAGCGCGATCACCGCCACCTCGGTGGTGCCGCCGCCGACGTCGACCACCATCGAGCCGCGCGCCTCGGTGACCGGCATGCCGGCGCCGATCGCCGCGGCCATGGGTTCCTCGATCAGCGAGACGTCGCGCGCGCCGGCCTCCATCGCCGAGTCGCGGATCGCGCGCTTCTCCACCTGGGTCGAGCCGGCCGGCACGCAGATCAGCACCCGCGGGCTGGGGCGCAGGAAACGGCTCTTGTGCACCTTGCGGATGAAATGCTTGAGCATCTCCTCGGTATAGGTGAAGTCGGCGATCACGCCATCCTTCATCGGCCGGTGGGTGGTGATGTTGCCGGGGGTCCGGCCGAGCATCATCTTGGCCTCGCTGCCCACCGCCGCCACCGCCTTCTGGCCGCCGCTGCGGTCCTGGCGCACGGCCACCACCGAGGGCTCGTTCAGGACGATGCCCTGTCCGCGGACGAAGATCAGGGTATTGGCCGTGCCCAGGTCGATGGACAGGTCGTTGGAGAACATGCCGCGGAACTTCTTGAACATCGGGGGACGGATCCGTCTCGGGCTGGCGCACAGGGGCCGCTAGCCTAGCAAAAAAGCGCATTCCGGCGGCTTCCGGCATCTCCGGAACGGGGCCTGCGCCACACCCCGGCGCTGGTGGGATCGCCACGGTGCCCGAAACCGCCTCCCGGGCGCCGATGCCGCTGGCCTCGCCGCGGCCGCCCGGCTACCCTAGCGCCCCTGTTTTCCTGCCCGAGAGACCCGATGTCCGCACTGATCTGCGGTTCCCTGGCCTACGACACCATCATGGTGTTCCCCGACCAGTTCAAGAACCACATCCTGCCGGACAAGGTCCACATCCTGAACGTCTCGTTCCTGGTCCCCAGGATGCGCCGCGAGTTCGGCGGCTGCGCGGGCAACATCGCCTACAACCTCAAGCTGCTGGGCGGCGATCCGATCCCCATGGCGACCGTGGGCGGCGATTTCGGCCCCTACCGCGAGTGGTTCGAGGAAAACGACATCCCCCTCGAGCGGGTCAAGGTGATCGACGAGCTGTTCACCCCGCAGGCCTTCATCACCACCGACCACGACAACAACCAGATCACCGCCTTCCATCCGGGGGCGATGGGCGAGAGCCACCTGAACCACGTCCGCGACGTGCCCGGCGTCAGCATCGGCATCGTCGCGCCCGATGGCCGCGAAGGCATGCTGCAGAACGCACGCGAGTTCGCCGCGGCCGGCATCCCGTTCATCTTCGACCCGGGGCAGGCCATGCCGCTGTTCAACGGCGAGGAGTTCCGCGAGTTCGTGGAACTGGCCGATTACGTGATCACCAACGATTACGAATCCAACCTGCTGCAGGAACGCACCGGCTGGAGCGAGCGCGAGATCGCCAGCCGCACCCGCGCCTTCATCGTCACCCGCGGCCCCAAGGGCTGCGACATCTTCCACGACGGCATCAGCGTCAACGTGCCGCCGGCGCAGGAAGAGGCCGTGGTGGACCCGACCGGCTGCGGCGACGCCTTCCGCGCCGGGTTGATCTTCGGCATCGAGCGGGGCCTCGACTGGCCGACCATCGGCCGCATCGGCAACCTGATGGG
>JAEWZE010000089.1 GCA_023395465.1 Pseudomonadota bacterium
AACCGATCACGCTCGTCAGGTCGTACACCGGCACCAGCACCGCCAGGATCACCGCCATCACCACCAGTGCCAGCACCATCGTCACCACCGGCACCAGCGCGGCCAGCATGCGGTCCAGCGCCTGACCGGTTTCCTGCTCGAAGGTGTCGGCGGTCTTGAGCAGCATCGCGTCCAGCGCCCCGGACTCCTCGCCGACCTGCACCATCTGCAGCGCCAGCCGCGGAAAACGCTTGCCCCGCCCCAGCGCCGCCGACAGACCGACGCCGTTCTTCACTTCCTCCGCCGCGACTTCGACATCCGCCGCCAGCACGCGGTTCCCCACCACGGTCCGGCCGATACCCAGCGCCGCCATCAGCGGCACCCCGTTGCGCAACAGCGTCCCCAGCGTCCGCGCCAGCCGCGCGGTTTCCAGGCGCGCCATCATCGGCCCGACCAGCCGCAGCCGCAGCACCCATCCGTCGAACCGCGTGCGGAACGCGACATCGCGCAGGCGCCTGTCCAGCCACCACAGCGCCAGTGCCGGCACCGCCAGCAGCACGATCCACCAGTCGCGCACGAACAGGCCCAGCGCCAGCACGATCTTCGTGAACAGCGGCAGCGGCGCGTCCAGGCTCTCGTACATCGCGGCGAACTGCGGCACCACGTAGCCGAGCAGGAACATCATCGACAGGCCGACCATCACCAGCAGGATCACCGGATAGATCAGCGCGTTGACCACGCGTCCGCGCAACAGGCGGCTGCGCTCGAGATAGTCGGCCAGGCGCTGCAGCGTCTCCTCCAGACTGCCGCCAGCCTCGCCCGCGCGGACCATGTTGATGTACAGGCGCGAGAAGGTGCCGTGCTGGCGTTCGAGCGCGCCCGACAGCGTGCTGCCGCCGCGCACCGCGTCGCGGACCTCGACGATCGTGCGCTTGGCGGCCGGTTCCTCCGGCAGTTCAAGCAGGATGGTCAGGGCGCGGTCGAGCGGCTGGCCCGCGCCCAGCAGCGTGGCCAGCTGCTGGGTGAACTGCACCAGGCGCTGCCCGGCGAACGGCTTCGGCCGCAGCAGCGACCGCCAGGACGCACCGCCACCGCCCGCGCTGGCCAGCCGCGTTTCCACCGGCAGGTGGCCCTGCTCCTGCAGCCGCAGCGCCACCTCGCTGTCGCTGGCGGCCTCCATCTGCCCGTCCAGCGTCTCGCCGCGGCTGTTGAGCGCCTTGTAGCGGTACAGGGGCATCAGCCGCCCACGCCAGCGCAAGGGGATCGCCGCACGGCCGGCCGGAGGAAGACCGAAGGCCTCATGCCTCCTCCGTCACCCGCAGCACTTCCTCGATCGTGGTCACGCCCGCCAGCGCCTTGGCCAGGCCGTCCTCGTACATGGTGCGCATGCCGTTCTGGCGCGCGAGCTGCTCGAGTTCGCCCATGCCGGCGTGGCGCATCACCGCGCGCCGCAGCTCGTCGTTCATCACCAGGAACTCGACGATCGTGGTCCGGCCGAGGTAGCCGGTCGGCGCGATCGCCGAACCGCGCGCGCGGTACAGGAAGATCTCGCCTTCGGGCTGGAAGCGGCGCAGGCCGAACTTCTCGATTTCCTCGGGCGATGCCGGGTACCGCTCGGCATGCGTGGGCTCCAGCTTCCGCACCAGGCGCTGGGCGAGGATGCCGTTGACCGTCGAGGTCAGCAGGTAGTCCTCCACGCCCATGTCGAGCATGCGGGTGATGCCGCCGGCGGCGTTGTTGGTGTGCAGGGTGCTGAGCACCAGGTGCCCGGTGAGCGCGGACTGGATCGCGATGCGCGCGGTTTCGAGGTCGCGCATCTCGCCGATCATGATGATGTCCGGATCCTGGCGCACGATGCTGCGCAGGGCGTTGGCGAAGTCCAGCCCGATCTGCGGCCGCGCCTGGATCTGGTTGATGCCCTCGATCTGGTACTCGACCGGATCCTCGACGGTGATGATCTTGACGTCGGGCGTGTTGAGCTTGCTCAGCGCCGTGTACAGGGTCGTCGTCTTGCCCGAGCCGGTCGGGCCGGTGACCAGGAGGATGCCGTGCGGCTGTTCGAGCACGCGCTGGAAGGCGGGCAGGAAATCGCCGGTGAATCCGAGGCGACCGAAATCGAACACCACCGTCTCGCGGTCGAGCAGGCGCATCACCACGCTCTCGCCGTGCGCGGTGGGCACGGTGCTCACGCGCAGGTCCAGCTCCTTGCCCTGCACGCGCAGCATGATGCGACCGTCCTGCGGCAGGCGGCGCTCGGCGATGTTGAGCTTGGCCATGATCTTGATGCGGCTGATGACCGCGGCGGTGAGGTTGCTGGGCGGGCTCTCGCCCTCCTCCAGCACGCCATCGATGCGGTAGCGCACCTTGAGCCGGTTCTCGAACGGCTCGATGTGGATGTCCGAAGCGCGCAGCTCGACCGCGCGCTGGATGACGAGATTGACCAGGCGGATCACCGGCGCTTCGCTGGCGAGGTCGCGCAGGTGCTCGACGTCGTCCATGTCGGCGCCGCCTTCGCCGTCGGCGGTCTCGACGATGGCGCCCATCGCGCTGCGGCCCTGGCCATGCCAGCGCTCGATCAGGTCGTCGATCTCCGATCGCAGTCCGACCACGGGTTCGACCGGGCGGCCGGCGGCAAGCCGCACCGCTTCGAGTGCGTAGCCGTCGTGCGGATCGGCCATCCACAGCTGCAGGCGGCCGTCCTGCTCGCCGATCGGACACAGGTGGAACTGCCTGAGGAAGCGCGCGCTCAGCGGCGGCGCATCGGACGGCATTTCGGGAGGCTCGGCGGGCATGTCCCGGGCCGCGAGCAGTCGCAGGTCCAGCGCACCGGCGCAGGCCTCGGCATGGTCGCGTTCGGACACCAGCCCCAGGCGCGAGAGCAGCGGCAGGATGCCGCCGCCGGTTTCTTCCTGCAGGCGGCGCGCGCGCGCCAGATCCACTTCCTTGAGCTGCTGGCGCTCGAGCAGCGCGGCGACGATGCGGTCCTCCGCGTCCTGCGCCACGGAGTCGCTGACGGGAGGATCGGGGATCGCGTTCACGTTCGGCATCCGTCGGGGGCCACGACTTTAGCAGTTTGTGCCGCCGGCGCAGCCGGATCCGTCCACCGGCAGGCGGGTCGACAGAGCATATTCACGATCCGCGGCCGGGCCGCGTCGCCAACCGGGCCGGCGGCGGCGCATGCAAAAAAAAAGCAGGAGCCCCGGCATGGGCCGGGACTCCTGCAATGACACACGTCGGCGATCAGTTGTGGCGAGCCTGCAGGCGCACGTTGCTGTAGGCGCGGGCGCCGACCAGCTTGATGTAGTAGGTGCCTGCCTGCGGCGAGTTGATCCGCACAGTCTCGTTGTTGCCTGGCCGGGTCGAACGGAAGTCCGCATCGGCATCCGTGGGTTCGGCCTCGAAGCTCACCAGCAGGTTCACGTTGCCGCTGCCACCGGTGGTGGTGATGCTCAGCGGGCCGCGCGCGCCCTCGGGCACGGTGATGCTGTACAGCGTCTCGCTGCCCGCGGTGCCCGACAGGCCGGTGACCGCCACGCCGTTGGCGATTGGCGTGGCGTCGGGAGCGCAGTCCACCTCGCACGGCGGTTCGATCGCCTTGGCCACCGCCGCGGCGGCGTTGACGATGCCCGGGCCGATCGGTTGCGAGGCCGAGGGCGCGACGGAGAACGGGCTTGCGGTGTCCTGGAGGATGTCGAGCACTTCGGCGGGCGTGAGCAGCGGCATGCCGGCATCCAGGCGCGCGCCCTGCATCAGCGCGACCACGCCGGCCACGTGCGGCGCGGCCTGCGAGGTGCCGGCCGAGCCGCCGTAGCCGCCGTTGGAGCCGTCCGGTGCGATCTCGTCGGCCGGCATCGGCTCGGTGTCGCTGGGATTGACCGCCTGCCAGATGAAGCCGTCGTAGATCTGGGTGCCGCTGCCGCCGTCGTTGGCGTAGACGCCGCCGCCCGGCGCGGAGATCTCGATGCCATCGCCGTAGTTGGAGTAGAACGCGCGCCGGCTGGTCACGCCGTTGGAGGCCACCGTGATCACGCCGGGGCAGTTGCCGGGCGAATAGCCCGAGGTGTTCGCGTTCTGGTTGCCGGCGGCCACCACCACCACCGCGCCCAGCGCGTTGGCCTGGGCGATGGCGTCGGCCTCGTACGCGGTGCACTCGCCCGCGCCGCCAAGGCTGAGGTTGATCACCTGCGCCGGGTTCTCGTTCATCGGCATGCCTTCGACCTCGCCACCGGCCGCCCAGACGATCGCGTCGGAGATGTCGGTGTCGTAGCCGCCGCAGTGGCCGAGCACGCGGATGGGCAGGATGTTGGCGTTGTAGGCCACGCCGGTCATGCCGACGCTGTTGTCGGTGGCCTGCGCGCCCGCGGTGCCGGCGACGTGGGTGCCGTGCCAGGAGCTGTTGCGTTGCTGGCAGGTTTCGGCGCCGGGATAGCCGATGGTCCAGTCGCCGAGATCCCAGCCGCCGGGCACGCGGTCGTCGGTGTCGCGGCCGGAGACGAAGGCGTCGGAGATGAAGTCGTAGCCCGCGTCGGCCAGCGTGGTGTCCACGTCCGGGTGCGCGGAGATGCCCGTGTCGAGCACGGCGATGGTCACGCCGTTGCCGTCGGCCAGGTCCCACGCGGCCGAGACGTTCGCGCCGCCGCGGTTGGGGCCACCGTCGAACGTCGCGCCGCCGTCGGGGGCGCGCATGTGCCACTGGTATTCCTGGAACATCGGGTCGTTGGGGAGGTAGGCCGGCTGCACGTTCGGCAGGCGCGCGATCTGGCGCAGGCGGTCCGGGCGCACCGACACCACGTTCGGGTCGGCCTTGATCTGGCGCAGCAGGGTGCCGGCTTCAACCCGGTCGAGACTGCGCGAGAGCTTGATGAGCTGCTGACCGTTGGCGAGCGTGCGCACGTGGCTGGCGTTGGCGATGCGCCCCCTGGCCAGGCCCGAGCGGTTGAGCGCGCGGCTGAACGCGGCCACGCCCGCGCTGCGATCGGCCTTCTCGCGCGTACCGTCGCGGTACTGCACGACGAAACGATGGAACGACTGCTGGTCGCCGAGGCTTGCCGACAGGCTGGCCGTGTCCATCGCGAACTTCGGCTTCTTGGCGGCGGTGGCACCCGTCGCACCGATGGCGGCGATGACCGCGACGGCCAGGGTGCAGGGAATGATGTTGCGCTTGCTCATGTGATGCCCTCTCGACGAAATGGATCAACTGGCGTGGGACGACGCGGGCGGATCTCCGCACGCGTCGCAGGTACCGTCTCAAGCTGCAGCCGTCCCCGCGGCTGACGGACGCGCGGTGCGCACCACGGGAACCGTGTTGTCGTGCCGGCAGGAGCGCACCGGCGCTCCCGCCCGCGCCATCACCAGCCGAAGCCGGCGCCGACGCCCACCGACTTCTCGTCGCCGCTGAATGCGCCGCCGATGGTCAGCGTGGCGCGATCGCTGATCGCACGCTGGTAGCCCAGCGAGAGCGCGCTCTGGCCGCCCTGGAAACCGACGCCGACGCCGACGCGGTTCTGGGTGCGGATGCCCGCAGCGCTCGTCGCCATGTTCAGCATCGCCGCGCCCATCGCGCCCTGGCGATCGATGCGACGGTCCTGGTCGGTGAAACGCTGCTCGAGCTCGGTCTGGTAGGCCGAGAAACTGTCGCTCCAGGCGTCGAAGCGCTGGTCGGTGTAGGCATTGGCCGTGCTCACCGCCTGGGTGGCGGTGGACTCGAGCTGGGCCACGTTCACCGCATCGGTGGCCTGCGTGCCCGCCGCCACATTGGTGACCTGGCGTTCGTTGCCTGCGCTGCCGACCGACACGGTGTTGGCGCGATTCGCCAAAGAACCCTGACCCAGGGCGACCGATCCCTCCGCAGTCGCCGTCGAACCCTCACCTATTGCTGTTGCACCTGCTACCGCGCTGGCTCCTTCCCCCAGGGCCAGCGCCGGTGCCACACCATTCCCGGAAACATCAATATCTACCCGACCTGACCCCCGGCTACCGTTGCCGCTTCCATCCTGCATGGAAGAGTTCCCTGCGACGTCCGTTTCCGCAATGCGTCTGCCAGCAGAAGCGGTCCCCGGCGAGCCCACACCCCCGTTCGCGGAATCACCCTCACCGGCCACCGTATCCTCATCCTCGGGCTCGAATGCCACATCATCTTCAATGGAGGCAGGTTCGTCCGGATCGACCTCTACTCCATCCGTACTACCAGATCCTCCGCTGTTCTGCCGAGCTGCCACGTCGGCTACGGTTGTCTCGAGTGCATCCATGCGACTCCCCAACCTGCTGATCTGGGCGTCCACCGCACCGAACGCGTCGCCGACGCTGAAGTAGGTGCTGCCCTGGATCATGAAAGCCGGTGCCGAGAGCGTCCCGAACGCCGTCACTTCCGAACCGCCACCGAGGATCTGCGCGGCGCTGTCGAGGGCGTCGTACATCTGGCCGCCGGTCACCGCATCCGTGCTGCCCGCGACGACGTTGCCGTTGGCCAAATTGGTGATCTGGCGCTCGTTGCCCTCGCTGCCCACCGAGACCGTGTTCTCGCGATCGGCCAGCGAGTCCTGGCCCAGCGCGACGCTGTTTTCGGCAGTGGCGGAAGCGCCGGAACCCAGGGCGGAGGAGAAGTCCGCCAGCGCCACCGCATTGCGGCCGATCGCCAAGCTGGTCGTCGCGGCGGCATTGGCGAATGCGCCGACGGCCGTCGAGAAGACGCCGTTGGCAGCGCTGCCCGAGCCGACGGCCACCGCCGCCGAACCCCAAGCTGCGCCCCCGGGGCCGACCACCACCGCGCCGTCGCCAACGGCGGTCGCGGAGGCGCCAAGCGCCACCGCGTACTGCCCGCTGGCGGAGGCGTTGAAACCGACCGCGGTGGTCTGTGGAGCGAGCGCGAACGCGCCGCTGCCATAGGCCGACGCGCCTTGGCCTACGGCCGTGGCCGACTCCCCGGACGCGGTCGCGTACTCGCCTTCGACGTAGGCCGCGCTGTCGCTGTCGACACCGCCGCTGGCCGCGAAGTAGCGGGTGTGCTCGGTCGCCTGTTCCAGCTGGCCGACCGTCGCGGCGTCAGTGGCGGCGACGCCGTCGCTGACGTTGACGATCCGGCGCGTGGCCGGATGCGTGCCGCCGGTGCCGTTGCCGACCGAGACGACGTTCGCCTCGGTCGCCCGCGAACCGGCACCCAGTGCGACGCTGCTGGCGCCATTGGCCCAGGCATTCAGGCCGACTGCCGTGGCATTGACACCCGCGCCGTACACGTAGGCATCGCGGCCGATCGCAGTGCCGCCGGCCGCCGTCGCCCAGGACAGCTGGCCGATGGCGGTGGCGTTGTCGGCACTGGCCCGCGAGGAACCGCCCAGGGCAGTCGTGTTCAGTGCGCTGGCACTGGCGCTGGTGCCCAGTGCAGCCGAGGCATTGCCGCTGGCGGTCGCGGTATTGCCGACCGCGGTGGCATTCACGCCCGAGGCGGTCGAGGAGATGCCCACGGCCGTGGTGCGGGTATTGCTGGCCTCCGCGCCATAGCCCAGCGCCGTGGAGAAGTCGCCGGTCGCCTCCGAGAATCCGCCCAGGCCGGTCGCGGCGAGGCCGGATGCGGTGCTGCTGTAGCCGATCGCCGTCGCCTGCAGTCCGTCGGCCGTGGCCGCCGCGCCGGTAGCGGTGCTGAACGCGCCGTTGGCCTGCGCGCCGGCGCCGAACGCGCTCGCACCGACCCCCGACGCCGTCGTGGTCTGGTCGAGCAGCACTTCGCCCGTGTCCGGATCCTCGACGTACAGGCTGCCGCCCACCGCCGTCGCGCTGGCGGCCGTGGCCGTGGCGTTGTAGCCCGAGGCCGTCGCGTT
>JAEWZE010000123.1 GCA_023395465.1 Pseudomonadota bacterium
GGCCAGGGCCTCGAGCGCCTGGCGCGCACGCAAGCGCTCATAGGCGGCCAGCGTGGCGCGCTCGGGATCGGCATCGAGCGCCTGCAGGCGGGCCTGCAGCGGCGCACTGCCGTCGTCTGCATTCCGCGACTGTGCCAGGGCGGCGCCGGGGATCAGGAGGGCCGCGACCATCACGGCGTGGACGATGCGGCTCATCGCGGATCCTCCATGCCCAGGCGCTGGCGCAGGGCGGCCACCTCGCTGCGGCGCTGCAACAGCGTCGCGTCGGCCTGCGCCTGCTCGCTGCGGGCGCTGGCGAGGTCGGCCGAGGCCTCCGACAGCGCGGCCAGCGCGCGCGCATCGCGCTCCTTGCCGGCCGCCATCGCGGCCTGGGCGCGACTGAGCGCGGTGCGGGCCCGCTCAAGGTCATCGACGGCGTACTGCTGGGCGTCCGCGGCGTCGGCCCGGGCCACCGCCTGCTGGGCCGCCGAAAGTTCGGCGGTCGGCGGCGGCAGGCTGGCACAGCCCGCCAGCGCCAGCACCGGAACGAGACATGCGCCATGCAGGCGCCAACGGAATTGTGCGAAGCTTGTGCGCATAGGGGGCCGCCGCGGATTGGGGAACGCACGGCCATTGTCAACAGCATCCGTCCGGATCGCAATCGCCGGGGCTGCGCTACTGGGGAATCCCGCGAATGGACATCGGCTACTTCCTGAAGCTGATGACGGAGAAGAACGCCTCCGACATGTTCCTGACCACCGGCGCGCCGGTGTACATCAAGGTCGAAGGCAGGCTCTATCCGCTTGGCAACACCGGCCTGCCCACGGGCATGGTCAAGAAGATCGCCTACTCGCTGATGGACGAGGGCCAGGTGCCGCAGTTCGAGCGCGACCTGGAACTGAACATGGCGCTGTCGCTGCAGGACTCGGGGCGCTTCCGCGTCAACGTGTTCAAGCAGCGCGGCGAGGTCGGCATGGTGATCCGCGCCATCCGCAGCACCATTCCCTCGATCGAGGAGCTGCAGCTGCCGCAGGTGCTGAAGGAGATCATCATGGCGCCGCGCGGCCTGGTGCTGATCGTCGGCTCCACGGGCTCCGGCAAGTCGACCACGCTGGCGTCGATGATCGACCACCGCAACAGCACCACCTCGGGCCACATCCTCACCATCGAGGACCCGATCGAATACCTGCACCGGCACAAGAAGTCGATCGTCAACCAGCGCGAGGTCGGCCTGGACACCCACGCCTTCCACAACGCGCTGAAAAACGCGATGCGCGAGGCGCCCGACGTCATCCTGATCGGCGAGATCCTGGACGCGACCACGATGGAGGCCGCGATCGCCTTCGCCGAAACCGGCCACCTGTGCCTGGCGACGCTGCACTCCAACAACGCCGACCAGACCATCGAGCGCATCCTCAACTTCTTCCCCGAGGCCGCGCACAAGAACGTGCTGATGAACCTGGCGCTGAACCTGCGCGCCGTCGTCTCGCAGCGGCTGGTGGTGGGCGTCGACGGGCGTCGCCTGCCTGCGACCGAGGTGCTGATCAACACACCGATGATCCGCGACCTGCTGCGGCGCGGGCAGGTGCACGAGATCAAGCAGGCGATGGAGGAATCGCTCGAGGACGGCATCGAGAGCTTCGACCAGTGCCTGTTCCGCCTCTACAAGGAAGGCCGGATCGAGCGCGAAACCGCGCTGCGCGCGGCCGACTCGCGCGAAGGGCTGGACCTCAAGTTCCGCCTGTCCGAAGGCGGCAGCGGCGAGCACGACCCCTACGCCGACGTGTTCGGCACGGGCTGATGGCCCTGCCGCGGTTGGCTTGGCGCCACCGCGGCCAGCATGAAGGCGGTCCGAAGGCCCGGCGTCAGGCCTGGAGCGGCGCGTCGGGCTGCCGGTCGGGCGCGGCGTCGCGGAAGGCGGGCAGTTCCAGGCAGGCCTGTTCGACGGCGACGATGGTCGGGTAGCGCGTCATGTCCACGCCGAACCGGCGCGCGTTGTAGACCTGCGGCACCAGGCAGCAGTCGGCGATGGTCGGCGCGAAGCCGTCGCAGAACGTCCCGGTCGCCGGATGGCCTTCGAGCAGCGTCTCGAACGCATCGAAGCCTTCCATGATCCAGTGCCGGGTCCAGGCATCGCGCTCGGCCTGCGGCACGTTCCACTCGCGCTCCAGGTAGCGCATCACCCGCAGGTTGTTGAGCGGATGGATGTCGGTGGCCACCAGCTGCGCCAGCGTCCGCACCCGCTGCCGCTCGCGCGAGGTGCTGGGCAGCAGCTGCGGTTCCGGCCACACCTCGTCGATGTACTCCAGGATCGCCAGCGACTGGCGGAACACGCGCTGGCCGTGCTGCAGCACCGGGACGAGCTTCTGCGGATTGGTCGCCGCGAACGCGGGCGCCAGCTGCTCGCCGCCGTCGCGCAGCAGGTGCACCGGCACGGTCTCGTAGGCAAGGCCCTTGAGGTTGAGGCCGATGCGCACGCGATAGGCGGCGCTCGAGCGCCAGTAGGAATACAGCCGCAGTTCTTCGCTCACCCCGCACGCCCCCTGTCGCTTTTCACGATGCACGCATCCCCACGTGCCGGAGCGGTGCGGGAATGCACGCGCGCCGCGATGGCCGCGGCGCGCATCGCGCCATCGGCCCTGCCTGTCCATGCCATGGCGACGCCATGCCGGGCCGGCACGCCATCGTGGGCCGGCGCGCATGATGCATGCTCGCCACCCGTCGCGTCAGCCCCCCGCCCGTCAGGACGCGGCGTAGCGCTCGATGCGCTGCTCGATCGCACCGAAGATGCTGCGCCCGTCGCGATCGAGCATCTCGATGCGCACGCTGTCGCCGAAGGACAGGAACGGGGTGACCGGCTTGCCCGTCTCGAGCGCTTCGACGGTGCGTTTTTCCGCGAAGCACGATGCGCCAAGCGAGGTGTCCTGGTTGGCGATGGTCCCGGAACCAACGAGAGTTCCAGCGGAAAGCGGACGCGTCCTGGCCGCGTGGGCCACCAGTTGGGCGAAATCGAACTGCATGTCCACGCCCCCTTCGGGCGCCCCGAACCATTCGCCGTTGACGTGGGTGACCAGCGGCAGGTGCAGCTTGCAGCCCCGCCAGGCCTCGCCCAGCTCGTCCGGGGTGACGAACACCGGCGACAGCGTCGAGCGGGGCTTGGACTGCAGGAAGCCGAAACCCTTGGCCAGTTCGGCCGGGATCAGGTTGCGCAGGCTGACGTCGTTGACCAGGCCGACGAGCTGGATGTGCGCGGCCGCCTGCTCGGGCGTGGACGCCATCGGCACGTCGCCCGTGACCACCACGACCTCGGCTTCCAGGTCGATGCCGTAGTCCTCGCTGACCACCCTCACCGGATCGCGCGGTCCGAGGAAGCCGGCGCTGGTGGCCTGGTACATCAGCGGGTCGGTGTAGAAGCTCTCCGGCACCTCGGCGCCGCGGGCGCGACGCACGCGCTCGACGTGCGGCAGGTAGGCGCTGCCATCGACGAATTCGTAGGCGCGCGGCAGCGGCGCGGCCAGTGCGTTGGCCTCCAGGTCGAACACGCCGTCGGCATCGCCGCTTTCCAGCGACTGGGCCAGGGCGTTGAGTCGCGGCGCGGCGTTGTCCCAGTCTTCCAGCGCGCGCTGCAGGGTCGGCGCAATGCCGGCGGCGCGGACCGCGCGGGTCAGGTCGCGCGAGACGACCACGAGGGTGCCGTCGCGGCCGCCTTCCTTCAGTGAACCGAGTTTCATGCCTGCTCCGGAACGGATTCGTGATTTCAATTGTAACCAGCGGCCCGCGGATCGAGGTTCGCGGTGGTGGCGCCTGGCCCGGATTCGCCTTGGATCTTCCATCGGCGAGCGCGAGCGTTGCGTGGACGGCTGGATCGAAACTGGCGGCGCGTCATCTTCGCCGCGGGGCAGGACCCTGGAATCGCGGGCTCCCGCCCCCGCCCACTGCCCTCAGTCGTCGCCCTGGAAGCTGCCGGCGCGGAAGGTCAGCACCAGGGTGTCGCGATGGCCCGGCGCGTCGTCCGAGGCCGGCTGGATCGGGGTGGACTCGTGGATCACCCGGGCGTCGTCCAGGAACAGCAGCGACCAGGGCTCGAGCAGGGTGAACCGCTGGCCGTCCGGACCCTCGGCCTGGAACACGCGCGTCTCGCCACCCTTGATGGCGTGGCGGGCAACGAGGATGACGGCGACGAAATCGACGCCGTCGCGATGCGCCCCTTCCGGGGTCGGCCGGCCGATCCCGTCGGCGGTGTCGATGCGGAACTGGTGCGCTTCGACGAACCAGGGCCGCGGGCCGCGCAGCGCCGAGCACCGCTGCCCGAGGGCACGCAGCAGCGACGCCCAGACCGGCGCGGCGACGGTACCCGGCGCGATCGGTTCGAACATGCGGAGCATGCCGCCGTGCAGCGCGTTGTAGTCCAGCGACTGCCAGTGCGCGCGATGCGGAACCTGCCGCACCTGCTCCCCGTCGACCACGAAACAGGAGTGGCGACGGCTGCGGTAGCGGCCGCCATCGCGGAGGTAGGCATCGGGCGGCAGGTCGTCCCAGGCTGGCGCGAGTGTCTCGAAATCCGCGGGTCGCGCCTGCGCAAGCGCGGCCACCCCGGCCGACGGCAGCACCGCGAAACCGCGCGCACGCATGTCGTCCAGCACGCGGTGCGCGTCGGACAGGGGCGGAAGGAGCGGTGCCGTCATCGGCGGATTCTAGCGTGCGGCCGGGCGGGTGGGCGCGCCGAGGAGCGGCCGGACGAAGCGCGCTTGCGCTGCCCATGCAGCGCCCGGAGGGCAGATCGCCAGGCCCCGCCTTTTGCATCGCGCCGGACACGCGCGCATCAGGGCGTTACCGGCGTCAAAACAAAAAGACCCGCCAGAAGGCGGGTCTTTTCGGAGATGGCAGCCCCGGATGGATTCGAACCACCGAATGCCTGAGTCAGAGTCAGGTGCCTTACCGCTTGGCGACGGGGCTATGGTGCGGATTGTAGCGCCATCGCGAGGCGATGGCGCCAGCGGCGCATTAACGCTTGGAGAACTGCGTCGCGCGACGCGCCTTGTGCAGGCCGACCTTCTTGCGCTCGACCTCGCGCGCATCGCGGGTCACGAACCCGGCCTTGCGCAGCTCGGTCTTCAGCGTCTCGTCGTACTCGACCAGGGCGCGGGCGATGCCCAGGCGGATCGCACCGGCCTGGCCGGTGGTGCCGCCGCCGCTGGCGGTGACGAGGATGTCGAAGCTCTCGGTGTTCTTGGTCAGCTCGAGCGGCTGGCGCACGATCATGCGCGCGGTCTCGCGGCCGAAGAACTCGTCCAGCGGACGGCCGTTGACAACGATGTTGCCGCTGCCCTTGCGCAGGAACACGCGGGCGGTGGAGGACTTGCGACGGCCGGTGCCGTAGTTCTGGGTGATAGCCATCGTTTAGATATCCAGGGGCTGGGGCTGCTGGGCGGCGTGCGGGTGCTCGGCACCCTTGTACACCTTGAGCTTGCGGTACATGGCGCGGCCGAGGGTGTTCTTCGGCAGCATGCCCTTGACCGCGATCTCGATCACGCGCTCGGGATGGCGCTCCAGCGCCTGGGCCAGGGACTCGGTCTTGAGGTTGCCGATGTGGCCGGTAAAGCGGTGGTAGAGCTTGTCGGTCAGCTTCTTGCCGGTCACCACGATCTTCTCGGCGTTGATCACCACGAGGTAATCGCCGGTGTCGACGTGGGGGGTGTAGACGGGCTTGTGCTTGCCGCGGAGGCGGCGCGCGAGTTCGGAACTCAGGCGGCCCAGCGTCTTGCCGGTGGCGTCGACGAGATACCAGTCGCGCTGGACGGTCTCGGACTTGGCGGTAAAGGTCTTCATCTAAAATGACTCCGGGCGGGTGCCTGGTCGGGCTGGTTCCGGGGAGCCGGAACTTCGCCTCGCGTTGTTAAGGGTGAAACACAGAAGCGGAATTCTAGCCCGGTGCCCGGCCCGGTGCAAGTCGCAGGCACTTCCGCGCTGGCGTGGGGACCCGGCAGGCGCCAACATGGACGCTCCCGCCCGGCCCCACCCGGAGATTGCCATGCCCGACGCCCCCGCTTCCACGCTCCCGGCCACCATTCCCGCACCGCCACGCGGCAGGCCCCGCCGGCTGAACCCGGTCGACCGCGTCCTGGTCGAGGCGCAGCGAGCGCTGGAGACCGTGCTGGGGCAGCCCGCCGCGAGCCGCGACAATCCCGCCGACGGCACGCCCGACGCCGCCCTGTCGCCCGGCGAGCGCCGCCACGCCGCCGGACTGATGCGGATCAACCACGTCGGCGAGGTCTGCGCCCAGGGTCTGTACTTCGGCCAGGCCGCCGTGGCCCGGGAAGCGGACACGCGCGCGCACCTGCTGGAGGCCGCCCAGGAGGAAACCGACCACCTGGCCTGGTGCGCCGAGCGTTTGCGCGAACTCGACAGCCGTCCGAGCCTGTTCAATCCGCTCTGGTACGGCGGCAGCTACGCCCTGGGCCTGCTGGCCGGGCTGCGCGGAGACGGCTGGAACCTCGGCTTCGTGGTGGAAACCGAGCGTCAGGTCGAGGCGCACCTGGACGAGCACCTGCAGAGCCTGCCCGGCGCCGACCGGCGCAGCCGCGAGATCCTGCAGCAGATGAAGCTCGACGAGGCGCGCCATGCGGTCAACGCCGAGATGGCCGGCGCGCGGATCCTGCCGCGACCGATCCCGGGGCTGATGGCCGCGGCCTCAAGGTTCATGAAGACCGTGGCCTACCGGCTCTAGCCCCCGCCGGCGCCGCCGCCGGCCGGGAACCGGGGTCGGGAACCGGGGTCAGAGTCGACTTTTCGCCCCCAGCGGCAGGATCAGGCCAGACGTTTCGCGGAGGCGAAAAGTCGACTCTGACCCCTGCCACGCGGGACCTTCAGTCGATCAGGTTGCGGCCGTGGTAGAGCTCTTCGATCTCGCGCTTGAGCCGCGCCTCGATCTTCATGCGCTCCTTGAACGACAGGTTGCGCGCCTTCTCCTCGAACAGGTACTGGTCCAGGTCGAAGTCCTTCAGGTGCATCTTGGTGTGGAAGATGTTCTCCTGGTAGACGTTGACGTCGAGCATCTCGTAGCGCGACCTGATGTTCTTGGCCAGGTAGTCCTGGATCGAGTTGATCTTGTGGTCGATGAAGTGCTTCTTGCCCTTGATGTCGCGGGTGAAGCCGCGCACGCGGTAGTCCATCACCACGATGTCGGACTCGAGGCTCTCGATCAGGTAGTTCAACGCCTTCAGCGGCGAGATCACGCCGCAGGTCGACACGTCGATGTCGGCGCGGAAGGTCGCGATGCCGTTGTCCGGATGGGTTTCCGGATAGGTGTGGACGGTGATGTGGGACTTGTCCAGGTGCGCGACCACGGCATCGGAGATCACGTCCCTGCCGGCATCCTTCTTGTCGATCACCGGCTCCTCGGAAATGAGGATGGTCACCGACGCGCCCTGCGGATCGTAGTCCTGGCGCGCGATGTTGAGGATGTTCGCGCCGATGATCTCGGCCACGTCGCTCAGGATCTGGGTCAGCCGGTCGGCATCGTACTGCTCGTCGATGTACTCGATGTACCGGCGCCGCTCATCCTCCGACGCCGCGTAGCAGACGTCGTAGATGTTGAAGGACAGCGATTTGGTGAGGTTGTTGAAGCCCTGGAGCTTCAGGCGAGGCAGCGGCTTGACCACGTGAGACGGTCCCCGGTCGGGCGGACGAAGGGCGGAATTATGGGGCAAAGCGGGTGACCGTGGGGGCAAGGCGTTTGCTCGCGGGGCAAGGACGGCCTAATCTCGGCGCTTCCCCCGTTCCCCCCTGCATGAAACCAAGCCCTGTGGCCCTGATCAGCAGCTATCGCCGCCCTTCCCATCCGATGGCACCGTCCCCCGCGGCCATCGAACGTTTCCTCGCCCACTGCCACCGTCGGCGCTATCCGCCGCGCACGGAGGTGTTCCGGCCCGGCGATCCCGCCGGCACCCTGTATTACGTGATCAGCGGTTCGGTCAGCATCATCACCGAGGAGGACGACGGCCGCGAACTGGTGCTCGGCTACTTCGGGCCCGGCGAATTCGTCGGCGAGATGGGGCTGTTCATCGAGAGCGAGGTGCGCGAGGTGATCCTGCGCACGCGCGTGCCGACCGAACTGGCCGAGATCAGCTACGAGCGGCTCTACCAGCTGTTCGACGGCACCCTCGCCAACGACGCGACCTCCATCGTGTACGCGATCGGTGCGCAGCTGTCGCGTCGGCTGCTCGACACCAGCCGCAAGGCCGGCCGCCTGGCCTTCCTGGACGTCACCGACCGCATCATCCGCACCCTGCACGACCTGACCCGGGAGCCTGAGGCGATGAGCCACCCCGAAGGCACCCAGCTGCGCGTGTCGCGGCAGGAGCTGGCACGGCTGGTGGGCTGCTCGCGCGAGATGGCCGGGCGGGTGCTGAAGAAGCTGCAGGCCGACGGCCAGCTGCACGCCCGCGGCAAGACCATCGTGCTCTACGGGACCCGATGAGCGGCGGCCCGTTCGCGCAGGGCGGCGACCTGCCGGAAGCCGACCTGCGCAGCGCGGGCCTGCTCGACGCCGACGACGTCGCCGCCCTGCTCTGCGAGCTGGGCTATCCCTGCGACGTGGAAGACGCGGCGCGCCGGATCCGCGCGATCCTGGACAACGACCGCCAGGCGCTCGTGGTGGCGCGGGTGGATGGCGCCGTGGCCGGGCTGGTGGCGCTGGATTTCATGTACTACCTGCCGCTGGACACCACCACCTGCCGCATCACGGCGCTGGTGGTGAGCGCATCGGCGCGCGGCCAGGGCCTGGGCCGGCAACTGCTGCGCGAGGCCGAGCGCCGCGCCCGCCGGGGCGGTGCCGCGCGTCTCGAGCTGTCCAGCGGCTCCCAGCGTACCGACGCGCACGCGTTCTACCGGGCCTGCGGCTACAGCGACGGGACGGTCCGCTTCATCAAGCGCCTGGGCGACGCCTAGCACGCGCCGGCAATGGATCGCCGCGGTCAGGCCGGGGCGGTCACCGGCTCGCCGCCGCGGTCGCGGCAACCCCAGTTGAGGATCGGCGTGCCCGGCGCCAGCATGCGCTGGAACATCGCCTCGCTGCCGCGCTTGGGATTGACCACCACCGGCGACTTCGCCGCCACCAGCAGCGGCAGGTCGGCGCTGGAATCGGAGTAGGCGATGTCGATCTCGCCCAGCCCGCGCTCGCGCAGCATGCGCATCTTCTCCTCGGCGTGGCAGTGGCGCACCGCGACGATCGCGCCCAGCCGCGGGCCGACCAGGGTGCCGATCACCGGCACCGCCTCGTGCGCCACGAACGCCAGGATCGCGCGCGCCAGCTCCGGCGGCGCGCCGGTGGCGATCACCACGCGGTCGCCGGCCTCGCGGTGCCGGTGCAGGACGGCCAGCGCGACCGGCAGCAGGCGCGCGCGGATCTGCGCCTCGTGCCCGGCCACGTAACGGTCGATGGCCGCGTCCAGCGTGCGCGGCCCGGACATGCCCACCGTGCCGATCCACACGAAGCCCGAGATGCCGTAGCGGCGCGTGGGCAGGAACGCGACCATCGGCCCGAACACCGGCGCGGCCAGCAGCGCCAGCGCGGTGCGCCACCAGCTGCGCCGGATCAGCCAGGCGAACAGGTGGCTGCCCGAATCGCCGTCGTAGAGGGTGTGGTCGAAATCGAACACCACCAGCGGCGGCTGGCGCGGGGCCTCGTCCGCGCTCATGCCGGGAAGAACAGCCGGCGCAATGCGGCGCCCGGATCGGGTTCGCGCATGAACGCCTCGCCGACCAGGAAGGCGTGGATGCCGGCCGCCCGCATGCGCTCGACGTCGGCTGCGGCGTGGATGCCGCTCTCGGTCACCAGCCGGCGGTCGCGCGGCACCGCGCCCTGCAGCGACAGGGTGGTGTCGAGCGAGACCTCGAAGCTGCGCAGGCTGCGGTTGTTGATGCCCAGCAGCGGCGCGGGCACCTGGATGGCGCGCTCGAGTTCGTCGATGTCGTGCACTTCCACCAGCACGTCCAGGCCCAGCGCCATCGCGGTGCCGGACAGTTCGGCCAGCTGCCCGTCCGACAGCGCGGCGACGATCAGCAGGATGCAGTCGGCGCCCAGCGCGCGCGCCTCATGCACCTGCCACGGATCGATGGTGAAATCCTTGCGCAGCACCGGCAGCGTGCAGGCCGCGCGGGCCTCCTGCAGGTAGGCGTCGGCGCCCTGGAAGAAGTCCATGTCGGTCAGCACCGACAGGCAGGCCGCGCCGCCGTCCTGGTAGCTGCGCGCGATCTGCGCGGGATGGAAATCGGGGCGGATCACGCCCTTCGACGGACTGGCCTTCTTGACCTCCGCGATCACGGCCGCCGCGCCGCCGGCGATCTTCGCCTCGATCGCCGCGGCGAAGCCGCGCGTGGGCGGCATGTCGGCGGCCAGCGCGCGCATCTGCGCCAGCGGGCGGTCGGCGGCGCGCGCGGCGACCTCCTCGGCCTTGCGCGCCAGGATCTTCTGCAGGATGTCGCCGCTGCGCGGCAGCGCGGGGCGCAACAGGTGGTTCAAGGCGGTGTGTCCTCTTCGATTGCCGGGCGCCAGCCGGCACTGCGCCGGCCTCGCAAGGCGATGTGCATGATCGCACCGTTGCGCACGGCGCCGGAAGCCAGGCGGGGTTTGTCTCAGCCGCCCGGCGCGGCGGCGGCCTCGCGATCCCAGCCGTAGGCGCGCTCGACGCGGGCCACGCGCAACTCGAAATGCCGGTACCACTCGGCGCGGCCGCGCTCGCGCGCCGCGGTGTGCTCGGCATGCTGGCGCCAGGCGCGGATCGCCTCCTCGCTGTCCCAGTACGCCACGGTGATGCCGAACCCGTCCGCGCCGCGCACGGATTCGACGCCAAGGAAACCGGGCTGCTGATGCGCCAGCTCGACCATGCGATCGGCCATGGCGCCATAGCCGTTGTCGATGTCGGTGCGCTGGGCGCTGAAGATCACCGCGTAGTACGGCGGCGGCAGTCGGGCAAACGTGGCCGGATGCATTTCGGACTCCTGGACAGGCGCGGCGACAGGGCCTGCGACGGATCAGCCCCCGTCCGCGGCGGCCAGCCGCCGGGTGGCCGCGACGAATTCCTCCAGCTTGCGCAGCGCCGCGCCCGAGGCCACCGCCGCCCGCGCCATCGCGATACCGTCGCCGATCGAACCGGCGACGCCGGCCACGTACAGCGCCGCGCCGGCATTGAGTGCCACGATCTCGAGCGGCAGGCCGGCCTCGCCGCGCAGCGCGCCCAGCAGCATCGCCTTCGATTCGGTCGCATCGGCCACGCGCAGGTTGCGGCTGGCGGCCATGCCGATGCCGAAATCCTCGGGGTGGATCTCGTACTCGCGCACCACGCCGTCGCGCAGCTCGCCTACCAGCGTGGCCGCGCCCAGCGAGATCTCGTCCATGCCGTCGCGACCCCAGACGACCAGCGCGCGCTCGGTACCCAGCTCCTGCAGCACGCGCACCTGGATGCCGACCAGGTCGGGGTGGAACACGCCCATCAGCACGCTGGGCGCGCCGGCCGGATTGGTCAGCGGCCCGAGGATGTTGAAGATCGTGCGCACGCCCATCTCGCGGCGCACCGGCGCCACCGCCTTCATCGCCGGATGGTGGATCGGCGCGAACATGAAACCGGCGCCGACCTCCTCGATGCAGCGCGATACCTGCGCCGGCTGCAGCTCGATCGCCGCGCCCAGCGCCTCGAGCGCGTCGGCGCTGCCCGACTTCGACGACACGCTGCGGTTGCCGTGCTTGGCGACGCGCGCGCCTGCGGCGGCGGCCACGAACATGCTGGCGGTGGAGATGTTGAAGGTGTGGGAGCCGTCGCCCCCGGTGCCGACGATGTCGACCAGGCGCGAACGATCCTGCACCTCGACCGCGCGCGAGAGTTCCCGCATCACCCTGGCCGCGGCCGCGATCTCGTCGACGGTCTCCTTCTTGACCCGCAGGCCGGTGAGGATCGCCGCGGTCATCACCGGCGAGACGTCGCCGCGCATGATCTGCCGCATCAGGTCGATCATCTCGTCATGGAAGATCTCGCGATGCTCGATCGTGCGCTGCAGGGCTTCCTGGGGGGTGATGGTCATGGGCTGGGCTGATCCGTGGTTCGTGTGGTTCGTGGCGCGTGTTCGGGATTCGTGTGGCTGCCTGTCGCGTGGTGGACCGCCGGTCCGCCCATCCGGGAGCGGGATCGCCCAGCGCGTCGCCGGGAAGAACCCGCCTTCCGGAAGCGGCCGGAGGCGTTCAGCGCTCCAGGAAGTTCTTCAGCAGCGCATGTCCGTGTTCGGTCAGGATCGACTCGGGATGGAACTGCACGCCTTCCACCGGGTGTTCGCGATGGCGCAGCCCCATGATCTCCTCGACCGACCCGTCGTCGTGCTCGGTCCACGCCGTGACTTCCAGCGACGCCGGCAGCGAGTCGCGCTCGACGACCAGCGAGTGGTAGCGCGTGGCCTCGTAGCCGTCGGGCAGGTTGGCGAACACGCCCTGGCCCGCGTGGCGGATCGGCGAGGTCTTGCCGTGCATGATCCGGCCCGCGCGCACCACCCTGCCGCCATAGGCCTGGCCGATGCTCTGGTGGCCCAGGCACACGCCCAGGATCGGCACCCGCGCACCCAGCGCCTCGATCACGCCCACCGACACGCCCGCCTCGTTGGGCGTGCACGGTCCGGGCGAGATCACGATGCGCTCGGGCGCGAGCTGCCCGATCTGCTCGACCGTCAGCTCGTCGTTGCGCACCACCTTCACCTCCGCCCCCAGAGCCTGCAGGTACTGCACGAGGTTCCAGGTGAAGCTGTCGTAGTTGTCGATCATCAGCAGCATGCCGGGCCCTCCGCGACACTCGGACGCCCGGCCTGCGGGCACGTGCCGGGCTGCGATCCGGCGATGCCCTGACCTGGATCAGGGATTGCGGCCGGCGCGCGGCGCAGGCTGGCGTCCCCTTCCACAGGACCATCGCCATGACCGACGCTTCCGGTTCCGCCGAGTACACCGCCCACCCCTTCGACGCCCGCGGCATCGCCCGGCGCTTCCGCCATTCGGCGATCTTCGGCGCGCTGGACGCGCTGCAGCCGGGCGAGGCGATGCGCTTCGTGAACGACCACGACCCGCTGCCGCTGCTGGGCCAGCTGGTCGACCGCTTCGGCGATCGCGTCGAGATCGCCTACCGCCAGCGCGAGCCCGGCGCCATCGTGATCGACTTCATCGTCCGGGCCTGAGCCATGGGCTTTCCCGCGTTCTTCGAGCAGGCGCCGGTGCTGCGCCTGCACGACGGCCTGGCCGAACTGTTGGGCGCACCGTCGGACGGGGTGATCGAGTACCGCTACGCCGATGCCGTGCGCCTGGCCGGCCACTCCTGCCCGACCGTGGCCGGCGCATGGCTGTGCGCCCGTGCCGGGCTGCGGGCGCTCTATGGCGAAGCGTTGCCCGAACGCGGGCACGTCGCGGTCAGCCTGCCCGAAACCGAGGACGCGGGCGTCTCGGGCGTGATCGGGCAGGTCCTGACCCTGGTCACCGGCGCGGCAGGCGCCGGCGGCTTCAAGGGCCTGGCGGGCCACCACGTGCGGGCCGGGCTGCTGCGCTACGGCGAAGCCGGCATCGACGCGCTGCGCCTGCGCAGGCGCGACAGCGGCCAGGTCGTGGAGGTGACGCTGGACACCTCTCCTGTGCCGGTCGAGCCCGACCAGCGCAACCTGTTCGCCCTGGTGGTGCACGGCCAGGCCGAAGCCGCGCAGCAGCGACGGCTGGCCGACGCCTGGCAGGCGCGCGTACGCCGCCTGCTGCTCGAGCACGCGGACGACCCGGCGGTGGTCCAGGTCCGTTGCATCGCGCCGGCTACGGCCCTGCGCAGCTGAGCCGCCCGCCGGGACCAGCGCAGCCACGCCCGTGGCCGCCGCTGCACGCTTCATTGCATACATGCCCCCGACACTCCTTCTCACAGTCCCCGCGCCGCCTGCGCCACCGCGCGGAACAGCGCGCGGCCCTTGTTCATGGTTTCGTCCCATTCCTTCTGCGGGTCGGAATCGAACACGATGCCGGCGCCTGCCTGCACGTGCAGGCGGCCCTCCTGGATCACCGCGGTGCGGATGGCGATGGCGGTGTCGGCATCGCCGTGCCAGCCGATGTAGCCGATCGCCCCGGCATACACATTGCGCTTGACCGGCTCGAGCTCGCGGATGATCTCCAGCGCGCGCACCTTGGGCGCGCCGCTGACGGTGCCGGCCGGGAAGGTGGCGCGCAGCACGTCGGCATAGCTCAGCCCCGGCTTCAGCCGGCCGGTCACTTCGCTGACGATGTGCATCACGTGGCTGTAGCGCTCGATCACGAAGCGCTCGCCGACCTCGACGCTGCCCGCTTCGGACACGTGGCCGACGTCGTTGCGGCCCAGGTCGATCAGCATCAGGTGCTCGGCGCGCTCCTTGGGATCGGCCAGCAGTTCGGCCTCCAGCGCCAGGTCCTCCTCGTGCGTGGCGCCGCGCGGACGGGTGCCGGCGATCGGGCGCACCGTGACCTCGCCGCCCTGCAGGCGCACCAGGATCTCCGGCGAGGAGCCGACCACCTGGGTGCCGCCGACGTCGAGGAAGTACATGTACGGCGAGGGATTCATCGCCCGCAGCGCGCGGTACACGTCCACCGGGCGCGCGTTGAACGGCACGCTCATGCGCTGCGACAGCACGACCTGGAAGGCATCGCCCGCGGCGATGTAGTCCTTGGCCCGGGCCACCGCGTCGAGGAAGCCCTCGCGGGTGAAGCCCGATTCGAAGTGGGCCTCGTCCACGGCTTCCGGACGCAGCGTCTCGGGATAGCCCGCGCCGCCGTGGCGCAGCCGGTGCGCGAGCGCGTCCAGGCGCCGGTTGGCGCGCGCGAACGCCTGCGCCTCGCGCGGGTCGGCGTGGACGACCAGGTACAGCCGGCCCTTGAGGTTGTCGAACACCGCCACTTCCTCGCTGAGCATCAGCAGGATGTCGGGCGTGTCGAGTTCGTCGGGATTGGCGTTGGCGCGCAGGCGCGGCTCGATGTACTCGATGCACTCGAAGCCGAACCAGCCGACCAGGCCGCCGCTGAAGCCCGGCAGCCCGGGCAGCCGCGGCACCGAGTGCTCCGCGCGCAGGCGTTCGACCTCGGCGAACGGATCGGCCACCTCGCGCGTTTCCACCGGCTCGCCGAGTTCGCTGACGGTCAGCGTGTGTCCGCGGAAGGCGAACACGCGCCTGGCCGGCAGGCCGATGATCGAATAGCGGCCGAAGCGCTCGCCGCCCTCGACCGATTCGAACAGGTAGGTGTGCGGGCCGTCGGCCAGCTTCAGGTAGACCGACAGCGGCGTGTCGAGGTCGGACAGGACCTCGCGCACGACGGGAATACGGGTATGGCCTTCAGCGGCGGATCGCTGGAATTCTTCTTGCGGGGACACGCGGCATTTCCTCGGGATGCGGACGGGCGGTGGCGACGGCGGCAGGCCACCATCGCCAGCCTTCGCCGGCAGCAAGGAAATGCGGGAATGCGGTCGCGCCCATGGCGTTAATGTAGCGGCTTTGCGGCCGTTTTACACCGTAGGACCGGGCCGCGACGGTGGTTGCGAACGCAACGGACTGTCCGGCGGCAGGTGCATGCGCAGGCGACGCGGTACGCATTCGATGCGGAAGCGGGTGGATTCGACCGGCTCGCCATCGAGGTTGAGCGCCAGCGGCGCGTCGGCATGGATCTCGATCCACGGCAGCCGCACGCGCGTGGCCACGCGATCCAGCGCGGCCACCTTGCCCTCGCTCACGACCGCGCCCAGCGTCGCGGCGATCTCGCCGGACAGTTCCGGGATCACGGTGACGTCGAGCAGGCCGTCGTCGACCAGCGCATCCGGGCACAGCGCCTGGCCGCCGCCCGCCTGGCGCCCGTTGCCCACGCCCAGCGCGATGAACTCTCCCTGCCATTGGAAGCCGGGGCCGCGCAGGGTGGCCCGGCTCGGATCGATCCGGCCAAGCCGGGACAGGCCGGTCAGCAGGTAGGCCAGTCCGCCGAGCAGCTTCTTCATGCCTTCCGGCGTTTCCACCGTGACCTGGGTGCCGAACCCGCCGCTGGCGAGGTTGGCCACCCAGTGCACGGCGCCGCCCGCCTCCAGGCGCAGCAGGTCGATCGGCTGCGCCGGCTGCGTCGCCACCAGCGCCAGCGCCGGCAGGGGTGCCTGCGGGAAGTCCCCGGCCGTGGCGAAGTCGTTGGCGGTGCCGGTCGGCACCAGGCCCAGGGCGGGGAGGACAGCGGCGGAGCGGTCGTCGCCGGCGAGCGCGGCGGCGACCTCGCTCAGCGTGCCATCGCCCCCGGCCGCGACGATGGTCGAGGCGCCGTCGCGGATGGCCTCGTCGACGTAGCGCCGCGCATCGCCCTGCTCCCAGGTCACGCGCACGTCGATGGTGATGCCCCGTCCGCGCATGGCCTGCACGGCCGCGCGCAGATCGTCGTCGCCAGCGGACTTGCCGTTGATGATCAGGCGCCAGTGCGGGCTGGACATGGAGGGGGCCGACGTTCGGGGGACGCTGGTGTAGCACGCCTCCGTCCGCGGCGCTTCACGCAACCGCGACGCGGCGGCGCACGGGCACCCGCCGTGCCTGGCCTGTCATCGGCGTGTCATGGTCCGCCCCCAGCATGGGAGTCCATAGCAGGGACGACGGGCGGGGGCGGGATTGCCCTCATGTCTACCGGCGACGGATCCGCCGCGACAAGGCGGATC
>JAEWZE010000186.1 GCA_023395465.1 Pseudomonadota bacterium
ATCTTTCCCACCGGCTCCACCGGCAAGGCGGTGACCGCCGCGGCGCTGGCGATCCTGGTCGACGAGGGCAAGCTCGGCTGGGACGATCCGGTGATCGACCACCTGCCGGACTTCCGCATGTACGACGCCTGGGTCACGCGCGAGATGACCGTGCGCGACCTGCTGGTGCACCGCAGCGGCCTGGGCCTTGGCGCGGGCGACCTGCTGTTCATCCCGCGCAGCTCGCGCAGCCGCACCGAGATCGTGCAGGCCCTGCGCCACATCCGGCCGGCCACCAGCTTCCGCAGCGCCTACGCCTACGACAACATCCTCTATATCGTCGCCGGCGAACTGGTGGCCGCGGTGAGCGGGCAGGACTGGGAGTCGTTCGTGCGCGAGCGCATCTTCGCGCCGCTGGGCATGGCCACCGCCACCAGCCACGAGGACGATCGCTTCGCCACGGCCAACCGCGCGCATCCGCACGCGCGCATCGATCCGCGCCTGCGCGGACTGGGCGCGCAGCAGTTGCTGCCCGAGCGCGAGGGGCTGGGCCAGGTCGGCGCGCCGGCGGGCGGCCTGTCCTGGAGCGCAAAGGATTTCGCGCGCTGGATGCAGGCGCAGCTCGCGCTCGGCGCCGTGCCGGGCGGCAGTGGCGAACGGCTGTGGAGCGAAGCGGGCGCGCGCGAGATGTGGACGCCGCAGGTGCCGGTCGCGATCCGTCCCTGGCCGGCGCCGATCGAGGCGATGACCCCGCAGTTCTCCAGCTACGCGCTGGGCTGGAGCGTGCAGGACTATCGCGGCGTCCGGGTGGTGCAGCACGGCGGCGCGGTGTTCGGCGTGCTGGCCTTCGTGGTGCTGGTGCCCGGGCACGACCTGGGGATCGCGCTGCAGATCAACTCCGAGGACGTGGACGTCCTGCGCGGGCTGGGCTACGAGCTGCTCGACCACTACCTGGGCTTCGCGCCGCGCGACTGGGTCGCCGCGTTCTCGCAGTGGAACCAGGCGCGGCTCGAGGGCGGCCTGGCCCTGCTGGCCGACAGCGCGAAACAGGCGCGCACGGCGTCGAAGCCTTCGCTGCCGCGCGCGGCCTACGCCGGCGACTATGCCGATGCCTGGTACGGCCCGATCACGATCCGCGACCAGGGCGGCCGGCTGCGTATCGACTTCACCCGCAGCCCGGGCATGACCGGCACGCTCAGCCACTGGCAGTACGACACCTTCCGCGCGGACTGGGACGACGCGGCGATCGAGCCGGCCTACGTGACGTTCGCGCTCGACGCGGCCGGCGCGGTGGACCGGGTCACGATGAAGGCCGTCTCGCCGCTGGCCGACTTCAGCTACGACTACCACGACCTGCTGCTCCAGCCGGTGCGATAGCCGCCAATCGCCGGTGCCCGGCACGTTCCGGCGGGCGCCGGATGTCCGCGGGCACGGCGGCGCAGGCGTCGCTGCGCAGCGCGACGAAGGGGTGGTCGCTTCCGGCAGCACGCCCGCTGGCGCGGACGAGCCTGCGCAGCGCCCCGCGCCGATTGAATCGCACCGGCAAGTCCGTCAGGCTTTGCGCCCCGCAGCGACGCACCGGGCGCAGTGGCCGATCGCACCCGCGCGCGCGTCGCGCCGGGCCCGCGCCGTTCGTCTGGCCGCCGCGCCTGTCCGCCTGCCACCGCGTCGCCCGACGCCCCGACTTCGACGATGACCTCCGCACTGCCCGAACCGCTGCTTGCCGAACTGTCCGCCGTGCTTGGTCCGCAGGGCTGGCGCGTCGACGAGGACGAGCGTCGTGCGCACGGCGGCGACGACTCGCGGCAATGGTCGATGCCCGACGCGGTGGCGCTGCCGCGCGACCGCGACCAGGTGGTCGCCATCGTCCGCGCCTGCCGCGCCCACCGCGTGCCCGTGGTGGCCCGCGGCGCCGGCACGGGGACCACGGCGGCGGCGGTGCCGCTGCAGGGCGGGGTGGTGGTCTCGTTCGCACGCATGGACCGGATCCTGCGGATCCTGCCCGGCGATCGCTGCGCCATCGTCGAGCCGGGCGTGCTCAACGGCCAACTGCAGCAGGCGCTGCAGCCACTGGGGCTGTTCTGGGCGCCGGATCCGTCCAGCTTCGAGCGCTGCACCATCGGCGGCAACCTGGCCTGCAATGCGGGCGGACCGCGCGCGGTGAAGTACGGGGCCACCCGCGACAACGTGCTGGGGCTGGTCGCGGTCACCGGCAGTGGCGAGCTGATCCGCTGCGGCGGTCCCTGGACCAAAGATGCGACCGGCTACGACCTGGGCCACCTGATCGTCGGCAGCGAGGGCACGCTGGCGCTGATCGTCGAAGCCACGCTCCGGCTGCATCCGCGCCCGGCGGCGCACGCGGGCCTGCGCGCCTTCTACCGCGACGCCGCGACGGCCGCCGCCGCGGTCTCGCGCCTGATGCGGCAGCCGCAGGTGCCGGCGATGCTGGAATTCATGGATGGCAGCGCGCTGGCGCTGCTGCGCGGCCACGGCGTGGCGCTGCCCGAGGCCGGCGCCATGCTGCTGGTGGAGGCCGATGGCAGCCACGACAGCCTGCCCGATGCGCTGCAGGCGCTGGCCGACGCCGCCGCCGGCGAAGGCCTGCTGGAGGTGGACGTGGCCGCCGACGGCGTCGCGCGCGACCGCATGTGGGCCGCGCGGCGCGCGCTCTCGCCAGCGTTGCGCACGATCGCCCCGGGCAAGATCAACGAGGACGTGGTGGTACCGGTCTCGCGCATCGCCGACCTCGTCGCCGGGGTCGAGGCGCTGGCCGCCGCGAGCGCCTTGCCGATCGTGGCGTTCGGGCATGCCGGCAACGGCAACCTGCACGTCAACATCATGTACCACCCAGACGACCCGGCCGAAGCCGCGCGCGCCGCGGCCGCGACGGAGGGTCTCTTCGAGCTGGTGCTGCGGCTGGGCGGCACGCTGTCGGGCGAGCACGGCATCGGCGTGGCCAAGCGCGACTGGATGGCCCGCGCCTTCGATGCCCCGACCCTGGCGGCGATGCGCGCGGTGAAGGCGGCCCTGGACCCGGACGGCATCCTCAATCCGGGCAAAGTGCTGCCGCCGGCGGACGTGGCCTGCGGCTGAGCCGCAAGGGCGCGGCACGCCCGCTGCGCGCAGGCCCGGCGAACGACCCAGCCACGCACGTGCCCAGCCGCTGCAGGGCGGGCACGCCCCGTTCCACGGCCTGCATGCGGCTGCGTGGCATCCTGTTCCTCCCGCCGTTTCCCCAGGCACGCCATGTCCGCCAACCCGCTGCTCGATTTTTCCGGCCTGCCGCGCTTCGAAGAGATCCGGCCCGCGCACGTCGCGCCGGCCATGACGCATTTGCTGGCGGAGGCCGAGGCGGCGGTCCGGCATGCGGAAACGGTCAAGCCTGTGGACTGGGAGCGCTTCGTCGCACCGCTGGACGATGCCACCGAACGGCTCGCGCGCGCCTGGAACCAGGTTACCCACCTGGAGGCGGTGGTGAACACGCCCGAGCTGCGCGCGGCCTACAACGAGACCCTTCCGGCGGTGACCCGCTTCTGGAGCGCGCTGGGGCAGAACCAGGCATTGTTTGCGCAATACCGGCGGCTGGCCGAAGCGCCCGGCTTCGCCGACTGGAACCAGCCGCGACGCAAGGTGGTGGAGAACGCGCTGCGCGATTTCCGCCTCGGCGGCGCGGAGCTCCCGCAGGCGCAGAAGGTGCGCTTCGGCGAAATCCGGGAAGAGCTGGCCGCGCTGCAGGCGCGCTTCTCGCAGAACGTGCTCGACGCCACCGATGCCTTTGCCCTGTACGTCGACGACGAGGCGCGGCTGGCCGGCCTGCCGGTCGACGTGCTCGCCGCCTGCCGCGCCGCGGCGGAGAAGGACGGCAGGCCCGGCTGGAAGCTCGGCCTGCAGATGCCGGTATACCTGCCGGTGCAGACCTACGCCGAGGACCGCGAACTGCGCGCCGCGCTGTATCGCGCCAACGCGGTGCGTGCATCCGAACTCGGCGACGATCCCGCACTCGACAACGGCGCGCTGATCGATCGCATCCTCGCATTGCGCGCGGAGCTCGCTGCGCTGCTCGGCTTCGGTCGTTACGCCAGCTACTCGCTCGCGACCAAGATGGCCGACACCCCGGACGAAGTGCTGGCCTTCCTGCGCGACCTCGCCGCGCGCGCGAAGCCGCATGCGCAGCGGGACCGGGCCGAGCTCAAAACCTTCGCGCGCGAACACCTCGGCATCGACGCGCTCGAAGCCTGGGATCTGGCGTTCGCCGCCGACAGGCTGCGGCAGGCGCGCTACAGCTACTCCGCCCAGGAAGTGAAGCAGTACTTCACCGAGCCGAAGGTGCTCGCCGGCCTGTTCGGCCTGATCCATGACCTGTACGGCCTGCGCGTGGAACCGGACACGGCGCCGGTGTGGCACGAGGACGTGCGCTTCCATCGCCTGGTCGATGGCGACGGCCGCCTGGTCGGCCAGTTCTACCTCGACCTCTACGCGCGCGCGGGCAAGCGCGGCGGCGCGTGGATGGAAGACTGCCGCAACCGCCGCGAGCGCTCCGGTGGCACGCAGACGCCGATCGTGTACCTGGTCTGCAACTTCGGCCGCGGCGTCGACGGCCGCCCGGCGACGTTCAGCCACGCCGAGGTCACCACGCTGTTCCACGAGATGGGCCACGGCCTGCACCAGTTGCTGACCGACGTCGGCGAACTGGGCGTGGCCGGGATCAACGGCGTGGAATGGGACGCGGTGGAACTGCCCAGCCAGTTCATGGAGAACTTCTGCTGGGAATGGCCACGGGTCGAGGCGATGACCGCGCACGTGGACACCGGCGAGCCGCTGCCGCGCGCGCTGTTCGAGCGGATGCTGGCGGCGAAGAACTTCCACAGCGGGATGTCGACCGTGCGCCAGCTGGAGTTCGCCCTGTTCGACATGCTGCTGCACGACGGACACGATCCGGCCGGCGAGCCGGTGCAGGCGCTGCTCGAGCGCGTGCGGGCCGAAGTCGCGGTCAACCTGCCGCCGCCGTGGAACCGGTTCCAGCACCAGTTCAGCCACATCTTCGCCGGCGGCTACGCGGCCGGCTACTACAGCTACAAGTGGGCCGAGGTGCTCAGCGCCGACGCCTATGCCGCCTTCGAGGAGGCGCCCGATGCGATGGCCGCGACCGGGGCGCGGTTCCGCGCCGAAGTGCTGGCACGCGGCGGCAGCCGCAGCGCGGCCGAGAACTTCCACGCCTTCCGCGGCCGGGCGCCGCGCATCGAGGCGCTGTTGCGGCATTCGGGCATGGCCGGCTGAGGTCGCGCGGCCGACGGCGTTGACGCAGCGTTAAGCAACCGCCCGTCTAATGATGCGAGGTTTTTCAGACCTCCCCACGAGGCTTCCCTTGCATCGCCGACAATTGCTCGCGGCCGGTACGTCGCTGCCGCTGCTGCTGTGCCTGCCGCTGCCCGACGCCTGGGCCGCGCCGGCCGGCGCGCCGGTCCCATTCGACCAGGACACCGTGCCCGCACTGGCGCGGGCACTGGCCGCGCGCGCCTATCAGCCGCCCTCGCGCGCGCTTCCCGCGTCGCTGGATACGATCGACTACGACCAGTTCCGCGACTACCGCTTCCGCCCCGAACAGGCGCTGTGGCGCGACACCGGCGCGCCCTTCCAGGCGCAGTTGTTCCATCGCGGTTTCATCTTCAAGGACCTGGTCGAGCTGCACCTGGTACAGGACGGCCGCGCCACGCCGCTGCCGTACCGGCGCGAGCTGTTCGATTTCGGCCCGCAGGTGCCGCCGCCGGCGGATCCCGCGCTCGGCTACGCCGGGTTCCGCCTGCATGCGCCGGTCAACCGCGCCGGATATTTCGACGAGCTGTGCGTGTTCCTGGGCGCCAGCTATTTCCGTGCGGTGGCGCGTGGCCTGGTCTACGGACTGTCGGCACGCGGCCTGGCGCTGGGCACCGGTGAGCCCGGGCCGGAGGAGTTCCCGCTGTTCCGCGCGTTCTGGCTCGAGCAGCCCGCCGCGGGCGGCGCCTCGGCGGTGGTGCACGCGCTGCTCGACGGGCCCAGCGTGGCCGGCGCCTACCGCTTCACCATCACGCCGGACGGCGAGCGCACGGTCATGGACATCGAGGCGCGCCTGTTCCCGCGCGTGGAGCTGCGCCACGCCGGCATCGCCCCGCTCACCAGCATGTTCGAGTTCGACCACGGCGACCGCGCCGGGATCGACGACTTCCGCCCGGCGGTGCACGACTCCGATGGCCTGGCGGTCCTCAACGGCGCCGGCGAGCAGGTCTGGCGGCCGCTGCGCAATCCCGCCCAGATCGAACACAGCGGCTTCCGCGACGATGGTCCGCGCGGCTTCGGGCTGATGCAGCGCAAGCGCGGCTTCGAGGCCTTCCAGGATGCCGAGGGCAGCTACGAGAAGCGGCCCAGCGCCTGGGTCGAGCCGCAGGGCGACTGGGGCGAGGGCGAGGTGCACCTGGTCGAACTGCCCACCGGCAACGAGTTCGCCGACAACATCGTCGCGTTCTGGCGCCCGCGCGCGCCGCTCGCCGCGGGTCGCGAACACCGCTTCGCGTATCGCCTGCACTGGTGCGCCGACCACGCCTGGCTGCCGCAGCTCGCGCGCGTGGCCGCCACCCGCAGCGGCCTGGCCGATGCCGAAGGCGCGGCGCCGAGGATGTTCGTGATCGACTTCGAAGGTGGCCGCCTGGCGGACCTCACGCAGGACGCCGCGCCGCGGGTCGAGGCGCAGGCCTCGGCCGGCGAGCTGCGCAATCCGGTGGTCTACCGGCTCGCCGCCAACGGCCGCTGGCGGTTGAGTTTCGAACTGCTGCCCGGCGCGGCCGAGGTGGTGGAGCTGCGCGCGCGCCTGCTCGATGGCGATGGCGCGCCGCTGTCGGAAACCTGGCTGTCGCGGTGGCCGGCATGAACGGGGCCGCGGCGATGCTGATCGATCCGCCGGTGGACGACCTGCCCTGGCTGCCGCCGGAGGCGCCGCTGGAGATGCCGGTGCAGGACCTGCGCCGCGGCCGGCTGGCGCATCCGCGCCTGCCCACGACGCCGCCGCGCATGGGGCTGCGGCGCACGCTGGTGTTCGGCGGCACCGCGCTGCTCGGCCTGCTGGCGGCGTACCAGATGTGGTGGCTGCTGCGCGTGGACGGCATCTCGGTGCTCGAGGGCGTGCTGCTGGCGCTGTTCGTCCCGCTGTTCGCCTGGATCGCGCTGTCCTGCGTCAGCGCGCTGCCGGGCTTCGTGCGGGTGCTGCGCAAGCGCCCGCTGCGGCTGGGGCTGTCCACCGACGGGCCGCTGCCGCGACTGTCCACGCGCACCGCGCTGCTGGTGCCCGTCTACAACGAGGACCCGCACCGCACCTTCGCCGGCGTGCAGGCGATCCTCGAGTCGGTGCTGGCGACCGGGCAGGGCGCCTGCTTCGACCTGTTCATCCTCAGCGACACGCGCCGCCCCGAGATCGCCGCGGCGGAAGAGCAGGCTTTCCTCGACCTGCGCACCCGGCTCGGCGGCGATGCCGGGATCTACTACCGGCGACGGCGCGACAACGCCGAACGCAAGGCCGGCAACATCGCCGGCTGGGTCCGGCGCTTCGGCGGCGCGTTCGCCAGCATGCTGATCCTCGACGCCGACAGCCTGATGGAAGGCGCCACCATCGTGCGCCTGGCCGCGGCGATGGAGCGGCATCCGGACGTCGCGCTGATCCAGACCCTGCCGCTGGTGGTCAACGGCAACACCATCTTCGCGCGCATGCAGCAGTTCTCCGGGCGCGTGTACGGCCCGGTGATCGCGCACGGCGTGGCGTGGTGGCACGGCGCGGAGAGCAACTACTGGGGCCACAACGCGATGATCCGCACGCGCGCGTTCGCGGCCGCGGCGGGACTGCCGGCGCTGCAGGGACGCGAACCGTTCGGCGGCAACGTGCTCAGCCACGACTTCGTCGAGGCCGCGCTGATGCGTCGCGGCGGCTGGGCGCTGCACATGGAGCCCGGCCTCGGCGGCAGTTACGAGGAAGGCCCGCCGTCGCTGACCGACATGCTGGTGCGCGACCGCCGCTGGTGCCAGGGCAACCTGCAGCACGCGCTGGTGCTGCCCGCGCGCGGACTGCACCCGGTCAGCCGGCTGCACATGATGATCGGCATTGGCCATTACTTCACCGCGCCGATGTGGGCGATGCTGATGCTGGTGGGCCTGTCGATCCCGCTGCAGGCCGGCGTGGAGCAAGGCTACGCGCCGCTGGCGTACTGGCGCGGGGTCGATCCCGAGCGCTTCCTCTGGGTGTTCGCCCTGACCATGGCGCTGCTGTTCGGGCCGAAGCTGCTGGGCCTGGTCGCGGCGCTGCTGGATGGCCGGACCCGCCGCGCGTTCGGCGGCGGCCTGCGCCTGGCTGCGGGCGCCCTGCTGGAAACCGTGCTGGCCGCGCTGATGGCGCCGATCACCATGTACCTACAGTCGCGCGGCGTGGCCGAAGTGCTGGCCGGCAGGGACTCGGGCTGGCACGCGCAGCGGCGCGACGACGGCACCTTGCCGCTGTCGGCGCTGGTCGCGCGCTACGGCGGGCTGAGCCTGTTCGGTGCGGGCGCCGGCGCGGTGGCCTGGCTGGTCTCCCCCGGACTGGCCGCGTGGATGTCGCCGGTCATCGCCGGCATGGTGCTGTCGATCCCGGTGGTGGCGCTGACCTCTGCGCGCCGGCCGGGACAGTGGCTGCGCCGCGCCGGCGTCTTCGCCACGCCCGAGGAGGTGGCGCCGCCGGCGATCCTGCAGCGCGCCGAGGCGCTGCGGCAGGCGCAATGAAGCGGGCGCGGGGCCGCGGGCGCGACGTCAGTCGCCGCGCCCGGGCACGCGCACCGTGGTCATCGTCCCGCGAACAGGTCGGGGTGAATTCGCGCTAGCCACCGAAGGTTTGTCGCAGCAGTTTCAGCAGGCCTTCGCTGTCATGCAGGCGGCGCACCAGGATCTCCACGTACACGCCCAGCAGCAACAGGATGATGCCGGTCGCCGCCCAGGCCTTCAGCGGCAGGGTGAGCGCGAACACGTTGAGCTGCGGCGCGTAGCGGTTCACCAGGCCGAACGACAGGTCGACGATCAGCAGGATCACCATCACCGGTGCGGCCAGCACCAGCAGCGTGGTCATGAAGAAGCCGAACTGGCCCACGAACAGGTTCATGCCCACGGCCGGCAGGTCCGGGTAGAACGAGGTCGGCGGCCAGATCGCGTAGCTCTGCATCAGCAGGTCGAGGAAGATCAGGAAGGCGCCGCTGGCCATGAACACCCAGGCCGCGAACATCGACAGGAATTCCGCGTGCAGCGAGGTCTGGTGGCCCTGGATCGGATCGAACACGGTGGCCATGCTCATGCCGACCTGGGTGTCGATGACGTTGCCGGCGGCCGAGATCGCCCAGAACACGATGCCGAAGCAGAAGCCGATGGCGACGCCGATGAACAGCTCCTTGACCACCAGCGCCGGCCACGACAGCGTGCTCATGGTGCCGGCAGGCGCGGTCGTCACCACGATCGGCAGGGCCACGATCGCCAGGCTCACCAGGAAGCTGTTGCGCACCATCGCCGGCATGTTCTGCGGGCTGATCAGCGGCAGCATGATGAACGCGCCGATGATCCGCGGCAGCGTCAGGCCCAAGGCCAGCATCGCGGTCTCGGCGGAGGCGAAGATCTCCATCAGCGCCGGGTCAGGCTCGGGAACTCGATGAAGATCCGGTTCGAGTATGTGTACAGCGTGCCGCCGATCATCGCGCCGGTGACGAACAGCGCCAGCACGATCGCCACGAACTTCAGCGCGTAGGCGAACGTCTGCTCCTGGATCTGGGTGGCCGCCTGCAGGAAGGCCACCACCAGGCCGACGATCGCCGCCGCCGCGATCGGCGGTCCCGACAGCATCAGTACCAGCCACAGCGCTTGCCGGGTCAGTTCGAGTGTCTCGCCCATGCTCGCCTCCGTCGCGCGCGGCCCGTCAGGGCGTGTAGGTCAGCACCAGGCCGTGCACCAGCTTGGCCCAGCCGTCGATCAGCACGAACAGCAGCAGCTTGAACGGCAGCGAGACCGTGGTGGGCGACATCATCATCATGCCCAGCGCGAGCAGGATGTTGGCCACCACCAGGTCGATGATCAGGAACGGCAGGAAGATCAGGAAGCCGATCTGGAAGGCCGTGGTCAGCTCGCTCACGGTAAACGCGGGCACCACCACGATGAAGTCGTTGGCGCTCAGCGAGCCGCGCCGTTCCTCGGGAAGCAGGCTCTGCGCGCTGCGCAGGAAGAACGCGCGTTCGGCCGGATTGGAGTGGTCGATCAGGAACGCACGCAGCGGTTCCTTGCCCGCTTCGAACATGGCCAGCAGGCGCGCGCCTTCGCTGCCGGCGGGCACCAGCGGTGTGGCCGGTTCGGGAGCGGCGGCCGCGGCCGGCGGCGAGGGCGTGCCGGCCGGCGCCGAGCTGGTGACGACGTTGCGGAACAGCGGCCCAGGGCCGTCGGCCCCGTCCTCGGCCGCATTCCCGGCCGCCACGGCCTCGGCCTCGGCACGTAGCGCG
>JAEWZE010000203.1 GCA_023395465.1 Pseudomonadota bacterium
CGCCGGGGCTTCGTCCTGGCGGCGCGCATAGCCGGCCTGCACGGCGTCGAAGAAGGCGGTGGGCTGCGCCTCGAACTTGTCGGGCACGCGCGCGCCCGACAGGCGCTGGGCGGCGACGGCCGAGGGCAAGTCGAACCAGATCGTCATGTCGGGCTGCAGCAGCGGATTATGGGTCAAATTGGGATCCAGCCCGCGTGTATCCTGCGCAAGCAGCTCCAATTGTGATAGCGAATTCCAGTCGAACGCGCGGCCCCCGCCCTGGTACGCAAAGGTCGCGTCGGTGAACCGGTCGCACAGCACGACGTCGCCGCGCGCCAGTGCCGGCGCGATGACCTGGCGGATGTGGTCGCGCCGGGCGGCGAACATCAGCAGCGCCTCGGTTAGCGCGTCCATCGGTTCGTGCAGCGCCAGCGCGCGAATCTTCTCGGCCAGCGGCGTGCCGCCGGGCTCGCGCGTCGTCACCACCGTGCGGCCGGCGGCGCGAAAGGCGTCGGCCAGGGCGTCGATGTGGGTCGATTTGCCCGCGCCGTCAATGCCTTCGAAGCTGATGAACAAGCCGGACGCGCCCGCGCTGCCGTTCACTGCTGCCCACCTCGCTGGTATTTGTTGACCGCGCGGTTGTGCTCGTCCAGCGAGCCGCTGAAGTGGCTGCTGCCGTCGCCGACGGCGACGAAGTACAGCGCATCGCCCTCCTCCGGCTGCGTCGCCGCGCGCAGCGCATCGGCGCCGGCCATCGCGATCGGCGTCGGCGGCAGGCCGTCGCGAGTGTAGGTGTTGTACGGCGTGTCGGCCTGCAGGTCGCTGCGGCGGATGTTGCCCGCATACGCGCTGCCCATGCCGTAGATGACCGTGGGATCGGTCTGCAGGCGCATGCCGATGCGAAGGCGACGGGTGAACACGCCCGCGATCAGCGGCCGCTCTTCGGCGATGCCGGTCTCCTTCTCCACGATCGAGGCCAGCACCAGCGCCTGTTCCGGCGTGTCGATCGGCAGGTCGTCGGCGCGCGCTTCCCACGCCGCCGCCAAGGCACGGTCGAGGTCGTCAGCGGCGCGCCCGAGCAGGTCGACGTCGGTGTCGCCGCGGTCGTAGGCATAGGTCTCGGGCAGGAAGCGGCCTTCCGGATGCACGCCCTCGCGGCCCAGCATCGCCATCAGCGCGGCGTCGTCGACCTCGTGCAGGGTCTGCACCAGCGGCGTGGCGCGGCCGAGGGCGGCGCGCAGCTCTCGGATGTTCCAGCCTTCGACGATGGTGAAGTGGTGGCGCACGACCTTGCCGTCGCGCATGTGCCGCAGCAGTTCGCCGGCGGTGATGCCGGGCTCGAGCGCGTATTCGCCGACCTGGATGCGGCCGCCGGTGCCGAGCTGGCGCGCGAGCAGGCGCCATTCCAGGTCGCGGCCGGCGTCGATGCCCTGTTCGCGCAGGCGCGCGACCACGCTGCGCAGCGTGTCGCCGCGCTCGACGACCAGGTTGTCGCCGGCCTCGACGCCTGCCAGCGGCGCGTTGGCGAAGCCCTGGTAGCTGGTCCAGGCCCACCAGGCCGCCGCGCCGGCGACCAGCGCCGAGAGCAGGAACAGGACCAGGACGATGCGCTTGAGCGCCTTCATGGCGCGCGCCGCGCGGGGCGGTGATCGGGGGTCGGATGCATGCGCCGAAGGATACCGTGCCGGCCGCGGCGCCGGTCAGGCACCGATCGCCTGCAGCATGCCGCGGGCCTTGGCGCGGGTCTCGTCGAGTTCGTGCGCCGGGTCGGAATCGGCCACGATGCCGGCGCCGGTGCGGAAGCGCAGGGTCTCGCCGGCCACCTCGGCGCTGCGGATGAGGATGTTGAGGTCGAGGTCGCCGCTGCGGTCGAGCCAGCCCATCGCGCCGGTGTAGGCGCCGCGGCCGACGCCCTCCAGCTCGGCGATGATCTCCATGCAGCGCACCTTCGGCGCGCCGGTGATCGTGCCGCCCGGGAACACCGCGCGCAGCACCGCGCCCGGGGTCGCGTCGTCGCGCAGGCGGCCGCGCACGTTGCTGACAATGTGGTGCACGTGCGCGTAGCTCTCCACCACCATCAGCTCGTCGACCTCGACGCTGCCGCCGCGGCAGACGCGGCCGAGGTCGTTGCGCTCGAGGTCGACCAGCATCACGTGCTCGGCGCGCTCCTTGGCGTGGCCGATCAGCTCGCGGATGCGGCCGGCGTCGTCGTCGCCGGGCAGGCGCGGGCGGGTGCCGGCGATGGGGCGGGTCTCGACCAGGTCGCCGCGCACCGAGACCAGGCGCTCGGGCGAGGCGCTGACCACGGCGCCGGCTTCGCCCAGGTCGAACAGGCCGGCGAAGGGAGCAGGATTGGCGCGGCGCAGGCGTTCGTACAGCGCGGCCGGCGCCAGCGGCGCGTCGAAGCGCGCCTGCCAGCCGCGGGACAGGTTGACCTGGAAGACGTCGCCGGCGCGGATGTAGTCGAGCGCGCGGGAGACGGCGGCGGTGTAGGCCTCGCCGGGGGCTTCGGCGCATTCGAGCAGTCGAGGCCAGCGGGTGTCGCCGGTCGGGGCCAGCGTCGCCACGTCGTCCAGCAGCGCCTGCAGCAGCGCTTCGGCGCCATCCTCGGCGATGGCCACCATCTCGCCGCTGACGCGGTCGCGCAACACGGCCGCGGGACAGCGGCAGGCCACCGCCACCGGCAGCGCGCCAGGTGCCGCGGGCAGGCGCAGCACCGGCTCCACCTGCGCGGACAGTTCGTAGCCCAGCAGCAGGGCCCAGCCGCCCTGGAAGGGCCAGGGGGACGCTTCCGCCGGTCGACGAAGCGCCCGCCAGTCGGCGTCGAGGGCGTCCAGGAAATCGTGGTCGACGGCGTGGCGCCCAAGAGGTGCAGGATCCCGGCCGGGCACGCTGTCGCCTGGCTCCGCGGCATCGATCCGGCCGATCCCTGCGTCAACGGCGGCAACGCCTTCGCGCAGGACCCGCCCATCGCGACCGAGCACCAGGCGCCCGCCGTCGGACGCCAGCAGCATGTCCCAGCGCCCGTGCGCGGTGCCCGAGGCCACCGATTCCAGCAGCAGCGGATAGCGCGCGGGCGCGCGCTGCTGCAGCGCGAGCAGGTCGAAGCCGTGCGCCAGCGCGCGGACGTGGGTCATGTGCGGGCCTCGCCGCCCGTCGGGGCGGCGCCGTGGATCAGATGCGGCGGAAGACCAGGCTGCCGTTGGTGCCGCCGAAGCCGAACGAGTTCGACATCGCGACGTCCACCTGCGCTTCGCGCGCGGTGTGCGGCACGTAGTCGAGGTCGCAGCCTTCCGAAGGGTTGTCGAGGTTGATCGTCGGCGGGATCACGCCGGCGTGCAGCGCCATCGCCGAGAACACCGCCTCGACCCCGCCGGCGGCGCCCAGCAGGTGGCCGGTCATCGACTTGGTCGAGCTGACCATCACCTTGCGCGCATGCTCGCCGAGCACGCTCTTGATGCCCATGGTCTCGGCGAGGTCGCCGGCCGGGGTCGAGGTGCCGTGGGCATTGATGTAGCCGACCGCGGACGGATCGATGCCGGCGTCACGGATCGCGGCCACCATGCAGCGCGCGGCGCCCTCGCCGTTCTCGCTGGGCGCGGTCATGTGGTAGGCGTCGCCGCTCATGCCGAAGCCGGCCAGCTCGGCGTAGATGCGCGCGCCGCGCGCCTTCGCGCGCTCGTACTCCTCGATCACGAGGATGCCGGCGCCGTCGCCCATGACGAAGCCGTCGCGGCCCTCGTCCCAAGGACGCGAGGCGCGCTGCGGATCGTCGTTGCGGGTCGACAGCGCCTTCATCGCGCAGAAGCCGCCGAGCGAGGTCGGGGTGGTGGCGAACTCGGCGCCGCCGGCGATCATCGCGTCGGCGTCGCCGTACTGGATCATGCGCATCGCCAGGCCGATGTTGTGCGTGGCGGTGGTGCAGGCGGTGACCGCGGCGATGTTCGGGCCCTTGGCGCCGGTCATCATCGACACCTGGCCGGCGATCATGTTGATGATGGTGCTGGGCACGTAGAACGGCGAGATCCTGCGCGGACCGGCCTCGTGCCACTTGATCGCGGTTTCCTCGATGCCCTTGAGGCCGCCGATGCCGGCGCCGATAGCCACGCCGATGCGCTCGGGGTCGGCCTGCACGTCGAGGCCCGCGTCCTCCAGCGCCATCATCGAGGCGGCGACGCCGTAATGGACGAAGGGGTCCATCTTCTTGACGTCCTTCGCGGGGATCCACTGCGCGGGATCGAAGCCCTTGACCTCGCCGGCGATGCGGGTGGCGAACGCCGAGGCGTCGAAATTGGTGATCGGGCCGATGCCCGAACGGCCGTCCACGATGCCCTGCCAGGACGAAGCCAGGTCATTGCCGAGGGGCGACAGGATGCCGAGGCCGGTGATGACGACGCGACGCTTGGACATGGGGACTCCGGACGGTTGTGCGTGCTGTGCGATGCGCGCCGCGACGGCGCGCCGGAAACGCCCGAGGCCGCATCAGCGGCCCCGGGTTGTGCATTCGGTCGGCGCATCCGCGCCGCCGGCGATCAGGCCTTGACGTGGGCCTTGATGTAGTCGATCGCCTGCTGCACCGAGGTGATCTTCTCGGCTTCCTCGTCGGGGATCTCGCACTCGAACTCTTCTTCGAGCGCCATCACCAGTTCGACGGTGTCGAGCGAGTCCGCGCCGAGGTCGTCGACGAAGGAAGCGCTGGCGCTGACCTCCTCTTCCTTGACGCCCAGTTGTTCGACCACGATCTTCTTGACGCGTTCTTCGATGCTGCTCATTGGTTGTAGCTCCGCGGAGGCTGTTACGGTGACAAGTGTAAGGTCTGATCCGGGGCGAGGATAGCGCGTTGCCGCTGCGCGGCCCCGGGGCGGGTCGGCGCGCCGCAACTACCGGCCACGCATTCCCTTTGAAATCGGCAACTTAGGGACGCAGCGCAAAACGCCGCGGCACGTCCCGGAAGGCTGGTCGGGTCAGGGCATGTACATGCCGCCGTTGACGTGGATGGTTTCGCCGGTGATGTACCCGGCGCCGGCGCCGGCAAGGAAGGCCACCGCGTTGGCGATGTCCGATGCCTGGCCCAGGCGCGCAAGCGCGATCTGGCCCACCAGGCCCTTCTTCACTTCCTCGGGCAGGGCCGCGGTCATGTCGGTCTCGATGAAGCCCGGCGCGACCACGTTGACGGTGACGCCGCGCGAACCGATCTCCTTCGCCAGCGACTTGCTGAAGGCGATGATGCCGGCCTTGGCCGCAGCGTAGTTGGTCTGGCCCGCGTTGCCGGTAACGCCGATCACCGAGGCGATGTTGATGATGCGGCCCTTGCGTGCCTTCATCATCCCGCGCATCGCGGCCTTGGAGGAGCGGTACACGCTGCTGAGGTTGGTATCGAGGACCGCCTGCCAGTCCTCGTCGCTCATGCGCATCAGCAGGCCGTCGCGGGTGATGCCGGCGTTGTTGACCAGGATCGACAGCGGCCCGATCTCCTTGCCGATCGCCTCGATCAGCGCTTCGACCTGGCCTGGCACCGACACGTCGAGCACGCGGCCATGGCCGCCGTGCGCCGCGAGCCGGTCGCCGATGGCGCTGGCGCCCGCTTCGGAGGTCGCCGTGCCGATCACGGTCGCGCCCTGCGCGGCAAGCGTATCGGCGATCGCCGCGCCGATGCCGCGGCTGGCGCCGGTGACCAGCGCGATCTCGCCCTTGAGTTCCTGGGTCATCTCTTCATCCACCTGTGTGCAACTGGAGCATTCTGCCGCGGATTCCGCCGATGGCCGCGGGGGACCGCGCGCCGAACCGCGGGACCCGCGCGAGTCGCGCGTCGATCAGCCTTTCCAGGCCTCCATCGCGGCATCGAACTCGCCCGGCGTGCCGAGCGCGCGCATGTCGATGCCCTTGTCGATGCGGCGCACCAGCCCGGCCAACACCTTGCCCGGGCCGCACTCGGCCACGCGCGTCGCGCCGTTCGCCGCCAGCGCCTGCACGCATCGCGTCCACTGCACCGGCAGGTAGAGCTGGCGCACCAGCGCATCGCGGATCGCCTGCGCGCCAGAGTGCACTTCGGCATCGACGTTCTGCACCACCGGGATCGCGGGTTCGTTCCAGGACAGGCCGGCCATCGCCTGCGACAGGCGGTTGGCCGCCTCGCGCATCAGCGGGGTATGGGAGGGCACGCTGACCGCGAGCTTCACCGTCTTGCGCACGCCGCGCTCGGCCAGCAGCGCCAGCGCACGGTCGACCGCGGCCGCGTGGCCGCCGATGACGATCTGGCCCGGCGAGTTGTGGTTGGCCGGCACCACCACGCCGTCCTGCGATGCATCCCGGCAGACCTCGTCGACCAGCGCGTCCTCGGCGCCGATCACCGCCGCCATCGCGCCGGAGCCGGCGGGCGCCGCGTCCTGCATCAGCTGGCCGCGCAGGCGCACCAGGCGCGCGCCATCTTCCAGCGACAGCGCGCCGGCGGCGACCAGCGCCGCGTACTCGCCCAGGCTGTGGCCGGCGAGCAGCGCCGGACGCGCGCCGCCCTGCTGCAGCCATGCACGCCACACCGCGACGCCCGCAGCCAGCAGCGCCGGCTGGGTGAACTCGGTGCGGTTGAGCTGGTCCTCCGGACCGCCCTGCGCCAGTGACCACAGGTCGACCTCCGCGCCCTGCGAGGCTTCGGCGAAGGTGTCGCGCACGACAGGGTGCCGCTCGGCGAGTTCCGCGAGCATGCCCACCGACTGCGAACCCTGGCCGGGGAACACGAACGCGAGTTGTGGATCGGTCACGCCAGCATCCGGGTGAAAATCAGGGCGCGATGATACGGGCAAAGCCGTGGCCTCGTCTGTACCGGGGCGTATGCCCGCCGGCCGTGGTGCGGAGCGCACCGGGGCGTGGGAGGCGTGTTGCGGATGCGCGAGGTGAGGGTCGCGAGGCCCGAAGCCGAAGTGACGCCTTTCGCGCCGGTGCGTGCCCTTCGCTGCGACCATCGAACCTGGTGTACCGATGCTGGAGGGCCTGCCAGGCCCGCCGCATGCCACCGCGCTTGGACGGCGGCCGGGGTTCCCGCCAACCGGAACCCCCGTTCTGGTCCGGCAGGCCGCCGGGCGACCAGGCACACGCAAGGCTCGACCGCAGGAGCGCGCCTGGTCGAACCGGAAGGAAGAGGCCATGACCCGATGCGGATCGCGGACGCCGCGGCGCGGCGCCGCCGAACGGTCAGTAGCGCAGCAGCGCCGAACCCCAGGTGAAGCCGCCGCCGAAGGCCTCGAGCAGCACCAGCTGGCCGCGCTGCACCTTGCCCGAACGCACCGCTTCGTCCAGCGCCAGCGGCACCGAACCAGACGAGGTGTTGCCATGCCTGTCGACGGTGACGATCACCCGCCCCATCGGCATTTCCAGCCGCTTCGCGGTGGCTTCGATGATGCGCAGGTTGGCCTGGTGCGGGATCAGCCAGTCGATGTCGTGACGGTCCAGGCCGTTGGCCTGGAGCGTTTCCTCGACCACCGAATCGAGCGCCTTGACCGCGTACTTGAACACGTCGCTGCCCGACATCCGGATGCGCACGCCGGCGTTCTTGGCGTTCTCGTCGAAGCCCACCGACACGCCCACCGGATTCCACAGCAGTTCCTTCTTGCTGCCGTCGGCATGCAGGTGGGTGCTGAGCACGCCGGTCTCGGCATCGGCCTTGAGCACGACCGCGCCGGCGCCGTCGCCGAACAGCACGCATGTGGTGCGCTCGGTCCAGTCGACCATGCGGGTCAGCGTCTCGGCGCCCACCACCAGCACGGTCTTCGCATCGCCGCAGCGGATGAACTTGTCGGCGACCGACAGCGCGTACAGGAAGCCCGAGCAGGCGGCATTGACGTCGAACGCGCCGCATCCGGCGATCCCCAGCCGTTCCTGCAGCAGGCAGGCCGAGGACGGGAACACCAGGTCCGGCGTGGTGGTGCCGACGATGATCAGGTCGAGCTCGTCGGCACGGGTGCCGGCCGCCTCGAGCGCACGCGTGGCCGCGTGGTACGCGAGGTCCACGGTGGTTTCGCCTTCGGCGGCGATATGGCGCTCACGGATGCCGGTGCGCGAGGCGATCCACTCGTCGCTGGTGTCGACGATCCTGGACAGGTCGTCGTTGGTCAGCACCTTGCTGGGAAGGTAGCTGCCGGTCCCGGCGATACGTGAATAGATCCGCGCGCTGCTGCTCATCTCGTGGACGGCCCTCGGGTCGAAGCGGGCGGCCCGCGACGCCGGCAGCCGCGCGGACGCGGACACGGGGTGCGGGCCGATGTCGCCAGGCCCGCATGCGGGCCCGGACGCTGGGTCAATCCTCGTCGACGACCTTGGTCTTCGGCTGGATCACCTGCTTGCCGCGGTAGTAGCCGTCGGCGGTGATGTGGTGGCGCAGGTGGGTCTCGCCCGTGGTCGGGTCGGTGGCCAGCTGCTTGGCCGTGAGGGCGTCGTGCGAACGACGCATGCCACGACGGGACGGGGTGACGCGGGACTTCTGCACAGCCATGGGATTGCTCCAGGAACGATTCGGTTGTTGCTACTGCCGGTTGCGCCACGGGGGCGCGAACCGCTTCATTGTTTCTTCTTCAGCGCGGCCAGGCCGGCGAAGGGATTGGTACGCTCTTCCTCTTCCGCGGACACCGGCCAGTCGCGCTCGACCGCCTCGGAGCCCGGCTTCACCGGCACCACCGGAATGGCGAGGATGAGTTCGTCCTCCACCAGGTCCAGCGGCCGCAGCATGCCGTCGGCGTCGACCAGCAGCGGCTCGTAGCCACCGGGCAGGCCGGCTTCCTCCTCCTCGTCCCGGATCAGCCCCAGCCGCTGCTCCAGCTGCACCGGGAACAGGAACCGCTGCAGGCTGCGCTGGCATTGCAGCGGCAGCTCCGCGTCGATCTTGAGTTCCAGGTACGGCACCCGCAGCGCGTCGCAGTCGAACCCCAGTGCGAAAACCACTTCGCCCTCGGCGTCCAGCAGTGCGTCGCGCAGCCTCGGCAGCGCCGCCAGCGCGACCCGGCCCTTGAACTCCCGCCGCGCGGCGACCATCCGCCAGGCGTCCAGGATTTCGGGCAGTTCGGCGGACATAAGCAGTAGGATTTTAAAGGTCGAAGCCACCCCTGTCAAACCGCCCCATGGCGGGCAAGCCGTTGTGCCGGCAGGGAATTTGCCCGGCGCCGCGACGGCGGGCAGACTGCCGTCCAGTCCGGGGGAGTGCCATTGTGACCGTTCTTGTCCTGTCCGTGCTGGTCGTGGCCGCCGCAGCGGCCCTGACCGCATGGCTGCGCAGCCGCGGCAGCCGCCGCAACCGCGCCATGGCGCAGCTGCTCGACGCCGCCGACGCCCTGGAGGACCGGCTGCGCACCGCGCGCTCGGAAATCGAGGCCATCGCCGGCGACGACCAGAACCCCGTGCGCGAGGCGATGCAGGAGATGCTGCGCCAGCGGCTGTGGCTGCAGCAGCACGGCCAGTCCGCGTCGCTGGAGCAGCTCGACAGCGTCCGCGCCTCGATCGACGCCGCCCGCGACAGCATCGACACGCAGCTGATGCAGATCGAGCGCGCCCGCGCCTCGCTGCACTGAGCCATGTCCCGCGACCTCATCCTCGCCTCCACCTCGCGCTGGCGCGCGCAGCTGCTCGAACGGCTGCGCCTGCCCTTCGATACGGTGCACCCGGAGGTCGACGAGACCCCGCATCCGGCCGAGCCGCCGGCAACCCTGGCCCTGCGCCTGGCGACGGCCAAGGCCGACGCCGTGGCCGGGCGGCATCCGCAGGCGGTGGTGATCGGCTCCGACCAGGTCGCCAGCTGCGACGGGCGGCTGCTGGGCAAGCCGGGCTCGCGCGAGGCCGCGCTCGCGCAGCTGCGGACGATGTCCGGGCGCGAGGCCGTGTTCCTGACCGCGGTGGCGGTGGCGGGACCCGGCGTCGAAGCCGGACAGGCCCTGGACACCACCGTGGTGCGCTTCCGGCCGCTGGGCGACGACGCGATCGCGCGCTACATCGACGCCGAACAGCCCTGGGACTGCGCCGGCAGCTTCCGCTGCGAGGGCCTGGGCATCACCCTGTTCGAGGCCATCGAGACGCGCGATCCGACCGCGCTGGTCGGCCTGCCCCTGATCGCGACGGCGCGATTACTGCGCGCGGCCGGCTTCGTCCTGCCCTGAGCGATCGGCCGCGGCGGGCGTGCGATCGAAGGGCGCGAAGCCGCGTTCGCGCAACGCAGCCAGGTGCCCGTGCGCGGCCCCGGCGCGCCAGCCGTAGGCGGCGTCCATCACCGCAGGATCGACGTCCGGGTAAGCGGCCAGGATCTGCGCCGCATGGCCTTCGGCGCGTCCGTGCAGCTGCCGCGCCTGTTTGGCCATGTGGACGCCATTGGCGAGCAGGAACACCAGCAGCACCGACAGCAGCGGCCGCACCCAGCGCCGCCAGGCCGGCTGCGCCTCGCGCCAGGCCACCAGCATCGCCCCGGTCCATCCGAACCAGAACAGCGACGAGAAGCTGACGTAGCGGGTCACGAAGGCGTGGTCGGTGCCGTGCGCGTCAGCCCGTCCCAGCGCGGTTAGCAGCGCGCAGCCGAGGCCGAACGCCATCAGCGCCAGCCACGGCAGCAGTGCCGGTTGCCAGCGCCGCGCCGCGGCCCAGCCCGCGGTGGCCAGCGCGATCGCCGCCCAGACCGGCGCGGCCGCGGTAGCCAGTCGCGACACCCCGCCGCCCAGGTAGTTGAGGACGTAGAGCACCGTGGTTCCGAGGCCCGGGAACGTGCCGCCGACGGCGGCCCGCCCTGCCGACAGCCAGGCCAGCAGCGCCACGGCGGCGGCAAGCCAGGGCAGCGCCAGCAGCAGCCACTGGCCGCGCGACAGCCGCGGATGCAGCGCCAGCAGCCCCAGTGCGACCGGGAAGGCGGCGAGCGTGGTCGAAAAGCCGAGCACGCCCACGGACGCCAGCGCGACGGCCAGCAGGTTGGCGGCCATCGACAGACGGGGGCGCGTCAGCAGTGCGATCGCGGCGACGGCGCCCAGCGTGCTGATGAACACCGCGACCTGCCAGCCCCACTGCAGGTTGGCCAGGTGCCCCGGGTGCAGTGCGATGAGCAGCAGGACCATCAGCCATACGCCCTGGATCCTGCCGGAAGGCGCCGCGCCGGCGATGCGCAACAGCACGACCGCCTGCACCAGCAGCAGGGCGAAGCTCGCCAGGCAGTCCAGCCACGGTTGCCCGCCCGAAGCCCAGGTGGTGGCCAGCAGCACCGCATAGGCGGCCACGTGCAGGTGGCTGCCGTCGTGGACCTGCCAGAAGGCCGAGGACGCCAGCGTTCCGTCCTGCCAGGCCTCGTACATCGGGACCAGGTCGATGTGGTCCCAGAGCATCAACGGCAGGTGCCAGGCCATGGTGCCCGCCAGCAGCAGCGCGGCCAGTGCGGCGAACGCCATCCACGCGCGTCCCGGGATCGTCGTCATCCGGCCCTCTTCGTCCTGCGGATGCCGCGCGCTGCGCGTCATTCCCCGAGCAGTTCCACCGGCTGGCCGGCGAAGCGCTCCACGCTGCCGTCCTTGCCGGCCACCTCGAGTCCCAGCCAGTAGCGCCCCGGCGGCAGTGCGCTTGCATCGATCGTGGCGCGGAAGCCCACCCGCGGCTGTGCGGGATCCTTCGAGCGGCCGCCGTAGAAGCGTTGCGGCCAGTCGTCCTGCAGCCCGTATTCGGCCTGCGCCACCACCCGCCCGTCCAGCGTCAGCGAAACGCGCTCGACGCCGGCCACGTCCTTGATCGCCCAGCCGGTGGCCTCGAACTTCGCCGGCAGCCGCGCCCCGGCCTCCGGCGTGTTGAGATGGGCGATCGCCGGCGGCACGCATGCCGCGTCCGCCTTCCCGTCCGCGCTGCCCTCGAGGGCGAACAGCAGGAACCGCCTGCCGCCGCCGTCGGCGTCGACCACCTGCGGCGCCGGCAGCGCGCCGAAGCGGCGGCACAGCGCCTGGTAGTGGTCGAGCAGTTCGCTGAGCTTGACGTCGCTGGGAGACACCACCAGCAGCGCCGGCCCCTCGCTGCCGCCCCGTCCGTCGTACTCCAGCCCCCACAGCTGCAGTTGCGGCGCGCGGCCATGGGCGCGGTTGAGCGCATGCGGCAGCACCGGGATGGACGCATCGCCCAACGCGAAGCCAAGCTCGGCGCCGACCTTGAAGTTGTCCGCCACCACGCGCGTGCCGTCCGGCATCCCGGCCCGCGCCTTGCGCACCGCGGTGGCCAGTTCGTCCCAGCCCGAGAAGTTCTGCGGATACCACTTGCCGGCGGCGCTGCGCTCGCGCAGGTCCGGCGACGACACCGCGGCGTAGTAGCCCAGCATCGCCAGCATGCCGACCACCGCCATCGCCCAGGTGAGCACCCGCAGCCAGCGCGGCCACGCGGCAAGCACCAGCGGCAGCAGCGGCAGCAGCGCGACGTAGCCGGGCAGCGGCCAGTGGAAGCTCACCCGCTCGGTGTCGGCGAAGAAGCCCAGCAGGAAGAAACCCAGCACCACGATGCCGCCCGACAGCGCCAGCAGCCGCAGCCCGTCCCTGTCGTGGCGGCGGAAGCGCCAGGCGCCGGCCAGCAGGGCGACCAGCAGCAGCGGGGTCACGAACGCCGCCTGGATCGGCACGAAGTCGATGCCCTCGCGATGCAGCGCCCACGGGTGCCGGTCGACCAGCTGGAAGCGCAGCCCGGCTTCGGCGTTCTCGATGTTCCAGGCCAGCAGCGGCATCCAGGCCGCGGCGCCGAACGCGACGGCGATGATCACGCGCGGATCGCGCAGCAGTTCACGACCGCGCGCGAGCAGCAGCAGCGCGACCAAGCCCGCGCCGATGGCGGCGATGAAGCGGTAGTGGCTCAGTGCGCCGATGGCCAGGCCCAGCGCCAGCTGCACCGCGCTGCCGTAGCTGACCTGGCGCAGCATGCGGGTCAGCGCATCGAGGCAGAACAGTGTCGCCAACGCCATCAGCACGTCCGGCAGCGCAAGCACTCCGAGGGTGGCGAACAGCGGCAGCACCAGCGCGCCGCAGCCCGCGATCCAGGCCAGCTCCGGTTCGGACTCACGCCTTGCGATGCGCACCACCAGCCACGGCAGTGCGGCGGACACCACCACGAACAGCGAGCGTGCGGCCAGCACGCTGTCGCCGAACAGTTCGGTGCCGAGCCGGATCGTCCACGCGGTCAGGCCCGGCAGGTCGGAATAGGCCCAGGCCAGGTGCTGGCCTTCCTGCCAGTAGAACGCCTCGTCGACGAACAGCGGCAGGCGCGCGGCCACCAGCAGCTTGGCGATCACCACGCAGGTCCACAGCGCGATGAACGCCGTCCGCTGTCCGTTCCGTTCCTGCATGCGCCGCAACCCCGTACACTCGAAATCCGCCTGTCCAACGGAGAGCGTCGTGTCCGCCGCCATCCACCAACCCGCCATGCTAACCGACCAGGATCAAGAGGCGTTGACGGCGGCGCAGGCGCAGGTCAACGGCCTGGTGCTGGGCAAGGCGCGCGAGGTGCGGCTGGCCTTCGTCGCACTGCTGTGCGACGGCCACCTGCTGATCGAGGACCTGCCCGGCCTGGGCAAGACCACCCTGGCGCATGCCCTGGCCGCGACGCTGGGACTGGATTTCCAGCGCGTGCAGTTCACCTCCGACCTGCTGCCTTCGGACATCGTGGGCGTGTCGATCTTCGATGCGCAGGCGCGCCGCTTCGAGTTCCACCCGGGCCCGGTGTTCGCCAACGTGCTGCTCGCCGACGAGATCAACCGGGCGCCACCGCGCACCCAGAGCGCGCTGCTCGAAGCGATGGCCGAGCACCAGGTCACCGTGGACGGCACCACCCACCGGCTGCCCGAACCGTTCTTCGTGATCGCCACGCAGAATCCGGTGGACCTGTCGGGCACCTATCCCCTGCCCGACTCGCAGCTCGACCGCTTCCTGCTGCGGCTGTCGCTGGGCTATCCGGACGAGACCGCCGAACGCGCGCTGCTGGCGGGCGAGGACCGGCGCGGACTGATCGCGCGCGCCACGCCACTGCTCGGCGGCGACGATGTGGTCCGCCTGCGCCAGGCGGTGACCGCCGTGCATGCCAGCGAGGCGCTGGTGGGCTACGTGCAGGCGCTGCTGGCGCGCAGCCGACACGCGCCGGGCGTCCGCGTGGGCCTGTCGCCGCGCGCCGGCATCGCGTTGCTGCGCGCCGCGCGCGCCTATGCGCTGCTGCAGGGGCGCACCAGCGCGACGCCTGCGGACGTGCAGGCCCTGTTCGGCGCGGTGGCCGCGCACCGGCTGGTCCCGGAGATCGAAGCGGGAAGCGACGGCGCCGCGCTGGCGATGTCGATCCTGCAGGACGTGCCGGTGGACTGAGGCGGTCGCGCCATGGCAGCCGACGTCCCCGCTTTCTTCCCGGCGCCTGCCGCTGCAGGTGGCACGGGCCCGTGCGCCCGGCCGGCGCACTGATGCTGCAGCGGCTGCGACGGCGGCTGGACGCACGCTTCGACGCCTGGACGCGCAGGCGCACGCCGGCCTCGCTTCCGGTGCGCTTCGACCGCCACCGCATCTACGTGCTGCCGACCCGCTTCGGCCTGTTCTTCAGCCTGCTGCTGTTGACCATGGGCGCCGGCGCGCTCAACTACAACAACAATCCGGCGCTGCTGCTGTGCCTGCTGCTGGGCGGTGCGGGCATCGCCAGCCTGCTGCAGGCGCAGTTGCAGCTGAGCGGGCTGGAGATCCACGCGATCGGCGCCGAGCCGGTCGCCGCGGGCACGCCGCTGCAACTGCGCGTGCACGCGCGCGCCGACGCCGGGCGCGAGCGGCGCGGACTACGCCTGGAATGCGCGGGCCAGGCCACCGGGCTGACCCTGGACAACGGCGCCGGTGAAGCCGACCTGGCGCTCGCCACCAGCATGCGCGGCTGGCTCGATCCCGGACGGCTGCGCATCTCGACCACGCGCCCGCTGGGCCTGGCACGGGCCTGGGCCTATGCCTGGGCGGATGCGCCGCTGCTGGTCTATCCCGCACCCGAGCCGGCCGGGCCGCCGCTGCCCGCCGGACAGGGCGAACACGCGCAGCCGCGGCTGACGCCCAGCGGCGACGACGTGCACCACCTGCGCGAATGGCGTCGCGGCGACAGCCTGCGCGCGGTGGCCTGGAAGGCCTCGGCGCGGCGCGATGCGCTGCTGGTGCGCGAGTTCGAACAGCCCGCCGGCGCGGACATCGTGCTCGACTGGCAGGCGCTGCACGCCTTGCGCCATGAGGATCGCATCCGCCGGCTGGCGCGCTGGGTGGACGAGGCCGAACGCGAGTCGCGGCGCTACCGCCTGCGCCTGCCCGGCCAGCCCGAACTCGGTCCCGCCCATGGCGCCGCGCACCGGCACGCCTGCCTGCGCGCGCTGGCGCTGCTGCCACGCGAGGGAGGGTCCGTTGCCGCGTCCTGATCCGGCGCCGCTCACCCGCGCCAGCCGCCACTGGGCCCTGGCCGCTGCGGCCGCCTGCCTGCTGCCGCTGCTGCCGCAGCTGCCCGTGGCGGTCGCGGCCGGCTGCGTCGGCGCTGGCCTGCTGGTCGCGCTGGCCTCGCGTCGACGGCCGCTGCCGGCGTGGCTGCGCATCGTGCTGGCGCTGTGCCTGTTCGGCGTGGTGTTGTCGATGTCGCGCTTCAGCCTGGGGCGCGACACCGCCTGCGCCCTGCTCGCGGCGATGCTGGCGATCAAGCCCGGCGAACTGGCCTCGCTGCGCGATGCGCGCAGCCTGGTGGGTTTCGCGCTGTTCGCGCCGTTCTCCACCTTCCTGCTCGACCAGGGCCCGCTGTCGCTGGCGCTGGGGCTGGTCGGCGCGATCGTCGCCCTGGCCGCGCTGGCGCAGCTGGCCGAGCAGGAGTCGGGGGAAACGGCGCGCACCGCGCCGCGGCGGCGCGTGGCGATCGTGGCCAGGCTGCTGCTGATCGGGCTGCCGCTCGCGCTCGCGGCATTCTGGCTGTTCCCGCGGCTGGGATCGCCGCTGTGGGGCGTGCCCGAACGTGCGCTGGCGCGACCCGGGCTGTCCGACGAGATGGCGCCGGGCGAATGGCTGGAGCTGATGAACGACGACCGCCCGGCGCTGCGCGTGGACTTCCTCGGCCCGGCGCCGCCGCAGTCGCAGATGTACTGGCGCGGGCCGGTGCTGATGGATTACGACGGGCGCACGTGGACGCGGGCACGGCGCCTGCAGGCGCTGCCGCCAGCCGCGACCACCCGCATCCCCACGCGCTGGAACTACGAGATGGTGCTGGAGCCGACCGACCGGCGCACCGTGGTCGCACTGGAGCTTCCTGGCGCCGCGCCGCAGGGCGCGCGACTGTCCTGGGACTACACGCTGGAGGCGGGCGCACCGATGAATTCGGCGACGCGCTGGCGCATGGACGCCGCGCCCGCGCGCAGCTTCGAGCCGCGCCTGCTCCCGTTCGTGCGCGACAGCGCGCTGCGGCTGCCGGAAGGATTCAATCCGCGCACCGTCGCCCTGGGGCGGCAATGGCGGCGCGAACTGGGCGGCGCCGGCGACGCGGCCATCGTCGAGCGCGCGATGGCGATGATCCGCGCCGAGTTCGGCTACACCCTGTCCACGCCGCTGCCTGGCCGCCACTCCGCCGATGAGTTCCTGTTCGAATGGAAGCAGGGCTTCTGCGAGCATTTCAGCTCGGCCTTCGTGATCCTCATGCGCGCGGCCGGCGTTCCGTCACGCGTAGTGACCGGCTATGCCGGGGGCTACCGCAATCCGATCGGCGGCTACTGGATCGTGCGCAACTCCGATGCCCATGCCTGGGCCGAGGTGTGGCTGGACGGCCGCGGCTGGGTGCGCGCCGACCCCACGGCCGCGGTCGCGCCCGAGCGCATCTACGACACCATCGACGATCGCGCAGGCGGCGGCTTCGCCGGCCTGCCCGGCGTGGTGCCGATGCTCGACCTCGGCGACTGGCTGCGTCGCGGCTGGAACGACCTGGTCCTGGGCTTCGACGCCACCCGGCAGATGGCGATGCTGCGGCCGCTCGGCCTGGACGGCGCCGGAATGCGCGGGCTGGTGGCGCTGTTTGCGGCCTTTGCCGGCCTGGCCCTGGCCTGGATGCTGTGGCTGACCGCACGCGCCGAACGCGGCGGCGACGCCGTGGTGGCGGCGTGGCGGCGGCTGGGCGCCCGCTACGCGAAGCTGGGATTTGCGCGTGCGGCGCACGAACCGTCGCTGCAGTGGGCCAGGCGCGTGGCGGCGGCGCGTCCGCGCGACGCCGACGCGCTGCTGGCGCTCACTGCGCGTTTCGAAACCTGGCGTTACGATCCACGCAGTGCCGACGCCGATCCACGCCCGCTGATCCGCGCGCTGCGCCGGCATCGCCCCGCATGACCCGACCCACGGAACCGCCACGATGACCGTCCGCCTCCTGCTTCCTGCCGCCGCGGCCCTGCTGCTGGCCGCCTGCGCCTCCCAGCCGAAACCGCTGCGGGGCGACTTCAGTCCGATCACGCCGCACGCCGCGGTCGAGTCCGACGCCACCGGCCTTGCGGTCCGCTGGGGCGGGCGCATCGTCCAGGTCGAGCCGGGACCGAACGAGACCTGCTTCGAGATGATCTCCACCCGCCTGACGTCCACCGGGCGCCCCTGGTGGGGCAGCGACGACAGCAACGGCCGCTTCATCGCCTGCCGCGCCGGCTTCTACGACCCGGCGGTGTTCGAGGTGAACCGCGAAGTCACCTTCTCTGGCACCGTCACCGGCTACGACACGCGCCGCATCGGCGAGTACGACTATCGCTTCCCGAAGGTCGCCGCGGACGTGGTCTACCTGTGGCCCAAGCGCGAAGCGGTGCGGGTGATCAGCCGCCCCGAGCCGTGGCCGTGGTGGGGCTGGTGGTGATGGCGGCGCGCTGACCCGCCGGCGGCTACGCGCCGAACCCGCGCAGCGGCGCGCCGGCCAGCAGGTGCAGGTGGATCTGGAACACGGTCTGGCCGCCGTCGCCGTTGCAGTTCATGACGATGCGATAGCCGTCCTCGGCGAAGCCCTGCGCCCTGGCGTATGCGGCGGCCGCGAGGGCGAGGCGGCCGACGATCTCCGGGCGGTCGGCGGGCACGTCGTTCAAGGTCGCGAATTCATCCTTGGGCACGAACAGCACGTGCACCGGCGCCTGCGGCGCGATGTCGCGGAAGGCGATCACGTGCTCGTCCTCGAACACGATGTCGGCGGGAATCTCGCGGCGGATGATCCGCTGGAAGATGGTGGGCATGGCAACGCTCGCGATGGGTTGAGGTGAGAAGTACGCGCTGCAAGTGCGTGGAGTGACGTCCATCCGCCGACCGTGCGCCCGGCACCGGATCCAGGCCGCAATGGCCAGCGCCTGGCGCGATCCTCGTTCCGGAACACGGACCGGCGATCCGCTCAGGCCATCTCGCTGCGTGAGCCGAACGCGTGCGACAGGGTGCCGCGATCCACGTACTCCAGCTCGCCGCCCAGCGGGACGCCGTGGGCCAGCCGGCTGGGCTTGACCTGGTGCTGGCGCGCCAGCTGGGCCAGGTAGTGCGCGGTCGCTTCGCCTTCGACCGTGGGATTGGTGGCGATGATCAGTTCCTGCACCTCGCCCTCGCGCAGGCGCGCGTCCAGGCGGTCCAGGCCGATCTCGCGCGGGCCGATGCCGTCCAGCGGCGACAGCCGTCCCTGCAGCACGAAATAGAGGCCGCGGTAGCCGGTGGCCTGCTCGATCGCAAGGCGGTCGGCGGGCGATTCGACCACGCACAGCTGGTGCGCATCGCGCGAGGCGCTGGCGCAGGTGGCGCAGACCTCGCTCTCGCTGAAGTCGCGGCAGCGCGTGCAGTGGCCGACCCGCTCCACCGCCTCGGCCAGCGCCGCGGCCAGCCGTCGCCCGCCGTCGCGCTCGCGCTCGAGCACGTGGTAGGCCATGCGCTGGGCGCTCTTCTGGCCGACGCCCGGCAGCACGCGGAAGGCTTCGATCAGCTGTTCGAGCAGGGACATGGTGTCGGGTTCACGGCAATGGCCGAGCGGACCGGTGCGACCGGGACCACCACGCCGCCCGCCGCACCGGCGGTGGGCGGTAGCTGGCGCCCGGCCTGCAGGATCAGAACGGCAGCTTCATCCCGGGCGGGATCGGCATGCCGGCGGTGGCGCCGGCCATCTTTTCCTTGGACGCGGCGTCGATCCGGTTGGAGGCATCGTTGAAGGCGGCCGCGATCAGGTCTTCGACCATCTCCTGGTCCGACAGGATGCTCGGATCGATGCGCACCTTGCGGCATTCCTTGGCGCCCGACAGGGTCACGCTGACCATGCCGCCGCCGGCGCTGCCGGTGACTTCGAGCGCGGCGATCTCCTGCTGCACGCGCTGCATGTTCTCCTGCATCTTCTGCGCCTGCTGCATCAGCTGGGCGATGTTTCCACGCATGTCGTGTTCCTAGGCTTCGTCGAATGGTCGGATGGAATCGGGAACGACCCGGGCCCCGTGCTGCCGCATCAGCCGCTGCACGTTCGGATCGGACAGGAAGTCGCTTTCCGCCGCCGCCTGGCGTTCGTCGCGCTCGCGCGCGGTGCGCGCATGCAGGGTTTCGCCGGCGGCCACAGCCACCTCGTCGAACCGGATCTGCGGCGCGGCCCCCAGGCTGGGCGACAGCGCATTGGCCAGCTGTGAAACCAGGAACGGCGCCTTGAGATGGTCGTCGCTGGCCGGCAGCGACAGGCGCAGGACGCCGCCGCTCCAGTCGAGGAAGGACGCATGCGCCGCGAGTTCGCGGACCGGTCCGCGCAGCCCCAGGTTGGCGATCAGATCGACCCAGCCGGCGCCGTCCAGCGCCACCGGCGCGGTCGGCGCTGCGGGCCTGGCCGGCGCAGCAGGGGGAGCGGGCGCAGGGGGCGGTGCAGGCGATGCGGGCGCTTCGGCGACCGGCTCCGCGCGCGGCGGCGGTGCGGGCCTGGCAATGGC
>JAEWZE010000217.1 GCA_023395465.1 Pseudomonadota bacterium
GCGGCGCGCAGCGCCTGCGCCACCAGGGCCTCGTCGTAGTCGGTGGCGGCCACCACCTCGATGCCGGCGCCGCCGGCACCGGGACGGGTGGACAGGATCACCGCGTCGGGACCCTGCTCGTCGCGGACCATGCGCAGGGCGGTGCGCATGTCGGGAGCGGTGAAGCGCTTGATTCGCATATCGGAAAGCCCGGTTCGGAGTGCGTTGGGAGTGCTCGCCCCTGTCCCTGCAAGAGCCGGGCCTGAATCGCCGCGCGGCGATGTCGGAAGCTTGGCGCTGCCGCGGCGACGGGAAACCGGCTCCGTCCGGGCGCGGGTGGCGCGGCGCGGCGGGATGCGGTCGCTCGGGCGAAGGCGGGTTGCGCGGGGAAAGCCGGCCCCCACCCCAACCCTCCCCCGCCTGCGGGGGAGGGGGCGAAACGCGCAGCCGTCGCGTCAGGCATCCGAATGCCGAAGGCCTCGAGCTCCTTCCCCCGCTGGCGGGGGAGGGGGCGAGACGCGCAGCTGTCGCGTCAGGCATCCGAATGCCGAAGGCCTCGAGCTCTCTCCCCCGCGCGCGGGGGAGGGTTGGGGAGGGGGCACGCCGACGCACCACCCTTCCGCACGGCCAGGAACCCCGTCCCCCCCTCACCGCCTAAACGCCGCCGCGGCGCGCGACGCCGGGTTCAGCCCACCGAGCCCACCAGCCGCAGCCGCTTGTCTTCCGGCACTTCGGCGTAGGCCAGCACGGCCAGCGACGGCACGCTGTGGCGGACCAGCCGCGCGACCGAGGCGCGCACGCCGCCGGGCACCAGCAGCACCGCCGGCTCGCCGCGGCTTTCCTGGCGGCTGACGCAGTCGCCCAGGTTCTGGTGCAGGCGTTCGGCCAGGCCCGGTTCGAGCGCGGCGCCCTGGCCGCTCACCGAATCCTGCAGCACCCGCTCCAGCGCCGGCGCCAGCGTGTAGACCGGCAGCTCCGGCGCCATGCCGTTGAGTTCCTGCACGATGAAGCGGCCCAGCGACACCCGCACCGCCGCGGTCAGCGCGGCCGGGTCCTGGGTCTGCGCGCCGTGCTCGAGCAGGGTCTCGACGATCTGCCGCATCTGCCGCACCGGCACCCGGTCGGCCAGCAGCGACTGCAGCACCTTGACCACCACCGACAGCGGCAGCAGTTTCGGCACCAGGTCCTCGACCAGCTTTGGCACGCTGCGGCCCAGCGCCGACAGCAGGTTCTGCACCTCGTCGTGGCCGAGCAGCTCCGAGGCGCGCTCGCGCACCACGTGCGAGAGGTGGGTGGCCGCGACCGTGGCCGCGTCGACCACGGTATAGCCCAGCGATTCGGCATGCGCGCGCTGGCCCGGGGCGATCCACACCGCGTCCAGGCCGAACGCGGGATCCTTGCCCGGGATGCCGTCGAGCGGCCCGAACACCCGGCCCGGGTCCAGCGCCAGCTCGCGATCGGGGACCAGCTCGCCGCTGGCGACGGGCACGCCGTGCACCAGCAGCCGGTACTGTCCGGGCGCCAGTTCGAGGTTGTCGCGCACGTGCACGGCCGGGATCAGGAAGCCCAGGTCCTGGGTGAGCTTGCGGCGCACGCCCTTGAGCCGCGCCAGCAGCTGTCCACCCTGGGACTGGTCGACCAGGGCGATCAGGCGGTAGCCCACCTCCAGCGCGAGCGGTTCGACCGGGCGGATCTCGTCCCAGCTCAGCTCCGCCATCGGCGCGGACCCCGCCGCTTCGCCGCCGCGCCCGGCCTCGCCCGCGTCGGCGTCGGCGGCCGGCGCCTTGCGCAGCTTCCATGCGGCCCAGCCGAGGATGGCCGCGAGCAGCAGGAACGGCACGTTGGGCATGCCCGGCACGATGCCGATCAGGCCCATCAGCACCGCGGACACGGTCAGTGCGCGCTGGTGGCCGAAGACCTGCTTCGACATCGTCTCGCCCATCTCCTGCTCGCCGGTCGAGCGGGTGACGAGCATGGCGGTGGCGACCGCGATCAGCAGCGCCGGCAACTGCGCCACCAGGCCGTCGCCGATCGCCAGGGTGGTGTAGGTCTGCGCGGCGTCGGCGAAGGACATGCCGTGCGACAGCAGCCCGATCAGGATGCCGCCGACCAGGTTGATCACCAGGATCAGGATGCCGGCGATGGCGTCGCCGCGCACGAACTTGCTGGCGCCGTCCATCGAGCCGTAGAAGTCGGCCTCCTCGCGCACTTCCTGGCGCCGCGTCTTGGCGTCCTCGCGGGTGAGCAGGCCGGCGTTGAGATCGGCGTCGATCGCCATCTGCTTGCCGGGCAGGGCGTCGAGGATGAAGCGCGCCGACACCTCGGAGATGCGTCCGGCGCCCTTGGTGACCACCACGAAGTTGACGATGGTCAGGATCGCGAACACCACGATGCCGACCGCGTAGCTGCCGCCGACCACGAACTGGGCGAAGGATTCGATCACGTGGCCGGCCGCGGCCTCGCCCTCGTGGCCGTGCATCAGCACCACGCGGGTGGAGGCGACGTTGAGCGCCAGCCGCAGCAGGGTGACCATCAGCAGCACGCTGGGGAAGATCGAGAACTCCAGCGGCCGCCGCACGTAGACCACCGCCAGCAGCACCACCAGCGACAGCGCGATGTTGATGGTGAACAGCGCGTCCAGCACGATCGGCGCCAGCGGCACGATCACCATCGCCAGGATCGCCAGCACCACCACCGGGGCGGCGGCGCCGTTGCGCAGGCTGGACAGGATCACCGCGCCGCGGCCGGGCACGCTGCTCATCGTGCCGCGCGCCCGTCGCCGTCGGCCGGCGCGGCATCGACCGGATCGGGCGCGCCGTCGGCGCCCACGTCGAACTCGGCCATCACCGGCATCGGCCCGCGGCCGGGCACCCAGGCCCGCAGCTGGTAGACGTAGGACAGCACTTGCGCGACGGCGGCGTACAGTTTCACCGGGATTTCCTGGTCGACCTGCGACTGCCTATACAAGGCGCGTGCCAGCGGCGGCGCCTCGACGATCGCGACCCGGTGCTTCTCGGCCAGCGCGCGGATCGCCAGCGCCATCTCGTCGACGCCCTTGGCCACCACGGTGGGCGCGCGCATGCCCGGCTTGTACTTCATGGCCACGGCGTAGTGGGTGGGGTTCATCACCACCACGTCGGCCTCGGGCACGGCCTCCATCATCCGCCGCTGCGACATCTGCCGCGCGATCTGGCGCACCCGCGCCTTGACCTCGGGGTTGCCCTCGGCCTCCTTGGCCTCGTCGCGCAGCTCCTGCTTGGTCATCTTCAGCTTGCTGCGGTGCTGGTGGTGCTGCCAGGGCACGTCGATCGCCGCCAGCAGGGCCAGCGCGCCGACCATCGCCAAAAGCGCGGTCAGCGCCAGGTCCACGCCGCCGGCGACCGAGGCCTCCAGCGAGGCCTGCGGCATGGTCAGCAGGGTCGAGAACGCGCGCCACACCACCCAGCCGCCGATGCCGCCGATCAGGCCCACGCGCAGCAGCGAGCGCAGCAGCTCGGCCAGGCTCTCGCTGCCGTACACGCGGGCCAGGCCCTTGCCCGGGTTGAGCCGGGCGAAGTCGGGCTGCAGCGCCTTGCCGGCGAAACGCAGCCCGCCCATCGCCGCCGGCGCGATCGCGCAGGCCGCCAGCGCGGTGAGCATCAGCGGCAGCAACGGCACGACCAGGTCGAGCAGCAGGCCGCCGGCATGCGGCAGCAGGCGGTCGGGCGAATCGAGCAGCGTGCGGTCGAAGCTCAGCGCACCGCGCATCCAGTCGCGCGAGGCCGCGCCGACGTTGCCGCCGGTGGCCTTCAGCGCCAGCACCGCGCAGCCCAGCACGGCGACGTTGCCCAGCTCGCGCGAGCGCGGCACCTGGCCTTTCTCGCGGGCCTCGCGCAGCCGTTTTTCGCTGGGCTGTTCGGTCCGGTCCTCCTTGGAAGCCTGCTCGCTCATCGCCGCGTCATCCGGTCAGTGCGCGCGCGGCGGTGAAGGCATCTTCGAACAGCTGCCCGACCGGCGAGGCCAGCTCGCGCATCAGCAGCATCAGCAGGGTCAGGCCGACCAGCAGCGACATCGGCAGGCCGATCGCGATCGGGTTGAGCTGGGCGGCGGCGCGGGCCAGCACGCCGAAGGCGATGTTCACCGCCAGCAGCGCCATCATCACCGGCAGCGCCAGCAACGCACCGGCGCGCAGGCAGGCGGTGAAGAAGGCCGGCACCGCCGCCAGCAGCGCCTGCACGTCCGGCAGCGCCGCGCCGATCGGCAGCCCGCCGTAGCTGTCGGCCAGCAGGCCGATCAGCGCCAGGTGGCCATCGGTGACGAAGAACAGCAGCGCGAAGGCCAGGTAGAACCACTGCGACAGCACCGCCGAAGAGGCGCCGCTGAGCGGATCGGCCATGGTCGCGAACGACAGGCCCATGCCCTGGCTGACCAGTTCGCCGGCCAGGCGACCGGCCTCGAACGCCATCCGCAGCATCATGCCGATGGCGATGCCGACGCTGAACTCGCGCAGCACGCCCAGCGCGGTGGCCGCGTCCACCGCCATCGGCGGCGGCGCCGGCAGCACCGCCGACAGCGCGGCCGACAGGGCCAGGGTCACGATCAGCCGCGCCTGCGCCGGCATGCCGCGTCCGGCGATGACCGGCAGCACCTGCAGCGCCGCGCCGATGCGCAGCGCGTACCACAGCACGGCCGAGAGCATGCCGAACAGGTCGACGCCGGCCATCGATGCGAGCGAGACGGTGTCCACGCGCCAGCAGGCCTCAACCGATCAGGTGCGGGATGCGGTGGAACAGGTCGATGGTGAAGGCGACCATGCGCCCGAGCAGGAAGTGCCCGGTGGCGGCCATCACCACCACCAGTCCGACCACCTTGACCACGAACGGGATGGTCGGCTCGTTGATCTGGGTGGCCGCCTGCAGCACGCCGACGGCGACGCCGACCACCAGCACCGCGATCAGCGCGGGGCCGCCGAGGGTCAGCGCCATCTGCAGTCCGCGGGAGATCTCGCCCAGGGCGGTTTCGGGAGTCATGGCGGCTCAGACCGGGTTGAAGCTGGCGGCGAGCGAGCCGACGATCAGGATCCAGCCGTCCACCAGGACGAACAGCAGGATCTTGAACGGCGCCGAGATCAGCATCGGCGAGAGCATCATCATGCCCATCGACATCAGCACGCTGGCGACCACCAGGTCGATGATCACGAACGGGATGTAGACCAGGAACGCGATCTCGAACGCGGTCTTGAGCTCGCTGGTGAGGAAGGACGCGGCCAGCACGCTGAACGGCACGTCCTGCGGCGTGGCGTACGGGCCGGTCTGCGACAGCCCGGCGAAGGTCATCAGGTCGGTCTCGCGCACCTGCGCCAGCATGAAGCCGCGGAACGGTTCGGACGCGGCGGCCCAGGCCGCGCGGAAGTCGAGCGAACCGTCCAGGTAGGGCGCGATGCCGGTGGCCCATGCCTGGTCGAACACCGGCATCATCACCATCGCGGTGAGGAACAGCGCCAGCGCCAGCAGCACCTGGTTGCTGGGCGTCTGCCCGGTGCCCAGCGCCTGCCGCAGCAGCGCCAGCACGATGATGATGCGGGTGAACGCGGTCAGTCCCAGCAGCGCCGCCGGCAGCAGGGTGATGCCGGTCATCAGCGCCAAGACCTGCAGCGGCATGCTCACCGGCTGGCCGCCGATGTTGCCGACCTCGACCGAGGGCAGCGGCTGCGCGGGCGCGGCGGGCGTGCTCACCGGGGCGGCGGCCGGCGCTGCCTGGGCGAAGGCGTCGGACGGGGCCAGGGCGAAGGCCAGGCAGGCGCCCAGCAGCCAGGCCGGCAGCGTGGCGCGGCAGGCGCCGGCGGCGCGAAGCAGCGCGCGCAGGAGGGTCATGGCTTCTTTCCGAAATGCTGGGCCAGCAGCTGCGCGAAGGCGGGCGTCGCTTTCGCGGCCGCGGCCGGCAGCGGCTGCTCGAGGGTATGCAGGGTGCGGGTGCCGCCGGCGCCGACGCCGAGCAGCAGCTGGGTTTCGCCGACCTCGACCACCACCAGGCGGTCGCGCGGGCCGAGCGCCAGCGAGCCGACGATGCGCAGCGCCGGATTGGCGAGGCCACCGCCGCCCAGGCCGGGCATGCGCTTGGCCAGCCACGACAGCAGCAGGATCAGGCCGACCACCAGCACCAGGGCGAACACCGCGCCGCCGAGGCTGCCGGCGGTGGCGGACGGCGCCGGCGCCGGTGTCGCCGCGACGGTCTGCGCGGTGGTGATGGCGGATGCGGGACCGGCGGGGGCCTGCGTGCGTGCGGCGAAGGCTTCGGCGGCGGTGCCCGGCGCCGTCGTCACGACCGCGTCCTCACCGGCTTCGGCCGGCGCGGCAG
>JAEWZE010000219.1 GCA_023395465.1 Pseudomonadota bacterium
CGGGGGCCGCGGCCGCCCAGCGTCGGGTTCGACGCGGAAGATGGTGGGCGTATCGGGGTCGCGGTGCGCGAGCGGGCGAACGGAACCACGGGCGGAATCGACGCGACGGGCTGAGCTGGCGGGAGCACAGCGCACCGGAGCGTGTTGGCGTGGGCGGCTGCCGCGGTTGAAGCGAAGAGCGACGCCCCCGAACCGCCGCCCGGGCTACCAACCCCGCCCACGTCCGGCGGCCGGCAGTTCCGCGGCCGGCACCTCCGCGTCCGCCCGCTCCACCCATTGGGCAAACACCCGGTCGATGTCAGCGTCCTGCACGGTCCCGCCTGCCTCGACGATCCCGGCCTGGGTGAACAGCGGCATGATCATCGCCATCCCGTCGATCTTCGTCTTCATGCGGAGTCCGGCGGGGTCGGCCAGGGCTGCGTCCCAGCGCGCCCGCACCCGCGCCCAGTAGTCGCGGGTCGCGTTCCAGTACGCATACGCCGGGGCGAAATCGACATCGGTGGCCTTCTGGTAATCGTTGAAGCCGGACTCGCGCGCGATCGTCCTCTCGGTGCTGCCGTCCGCACGGCGCACGGTCTTGGTGTTGTCCTGCTCGTGGGTCCAGCCGCCGGGGACGACGGTGTGGCGGTTCTGGACGTTCATCGCGTTGTAGTCGTCGCGCCTGGTGTACTCGCGCCTCGGCAGCGGACGCCAGCTGCGATCCGACGTCCAGGTCGACACGCCGTAGCGATGGTTCCAGCGGCCGGTGCCGCAGTAGCGCGGCGCGTCGCTGACCTCGTAGACGCACTGGGTCCAGGCGCCACTGGAGTTTTCCGCGGGGATGTCGCGCAGGCGCCAGGTCTGGTCGGCGACGAACTCCCAGCGCCGCGTCGCCTCGTAGGTCCAGTCCTGGCGCCAGTGCTTGGTGACATGGCCGCTCCCGGGGTCGACCAGGATGTGCTGCAACACGATCCTGGCGGGCGTGTCCTCGACCACGATCACCACCTCGTCGCCGCCGCTGCGCTGCGCCGGCGCGCGTTCATAGCCGGGCGCCAGCAGCACGGTTTCGTCGAAGGCGAAGTCGACCAGGTATTCGCCCTGCATGGCGAGGATGGCATCGCGGTCGCGACCGGGATCGCGGTCCTTGCCAGCCTGCGCGCGGGCGAGGCCGGCAGCGAACAGGACAAGGATGAGGACGACGGCGCTGGTATACGGCTTCATGGAGCGGACTCCCGGAGTGATCGGAGGAAAGGGCGCTGGCGGACGGGGGATCACCACTCCAGCGACACGCTGGCGGCAAGGTGGCGTCCAGGCGCGGTGTAGCGGTCGACGTTGCCGCTGCCGGCATCCACCAGCGGCACGCTGCCCGCGGGCCAGTACCTGCGGTCGGCGAGGTTGAACACGCCCAGGTGTGCGCGGGCGCCAGGCGCGAAGCGCCAATGCGCATGCAGGTCGAGTACTGCATGGCCGGGCGACTGGAAGTAGTGCGTGCCTGCCGGCGCGGACGGCATCCGGTCGCGGCGGCCGACGAAACGGCCGGACAGCCCGCCGCCCCAGGCCGCACCTTCGTAGGCAAGGCCCAGGGTGGCAGTGAGCGGATCGACCGATTCCAGCGGCTCGCCGCTGCCGCGGTCCTCTCCGCGCGACCAGGCGGCCGCGCCGCGCAGCGACCAGCCCGCGAGCGTCGCCGACAGCGCGTCCAGTTCCAGCCCCGCCTTCAGCTCCACGCCTTCGATGCGCGCGCTGGCGACGTTGCGCGACTGGAACAGCATCAGCCCCTCGGCGTTGAAGCCGACGAAGCCGAAGGACTCGATGAAGTCGGCATAGCGGTTGTGGTACGCGGCCAGGCTGGCATGCACCGCGCTGCCGGCATGGCGCAGTCCTAGCTCGAAGCCGTCGCTGGTTTCCGGCCGCAGGTCCGGATTGGGAATGGCGGTGTAGCCGAACATGACGTTGGTGAAGCCGATATTGACGTCGGCATACGGCGGCGAGCGGAACCCCCGCGCATAGCCGCCGAACAGCGACCAGCGATCGCCGAAGTGCCAGACGGCACCCAGCCGCGGCGACACGCTGGTTTCGCGCAGCGCCACCACCGCCACCCCGGGATTGTCCGCGGCGAAGATGCCGTCGGCTTCGGGCTCGAGTTCGTAACGGTCGATGCGCAGGCCCGGCACCAGCCGCAGCGCGCCGCCGGCGATCGAGATCTCGTCCTGCACGTACAGCGCCGCGCTGGTGGTGCGGCTGACCGGGAAATCGCGCACCGGGAGTACGTCCGGCAACATCACCGGCGTCTGCGCGCCGGTCAGCGGGAAGCTGCGCAGGCCATCGCGCTTCTGTTTCGTGCGCGTGCGCGAGACGTCCAGGCCCCATGCCAGTGCGTGCACCACCGTTTCGCCCAGCGACTTGCGGGCGTTGAACTGCAGGCCCAGCAGCCGCTGGTCGAAGTTGAAGCTGCGCTCGCGCGTGTCGCGCAGGACCGGGGCCGGCAGGCTGCGCTCCTCGACGGTGTACTGGGTGGTTTCGCTGTCCTGGCGGTATACCTGCCACTCGATCGCATCGGCGAATTCACCCACGCCGTCGATCTGGTGCGACAGCGACAGGCGCGCGCGCGTCTGCTGGTCGCGGGCGCCTACGCGGTTGTTGATCGCACCGGTCAGGGCCTGCGGCCCCTGGGCGGTCAGCATGGCGGTGTCGGCGCGGTCCTCGTTGCCTTCCACGGTCAGCCGCAACCGCTGTCGCTGCGAGGGTGCGTACACGAGCTTGGCCAGCAGGTTGCGGCCGTCGCGCTCCTGGGGGTTGGGGCGTGTCCGGGCGCTGCCGGTGCCCCCCATCTCGCCCATGTTCGCGGTTTCGCGTCCCTGTCGATGGCCGAGCGCCACCATGCCGGACCAGCGCTCGCCGCCGGCCGCGAGGGTGGTGCTGGCCCACAGCCCGTTCCAGTCGCCCTCGAACCCCATGCCAAGGCCGATCCGGGTGTCGCGGCCGTCGCCGAGGTAGTCGGAAGGATCCCGGGTGATGAACGACACCGTGCCGCCCAACGCATCGGAGCCGTACAGCGAACTGGTCGGGCCGCGCACGACCTCCACGCGCTTGAGCGTGTCGAGCGCGACGAAATTGCGGTTGGCGTTGGAGAAGCTGCCGATGGCGAACGCATCCGGCACAGCGATGCCGTCGGTCTGGATGCGCACGCGGTTGCCGCCCAGGCCGCGGATGCGGATGTCGCCGATGCCGAAGTGGCCGAAGCTGTCGCTCACGCTCACGCCAGGCTCGTAACGGAACAGGTCGCGAAGGTCGCGCACCAGGTGCGCGTCCATCCGATCGCGGTCGATCACGTCGACCGTGCTGGGCACGTCGGCGACGCTGCGTCCGGTGCGGGTCGCGGTGACGACGATGCGATCGAGATCGGCGATATCGGCGTCGGCGACCGGAGCGGCAAGGGCATGGCCCGGCGGTAGCGCCGCCAGGCCGAGGGCAAGCAGGGTGTGGCGCATCGGCAGTCTCGAAGATCTAGCGGTTCGAGGCTGGCTGGCGTCCGCCCACGGTGGCGGGTCGGGGCTTGCGGGCGTGGCGCGGCGGAAGGTCGCCGCGGGCTGGACTTATTTGGTGAGGATCAGCTTGTCGTTGCGGGTGTGGCGCAGGCGGTAGTACTCGTTGCCGTGGCGGATGCGCAGCTCGCGCTGGCCCTGCAACAGGCGCAGGCTGTCGATCTCGGCGGCGGCGGCGGCCGGGCCGCGTGCGGACTCGTGCGGCGGTTCGGTCGCGGGCGGCGCGGGGGACGCGTGGCTCAGCAGCATCGGGGATTCCTCGGCAAGCGGGAACGTTGATGCTAATGATTCTCATTAGACTGTCAACCGCCGTCGATCGGCGCACTGGCTACGGCTGGTTCGCCGCTGCTCGATTTCGCGGGCCGGTAGGGCTCAACGGGATCGTATTGGCGCTGCCACCTTCAGCACGCACGCACCGTGGCCGTCAAAGAAGCACCAGCCAAAGTACGTATTGGCAAACAGAACCCGATGCGCGGGTGGCATCGCTGCCGCCGATGGACGCCGCTATCGCGTCGCCGCCTCCAGACGACGCCATACCGGCTCGTCGAAGCGATCGACCAGCGCCAGCGCGCCGAGGTTCTCGCGCAGCTGCGCCGTGGAACTGGCGCCAAGCAGCACGGTGGACACGTGCGGGTTGAGCAGGCACCAGGCGATCGCCAGCTGCGCCGGCGCCGCACCAAGCTCGCCCGCCAGTGCGGTGAAGCGGCGCGCGCGTTCCAGCCGCGCGGCGCCGCGCTCGCGATCGTGCAGCGGACTGGCTTCGCCCAGATGGGCGAAGCGGCTGCCTTCGGGCACCCCGTCGTTGTACTTGCCGGTCAGCAGGCCCGAGGCCAGCGGCGACCATACCGTGGTGCCGAGGCCGTGCTCGGCATACAGCGGCGCGTACTCCAGTTCGACGCGGTCGCGTCGCAGCAGGTTGTATTGCGGCTGCTCCATCGTCGGCGCATGCAGATGGTGGCTGCGGGCGACATGGATGGCTTCGCGGATCAGCGCCGCCGGCCATTCCGAGGTGCCCCAGTACAGCACCTTGCCCTGCCGGACCAGCGCGTCCATCGCCCACACGGTTTCGGCGACCGGCGTGTCGGGATCCGGGCGATGGCAGAAGAACAGGTCCAGGTACTCCACGCGCAGGCGCCTGAGCGCGTCGTGGCAGGCATCGCGCACGTGCTTGCGCGACAGCCCGGCCTGGGTCGGGCGCGGATCGACCGCCGAGCCGAAGCGCACCTTGCTCGACACGCAGAAGCCGTCGCGCGGCAGGCGCAGGTCGGCGATGACGTCGCCCATCACCCGCTCGGCCTCGCCGTGGGCGTAGTTCTCGGCGTTGTCGAAGAAGTTGATGCCGCTGTCCCAGGCCAGCGCGACCAGCTCGCGCGCCTCGCCCCGGCCCAGGCGCGTGCCCGCGGTCAGCCACGCGCCCAGCGACAGTGCCGACAGCTGCAGGCCCGAATTCCCCAGTCGGCGATAGCGCATCACACCTGCTCCTGCACGGTCATGGCGGACAGTCTATGCGAGGCCGTGCGCCGCGGCGGGGCACGCGCGGTATCCTCGCGCGGCGATCCCGCCGACCGATGCCGCCCGGATGCACGAACCCGTCCCGCTCAAGCGCGTCCTCGCCACGCTGTTCGGCCGCCCCGACGAGGTGATGCTCGAACTCGGCGCCGGCGGCGAGCTGCTGGTGGCCAAGGTGCGGGCGCTGCTGTCGCTGCTGGTGCTGGTGCTGCCGCTGGCCGCGGCGTTCGAAGGCGTCGACACCACCCGTACGCTGCTCGGTCTGGGCGCGGCCGTGTTCGTCAACATCATGGCGCAGGTGTGGCTGGCGCTGGCGCGCAACCATCGTCGCCACCACTGGCTGCCCTACGCCACCGGCGCCTGGGACATCACCGCCACCACCGGCGTGCTGGTCATGCTCTCGCTCGGCGAACCGGGAGCCGGCCTGGACAGCCTGGTGGTGTGGTGCTTCTACCTGTTCGCCATCGCGCTCACCGCGCTGCGCAGCGACGGGCGCCTGACCGCGTTCGTCGGCGGCCTGGCGATCGTCCAGTACGCGGTGCTGGCCTGCGTGGTGCTGGCCTTCACTCCGGCCGCGGTGCCGGCGATCAACGGCAGCGCACCGTCGCTGGCCGGACAGGGCCAGCGCCTGCTGCTGCTGGCGATGATGACCCTGCTCACCAGCACCGTGGTCTACCGCATGCAGCGGCTGATCGAACTGTCCGGACGCGACGGCCTGACCGGCGTGCCCAACCGGGCGTGGCTGCTGCAGCGCCTGCCTCGGATGTTCGAGGCCGCGCGCCGCGACGGCCGCACGGTGACCATTGGGCTGGTCGACGTCGACCACTTCCGCCGCGTCTATGAGCAGATCGGGCACCTCGGCGGCGACCGCGCGATCCGCCACATCGCCGAGCACCTGGGCGGGATGCTGGGCGAGGACGAGCACCTGGCGCGGATCGGCGGCCAGGAGTTCGTGCTGGTGCTGCTGTGCCCGATCGGCAGCGCCTGGGAGCGGATCGACCGCTTCCGCCGCAGCCTGGCGGCCCAGCCCTTCCCCGCCGAGCGCGGTGGCGAGCCGGTGACCCTGGCCTTCAGCGCCGGGCTGGCCGCGTTCCCGCAGGACGGTGCCACCGCCTCGGCCCTGCTCGGCAGCGCCGACCGGCGCCTGCAGGAGGCCAAGCGCACCGGCCGCAACCGGGTGATCGCGCGCGACGCGTAGCGGCGCGGACTGCGGGCGGGGGCACCCGGCTCTCGCCCCTGCGTCGGGAATCCGCTACTTCCGCCTGGCGCCACGAGGCGGGATGGCTCGACCTTGCCGGAATCACCGCGGCGTTCGGAATGACGCGCGCAGGCCCCGATCACGCCCGCCGACCCGTCGCGCGACCCTCGAAACCCCTGCCCACGCGGCCTCGTCGCAGTTGCCGCGGGCAGCCCGCTGCTCTAGGCTGCCGCGTCTGTTTCGCACGAAATCGCTCCGGGGAAAGGGATGGATGCACTGCTGCGCGTCGGTTTCGGACTGTTCGGGCTGGCGGTGCTGATCGGGCTTGTCTGGTTGTTCTCCAACAACAAGCGGCGGGTCGACTGGCCCCTGGTCGCCACCGGTATCGCATTGCAGATCGCGTTCGCCGCACTGGTGCTGCTGGTGCCGGGCGGGCGCGACGTGTTCGACTGGCTCGGCCACGGCTTCGTGCGGCTGCTGGGTTTCGTCAACGCCGGATCGGAGTTCATCTTCGGCAGCCTGATGAACGTGGAGACCTACGGCTTCATCTTCGCCTTCCAGGTGCTGCCGACCATCATCTTCTTCGCCGCGCTGATGGGCGTGCTCTACCACTGGGGCGTCATGCAGTTCGTGGTGCGGGTGATGGCACTGGCGATCACGAAGGTCATGCGCGTGTCCGGCGCCGAGACCACCAGCGTCTGCGCCAGCGTGTTCATCGGCCAGACCGAGGCGCCGCTCACCGTGCGCCCCTACATCTCGCGCATGACCGAGTCGGAGCTGATCACGATGATGATCGGCGGCATGGCGCACATCGCCGGCGGCGTGCTGGCGGCCTACGTCGGCATGCTCGGCGGCGGCGATCCGGTCGAGCAGGCCTACTACGCCAAGCACCTGCTGGCCGCCTCGATCATGGCCGCGCCGGCCACGCTGGTGATCGCCAAGATCCTGATCCCCGAAACCGGCGAGCCGCTGACCCGCGGCACGGTGAAGATGGAGGTCGAGAAGACCACCAGCAACGTGATCGACGCCGCCGCCGCCGGCGCCGGCGACGGCCTGCGCCTGGCGCTGAACATCGGCGCGATGCTGCTGGCCTTCATCGCGCTGATCGCCATGGTCAACGCGCCGCTGACCTGGCTCGGCGAGATCACCGGCCTGCAGGCGGCGATCGGCCGCCCGCTGGACCTGGCCACGATCTTCGGCTGGGTGCTGGCGCCGATCGCCTGGCTGATCGGCGTGCCCTGGCAGGACGCGGGCGTGGTCGGCTCGCTGATCGGGCAGAAGGTGGTGATCAACGAATTCGTCGCCTACCTGCAGCTGGCCGAGATCGTCAACGGCCGCGTCGAGGGCGTGGCGCTGAGCGAACAGGGCCGGCTGATCGCGACCTACGCGCTGTGCGGCTTCGCCAACTTCAGCTCGATCGCGATCCAGATCGGCGGTATCGGCGGACTGGCGCCCGACCGCCGCCAGGACCTGGCGCGCTTCGGCCTGCGCGCGGTGCTGGGCGGCACCATCGCCACGCTGATGACGGCCACCATCGCCGGCGTGCTGACCAACCTCGGCGCGTGAGCCGGGACCGCGGGACGTCGTGACCATGTCCGCTGCAGCCCAGGTCGTCGTGGTCGGCTCGTTCAACGTCGACCACGTCTGGCATTGCGAGGCGCTGCCGCGCCCGGGCGAGACCCTGGTCGGCAGCTACGCCACCGGCCCCGGCGGCAAGGGCTTCAACCAGGCCACCGCCTGCGCGCGCAGCGGCGCGAACACCGTTTTCGTGTGCGCGCTGGGCGAAGACGCGGGCGGCCAGCTCGCGCGTGGCCTGGCCGCCCGCGACGGCATCGATCTGCGTGCGGAGTCCGGCGACGCGCCGACCGGCACCGCGGGCATTTACGTGGGATGCGACGGCAGCAACAGCATCGTCATCGGTCCGGGCGCCAACGGCGTGCTGTCGGCCGAGTTCATCGCGCGCCAGGCCGCGGCCATCGCCGCCGCGCGGATCGTGCTGGCGCAACTGGAATCGCCGGTCGACAGCGTGCTCGAAGCGATGCGGCTGGCGCGTGCAGCAGGCATCCGCACCATCCTCAACCCGGCGCCGGCCAATGCCCCGAGCACGCGCGAACTGCTCGCGGTGGCCGACCTGCTCACCCCCAACGAAACCGAGTTCGCCGCGCTGCTGGCGCGGCACGCCGGCGAGCAGGTCGACCCGGCCCGGGTGGCGGGTTTCGACGACGCGCGCCTGCACCGGCTGTGCCGGCTGCTGCTGCCGCGCGGGACCGTGGTGGTGACCCTGGGCGCGGCGGGCGCCTTCATCTCGCACCGCGAGGACAAGTGCCGCGGCGACGACGTCGCGCACTACCGCGTGCCGGCCTTCGAGGCCGCGACGGTCGACACCACCGGTGCGGGCGATGCCTTCAATGGCGCGCTGGCCAGCTCCCTGGCCACGGCTCCCGACCGCGTGTTCGCCGACCACGTGCGCTTCGCCAGCCACTACGCCGCGCTGTCGACCGAACACGAGGGCGCGGCCGCCTCGATGCCCAGGCTGTCGGGCGCCGCACCGCGGTAAGCATCCTGCCGAGCGCATCGGCGCGCGCATGGGGCCCCGACGGCGATGGCTCGAACATGGGCATGGGACGCTGCGGGATCCTGCGCTCGGCGTCCGCCCGGCCGGGGACCGCGCCGCTGCGCTCCGGAACGTCGCCCGCACCGCCACCGCTACAATGCCGCGATGCAGATCGGCCCCTACCGCATCCAGGCCCGCGTGGTCCTCGCCCCGATGGCGGGGGTCACCGACAAGCCGTTCCGGCAGCTGTGCAAGCGGCTGGGCGCGGGACTGGCCGTGTCGGAGATGACCACCAGCGATTCGCGCTTCTGGACGACGCGCAAGTCGCTGCACCGCATGGACCACGCCGGCGAACCCGATCCGGTCAGCGTGCAGATCGCCGGCACCGTGCCGGCGGTGATGGCCGAGGCCGCCCGCCACAACGCCGATCAGGGCGCGCAGCTCATCGACATCAACATGGGCTGCCCGGCCAAGAAGGTGTGCAATGCCTGGGCGGGCTCGGCGCTGATGCAGGACGAGGCGCTGGTCGCCCGCATCCTCGAGGCGGTGGTCGCCGCGGTCGACGTGCCGGTGACCCTGAAGATCCGCACCGGCTGGGATGCCGCGCACCGCAACGCGCCGGCCATCGCGCACATCGCGCAGGAGAGCGGGATCGCCGCGCTCACCGTGCACGGCCGCACCCGCGACCAGCACTACACCGGCCAGGCCGAGTACGAGACCATCGCCGCGATCAAGGCGCAGCTGCGCATCCCGGTGATCGCGAACGGCGACATCGACTCGCCGGCCAGGGCACGCGAGGTGCTCGAGCGCACCGGCGCCGACGCGGTGATGATCGGCCGTGCCGCGCAGGGCCGGCCCTGGATCTTCGCGTCGGTCGCGCATTTCCTCGCCACCGGCACCCAACTGCCCGAACCCTCGCCCGCCACGGTGCGCGACATCCTGCTCGGCCACCTGCAGGCGCTGCATGCCTTCTACGGCGAGCAGTCCGGCGTGCGCATCGCGCGCAAGCACCTGGGCTGGTACGCGAAGGACCGCCCGGAGAACGCCGCCTTCCGCAGCGTGGTCAACCGCGCCGAGACGGCGGACGCGCAGTTGCGGCTGACCGAAGACTACTTCGACGCGCTGGTCGCGGGCGTCGCCCCGGAGCTGTCCGCCGCGGCCTGAGCATTGCGCCGGCTTGCCAGCGCCCGCCACCGCACCCAAGATGCGCGACGCGCCGGAGGGAACCGACCGGCACGGGGAGCGGCACATGGAATTGCGGGACCACGACCCGGACGCGTCGCGCCGGCCGATCCGGGCGCGCGGCAACGCGCTCGTCCAGCGCATCGCGGCGCTGCTGGCGCGCTCGCCGCTGACGCCCAATGCGATTTCGGTGCTGAGCATCGCCTTCGCGGCTGCCGGGGCGGCCGCGCTGCTGTGGCTGCCGCCGTGGGGTGCGTGGCTGTGCGCGCTGGGCATCCAGCTGCGGCTGCTGTGCAACCTGTTCGACGGCATGGTGGCGGTGGAAGGCGGCAAGTCCACCCCGACCGGCGCGCTGTACAACGAAGTGCCCGACCGCGTCGCCGACAGCCTGCTGCTGGTCGCGCTGGGCTACGCGTCCGGACTGCCCTGGGCGGGCTGGCTGGCGGCGCTGCTGGCTGCGGCGACCGCGTACGTGCGCACGCTCGGCGGCGCGCTGGGCCAGGCGCAGGACTTCCGCGGACCGATGGCCAAGCAGCACCGCATGGCGCTGATGACGCTGGCCTGCGTGGCGGCGCCGTTCGAGGCGATGTTCGCGGGCAGCCGCCATGCGCTGGTGGTGGCGGTGCTGGTGGTCGCGGCGGGCTCGCTGCTCACCTGCGCCACGCGGCTGCGGGCGATCGCCGGCCGGCTGGAGGGCGCCCCTTGATCGCGCGCCTCGGCGGCGCGGCGCTGGTCGGCTTCACCCGCACGATGGTTGGCGCACGCGCGCAGTGGCGGGTCGCACCGCCGCAGGGACAGTGCATCTATTTCGCCAACCACACCAGCCACCTCGACACCGTGGCGATCTGGTCGGCGCTGGCGCCGCACCTGCGCGCGGATGTGCGCCCCGTGGCCGCGCGCGACTACTGGGACAAGCCGGGCCTGCGCGGCTGGCTGTCGGGGCGCGTGCTGCGCGCGATCCTGATCGACCGCCAGCGGGCCGATCCCGGGGCCGACCCGCTGGCGCCCGTCCGCGCCGCGCTCGACCAGGGCGACTCGCTGATCCTGTTCCCGGAAGGCACGCGCAGTAACGAGCGGCTGCCGCAGGCGTTCAAGCCCGGACTGTTCAAGCTCGCCAGCGAGTATCCGCACGTCGAACTGGTGCCGGTCTATCTCGACACCCTGCACCGCAGCCTGCCCAAGGGCGCGCTGCTGCCGCTGCCGCTGCCGCTGTACTGCAACGTCAATTTCGGCGCGCCGCTGGCGAGGATTCCCGGCGAGGACCGTGAGGCGTTCCTGGCGCGTGCCCGTTCGGCGGTGGAGGTGCTGGCATGAGCCCGCAGACGAAGACGCTGTATGTGTTCGGCGGCATCGTCGCCCTGCTGCTGGTGGCATCGGCGGTCGGCTGGCTGCTGTCGCGGCGCGGACCGGACGGTGGCGGCCCTGGAGTGCGCAACCTCAACGCGCGGGTGCGCGCCTGGTGGGGCATGGTCGCGGTGCTGGGCGCCTGCTTCGCCATTGGACCGGTGGCCACGCTCGTGGTGTTCGCCGCCATCTCGTTCTTCGCGCTGCGCGAGTTCATCACCCTGACGCCGACGCGCGCCGGCGACCACCTGCCGCTGGTGGCGGCGTTCTACCTGCTGATCCCGATCCAGTATTGGCTGGTATTCGACCAGTGGTACGGCCTGTTCGCGATCTTCATCCCGGTCTACGCCTTCCTGGCGCTGCCGGTGCTGGCGGTGTTCGGCGGCGACACCACCGACTTCCTCGAGCGCAGCACCAAGATCCAGTGGGGCGTGATGATCGCGATCTACTGCATCAGCCATGCGCCGGCGCTGATGATCCTGCATCCGCACGCGCCGGCCGGGACCGGCCAGCTGCTGCTGCTCTACCTGATGCTCGTGGTGCAGATCAGCGACGTCATGCAGTACGTGTTCGGCAAGCTGTTCGGCCGCCACAAGCTGGCACCCACGGTGAGTCCGTCCAAGACGGTCGAGGGCCTGCTGGGCGGCGGCCTCGCCGCGGTTGGCATCGGCACCGCACTGTGGTGGATGACGCCGTTCACGCCGCTGCAGGCGGCGGGCATGTCCGCGGTGATCGTGGCGGCCGGCGTCTGCGGCGGGCTGGCGCTGTCGGCGGTCAAGCGCAGCCTGGGCGCCAAGGACTGGGGCCGGATGATCGAGGGCCACGGCGGCATGATGGACCGGATGGATTCGGTGGTGTTCGCCGCACCGGTGTTCTTCCACCTGACCCGCTACTGGTTTCCGGGCTGAGCCGCCGCAGCGCGACCGGCCAGCGTGACGGGACTCAGCCGCTTCCGGCCTGCTGCGGCGGGCCGGCCGGTTCGGTCCAGATCCGGTCCCACATCTGCGCCAGCCGCCTGCGCGCCTCCCAGGGCCAGGCCAGTTGCTCGGGCGCGATCGCGCGCCAGCCATCGCCATCGCGCTCGGCCACGGCGAAGTTGAAGCTGTAGTCGGGCTCGGCGCCCATGCGCAGGTCACTGAGCACCAGGCGCCCGTCGCGCACCTGCGCCTTCATGAAGCCGCGGTTGAACCACGCCAGCCGCGACACCGCCGGAATCTCCGCGGCCCCGGCCAGCGCATCCACCTCGGAGGCATGGTGGCAGAACGCGATCGGCCGTGCGTCGGCGACCAGCGAATGCTCGCCCTCGACGAAACCGTCGGGCGTCATCGCCACCACCCGCCACAGCAGGGTATTGAACGGCATCGGCACCGAGAACCGGGCTGCGTCCTGCAGTCCGATCGCGGCGAGCGAGCGCTCCGCCTCGCGCTCCACCATCCCCTTGGCCAGCAGCGACCAGCCCAGGTAGCCGCAGCTCAGTGCCAGCCCGGCCACCAGCGCCTGTCGCGCCAGCGGCCTCCCGCCCGCGAACGCCGCCACCACCACGCCCAGCAGCAGCCACAGCGTGTAACCCGGGTCGATGATGAACACGCTCGACCACATCACCGGTGGCGTGGCCAGCGGCCACAGCAGCTGGGTGCCGTACACGGTGAACGCATCCAGCAGCGGATGCGTGACCAGGGCCAGCTGGATCGCCCAGAACCAGCCGCGCGGCGCCTGCGCCACCCGGCCGCCGCGCCTGCGGAAGAACGCCCAGATCGCCCATCCCAGCAGCGGCAGCACGAACAGCGAGTGGCTGAAACCCCGGTGCAGCGTCATCAGCGCGACCGGATCGTCGGTGAACAGCGCGATGGGGAACGAGTCGAGGTCGGGCAGCGTGCCCAGCGCGGCGCCGGCCAGCATGGCGGCGCGGCGATGCGCCGCCGGCACCACGGCGGCGGCGACCGAGGCACCGAGCAGGAGTTGGGAGAGTGAATCCATGTCGCGCATTCTAGGCGCGCCCCAGCGCACCTGCCCTTCCTGCAGGGAGTGGCGTAGCCGGGGTGGCGGGGCTGCATCTGGCGTGACGCGCATCCCGGTCGCAGCTGGTCCGCTGCTGCAGCCCATGGGGAGCGTCGCCCTCAGAACCAGGGCTGCGCCGGCGATTCGCGCTGCGTTGACCGTCAATCGCCCGGAACGGGCAACAGCGAGTCAAGAGCCAGGTCCGGCGCAGCGCGCGCAAGAGCGTTTCGGCCGCCCTGCGCGCGAGTGCGCCAACCCGGCCCGCGCCGCAGCAGGTCGCACCACGCCTCCTCCATCTGCCAGGCGTTCGCCTGTTCGACCATCACTTCCAGCAAGGAAGCGGCCTGCTGCACGTCCTTGTTCGACTTCGCGGCCCGCGATGCCGGGCGCTCGCCGGCCACCAGCAGCTTGTGCAACGCATAGCGTGCAGGATGGGGCACGTTGACCAGCACCGCACTCGATGATCCGGGAAGCACGGCCTGCTCGACATCCTGCAGCAGGTATTCCATGAACTTCAGCGGCTGCAGCATGATGCCCAGCTGCGGATGCCGGAACGGCTCCATGCCGCCACGATGCAGCGGCGTGAGGAAATCGATCCGGAACTCCGGATCGTTTGGATCCAGCCACGTCGCGCCGGTCGTGCCGTCGGTATGCTCGATCGGCAGCAGCCCGATCTGGAGCGACTCGATCGCGCTGCGAAGATCGAGTTCCAGGTCCGCAGGCAACGCGATGGACAGCGCCTTGCCGGCATGCGCGAAGTCCACGTCCTGCGTGCGCAGGGCATCCTTCCAGCGCACGCCCAGCATGTTCCCGTAGGCGAGGAAGGCATGCGTCCCGACCAGCACGCCTCCGCTGCGGAAGAAACCGTAGTCGGCCAGTCGCTGCACGATCCGGAAGTGCCGGCCCGTCACCGCCATATTGCCCAGCGCCACCGCCGATCGCGCCAGGCGCTCGATCGCCGGCTGGGCGCCGTCTGAAGCATGTTTTTCCACCAGCGCCAGGACACGTTCGTTGTCGGGACCGACGTAGACCTGCCGCTTGCGGCCGGAGATCTCCATGTACTGGTAGTACCAGTAGGTCCGCCCTTTCACCCGCTTGCGCGCGAATGTTCCGGGCAGGTTCGCCACCGAACGGGCCAGTTCAATCGAGTGCACGGCATCCAGCAGCTGCGCATACGCTGTCTGCGCCGAAGCCGAAAGCGGTTCGAACCGGGCCATTGGCGTACTCCGGGGATTCCCCTGGAAAGCTTACGCCCGAAGTTATACGCAATCAATACAGTTTTACGTATAACTATCCGAACCCGTCTTCAGGCACCGATGGCCGCACGCAACTGAGCGCCGACCGGCGCGTCCCCGTTGGCCGCATCGGTCACCATCGCGAACACGCAGCTTCCGCCGCTGGCGGCCGCCCAGACCGCTCCGATGTCGCGCTTCTCGCGCGAGTCGTCGTTGCTCCAGCGGTCGGCGCCCTTGTACTCGACCACGAACAGCCGCCCGTCTTGGAGTTCGGCCACGAAGTCGGGATAGAAGCGGGTCGCTCGATGTCTGCAACCAGAACACCGGTCTGTTTCGCCTGCAGCAGGCGGTACGGCACCCGCTATGCCGCGCGGCGGCATCGCACCTCCAGTTCATTCCCGGCACTGCCCGCGTTGTCCTTGTCTGCCGCCCCCCAGCGGCGATCATCGCCACATTGGTCGAAGCGGTCCCAGATCCAGACACCATGCCGATGCTGATCCGCGCCACCGCCCGCCTGCGCAAGCGCCTGCGCCAGCCGGCCAGGCCACCCGAGCCCGCGACGCCGCCCGCCAACCCGCTGGGCGAGTGGTATGCCGACGTCGACTTCCTCGCTCGCGAGCCGTTCGTGGTGCTGCTCAACGCCGCCACCGGAGCGGGCATGGTGCTGCCTGGCCGCGCGGCCGACCTGCGCATGCTGCATGTCCACGCCCGCGACCAGTTCCGCAAGCTGCTGCTGCACTACGGCTTCGATCCGGACAGCCCGCTGTGCGCGGCCGAGCTGTCGGCCTGGGATGAGGCGCCGACTTATGCCGCCACCGCCGACCGCAGCCTGCTGGCGAGCATGAACCGCTGCAAGGACGACGCCTGGTACCACTTCGTCTACGTCAACCGGTCCCTGCCCGAAGCGGCGGCGCGGCAGTGGGAGGGGTTGTTCACGCACCCCTCCTTCGTACAGGAGGGGCGCTCACGGCAGCACCACAGCGCCTGGCGGCAGCCGCTGGAGCTGGTGCGTGAGCGGCTTGGGGAAGCCGGCGGCGCGGCTTGTCTGGCCAGATATCCCGTCTAGCGGCACTGCGTCCGTGGGAGCGCGCGTGCGCTCGAAAGGTATTCGCGACCAAGGTCGCTCCCACACACACACTCCCCGCAGGCTAGCCGCATCGGGGCCGCGGGGGCATGCTGGCCCGGCGGCCTGGCCGGGCTTGCCAAGGGAACCCGTCCCTGGATGCGCGGCGGGGGCGGCCCGTGTATCATCCGCACCCATCTTTTCATCCGAATTGAAGGATATAGCCGATGTCCAGCTACCTGTTCACTTCCGAATCGGTCTCGGAAGGCCATCCGGACAAGATCGCCGACCAGATTTCCGATGCCGTGCTGGACGCGATCCTGGCCCAGGACAAGCGCGCGCGCGTGGCCTGCGAGACGCTGGTGAAGACGGGCGCTGCGATCGTCGCCGGCGAAGTCACCACCAGCGCGTGGGTCGACATCGAAGGCCTGGCGCGCAAGGTCATCAACGGCATCGGCTACGACAACTCCAACGTCGGCTTCGATGGCCACACCTGCGCGATCATCAACATGCTCGGCAAGCAGTCGCCGGACATCAACCAGGGCGTGGACCGCAAGAAGCCCGAACAGCAGGGCGCCGGCGACCAGGGCCTGATGTTCGGCTACGCCTGCAACGAGGCGCCCGAGTTCATGCCCGCGCCGCTGTATTACAGCCACCGGCTGGTCGAGCAGCAGGCCAAGGTGCGCAAGAACGGCAAGCTCAAGTGGCTGCGCCCCGACGCCAAGAGCCAGGTCACCCTGCGCTACGACGGCAACAGCGTGCTCGGCCTCGACGCGGTGGTGCTCTCGACCCAGCACGACCCGGACATCAAGCAGAAGGACCTGGTCGAGGCGGTGCGCGAGCACATTCTCAAGCCGGTGCTGCCGAAGAAGTGGCTCGACGCGCTGGCGAAGAACAAGGTGCACATCAACCCGACCGGCAAGTTCGTGATCGGCGGACCGGTGGGCGACTGCGGCCTGACCGGGCGCAAGATCATCGTCGACACCTACGGCGGCATGGCCCGCCATGGCGGCGGCGCGTTCTCGGGCAAGGATCCGTCCAAGGTCGATCGTTCGGCCGCCTACGCCGCGCGCTACGTCGCCAAGAACATCGTGGCCGCCGGCCTGGCCGACCGCTGCGAGGTGCAGGTGAGCTACGCCATCGGCGTGGCCGAGCCGACCTCGATCTCGGTCACCACCTTCGGTACCGGCAAGGTCGCCGACGACGTGATCGAGAAGCTGATCCGCCGCCACTTCGACCTGCGCCCCTACGGCCTGACCCGGATGCTCGACCTGGAGCACCCGATCTACCAGCCCACCGCCGCCTACGGCCACTTCGGCCGCAAGCCGAAGGAAATCTCCTACGTCGACGGTGCCGGCAAGAAGCACACCGCCACGGCGTTCTCGTGGGAGAAGACCGACCGCGCCGAGGAACTGCGCAAGGCCGCGAAGCTGAAGTAACCGCTTGCCTGCCCCGGCAGGACGGACATGAAACAGGAACGGGCCGCGCGAGCGGCCCGTTTCCTTTGGTGCAGGGCGATGGGCCGGCCATCCTCGCACCGGCAATCCCGGCCAGCGGCGCGACACCGCCAGACGGCCTGCCGGCGACGATCGCGAAAGTTCTCTGCTGCCCCGACTAGCGCGGCTTCGCGTCGCGGACGTGGGTCTCCAGCCAGTCGCTGGTTTCGGCCAGCATGTGCAGGATCGATTCGCGGGCGCGGTAGCCGTGCGATTCGCGCGGCAGCATCACCAGACGCGCGGTGCCGCCCAGGCCCTTGATCGCGGCGAACAGCCGCTCGCTCTGCATCGGGAACGTGCCGGAGTTGTTGTCCTCTTCGCCGTGGATGATCAGCACCGGCTCGTCGATGCGGTGGGCGTGGTTGAACGGCGACATCGCGTGATAGGTGCCGGACGCCTGCCAGTAGTTGCGCTCCTCGGCCTGGAAGCCGAACGGCGTCAGCGAACGGTTGTAGGCGCCGCTGCGGGCGATGCCGGCGCGGAACAGGTCCGAATGCGCCATCAGGTTGGCGGTCATGAACGCACCATAGGAATGCCCGCCGATGGCGATGCGGTTGCGGTCGGCCACGCCGCGGCGCACCACCTCGTCCACCGCGGCCTGCGCGCTGGCCACCAGTTGCCTGACGTAGCTGTCGTTGGGTTCGGCATCGCCCTCGCCCACGATCGGCATGGTCGGGCCGTCGAGTACCGCATAGCCCTGCGCGAGGTAGGCCAGCGGGCCCCAGTAGCTGATGCGGTTGAAGCGGTAGGGCGAGCCGCGGACCTGGCTGGCCGCGGCGGCGGATTTGAACTCGCGCGGATAGGCCCACATCAGCATCGGCAGCGGCCCGTCGCGCGCGACGTCATGGCCGGCTGGCAGGTAGAGGTCGGCGGTGAGTTCGACGCCATCCGCGCGGGTGTAGCGGATCTGCTCCTTGACGACGTCGCGCAGCGCGGGCGTCGGATGCGGGAAATCGGTCAGCGCGACCGGCTCGGCCGCATCGGCAAGGTCGCGCAGCAGCACGTTCGCAGGTTCGGTCGGCGATTCGCGCGTGGTGAGGATGCGCGTCGCGCCGGCATCGAGCACGGCGAATGGCACTTCGTACCAGGGCGCCTGTGAATGGAACAGGCGTTCGGTGCCGCCGTCGGCCAGGTCCTGGCGGTCCAGGAAGGGCCTGTCGCCGTCGGGCGATGCGCCATCGCCGATGCGGTAGATGGTCTCGCCGCCGTCGGTGGTCAGCAGGCGCGCGAAGCCGCGCTCGTCGAGCCAGGTGACCGGCGTACCGGGATCGGCATACCGGTCCTCGTAGCTGCCTTCGCGCAGCAGCGCGGGCGCAGCGCCGGTGTCCGGGGCCAGGCGCCACTCGCGCATCTGCCGGGTCTTCCACCACGACTCGTACAGCAGCGCCAGGCTGCCATGGCCCCAGGAGATGCCGGCGTAGCGCATCGACAGGTCGGCCAGCACCCGCGGCTCGCCAGCGAACGGCGCCGCGTGCGCGAACACGCGGTCGCGCACCGACGTCTCGCGCGCCGGATCGCCGCCATCCTGGGCTTCGGCCCAGACCAGGGTCGCGGGCGCATCGGCCCGCCACGAGATACGGCGCACGCCGGTCGCCACGGCGTCGTTGCCGGTCGGCAGGCCTTCCACCAGCGGCAGGGTCGCCACCGTGTGCAGCAGTTGGCCGTCCAGCGAGGCGACGTCGATGCGGCGCGGGAAGCGCGAGTACGGCACGAGATGGGAGAACGGGCGCTCGATGCGCTGGCGCAGCAGATGGCGACCGTCCGGCGACACCGACGCGCCCACGTACATCTCCGGTGCACCGATCGTGCGCACGCCGCCATCGATGCCCACGCGCGCGAGCTGACTGGTCATGTAGTACGCGAACACGGCCTCGTCATGGGCATTGCCGAGCAGGTCCTGGTAGGTGCGCAGGCTTTGCACCTGGCCGCCGCCGCGCGTTTCCTGGATGTTGGGGCCGGCGGGCACGCCATCGTCGGCCGGCGGCGGCCCCTGCCCCTGCGGACGCAGCAGCGCGAGCAGGCCGCTGCTGTCGGGCAGCCAGTCGAAGCCGCTGCCGGTGACGCTGCCCAGCGGTCGATCCGTCAGGCGCCTGGCGCGAGCCGCGGCCACGTCCACCAGCCACAGCTCCACGCGACCGGCGCGCGGATCGACGTGGCTGAAGGCGATGTGGCGCTGGTCGGGCGACCACTGCATGGACGACAGGGCCAGCGGCTGCGGCAGGCCCTCGATGCGGCGCTCGACGCCGCCATCGACCGGCTGCAGCCTGAGATCGTCGATGAAGCTGAAGGCGCTGGCCGAGTGCGTGCGCGGGTGGATGCGCAGGCCGGCGAGCTTGAGTTCGGGCTGGGCCACCACCTCGATGCCCGGCAGCGCCGGCACCCGCATGTGCGCGAGCAGGTCGCGGCGCGGCGACAGCGACAGCCGCGGGGCGGCCGGTGCGTCTACGATGGCCCGCAACTCGGGCGCCGGCAGCCGGTAGCCGCCCTCCTGGCCGCTTTCCGCCGTGGACGCCTGCGCCAGCAGCGGCAGCGGCGCGGCCAGCGCGGCGAGCAGCAGCAGAGGACGGACGTGCCGCAGAAGACCGGTTGCCATGCCAGACGCTCCCCTTGGAATCCAGCCCCGCAGCATATCGGCGCGGGTGCCGGCAGCCCCATGGCGATGGTCATGGCCGGGGTGGACCGACCGCGGCGCGCCCGCCGATTCAGCCTCGCCGGGGCCGGAAGCGATACAATTCGCGCCCCCGCCGAGGGGCGCTGCGACCGCGGAAATCCACGGCCAGGCTCGACGGGCAGCCTCTGCGACAACGGCGCCCGTCAACATGAGTCCCGCGCGGACTCCCGAAGACGGAGCACCACATGAACGCACAGGTCAAGACCTTCTCCCAGGAAGGCGACTACAAGGTCGCCGACATTTCGCTGGCCGACTGGGGCCGCAAGGAACTGGACATCGCCGAGCACGAGATGCCCGGCCTGATGTCGATCCGCCGCAAGTACGCCGCCACCGCCCCGCTCAAGGGCGTGCGCGTGACCGGCTCGCTGCACATGACTATCCAGACCGCGGTGCTGATCGAGACGCTCAAGGACATCGGCGCCGACGTGCGCTGGGCCTCGTGCAACATCTTCAGCACCCAGGACCACGCCGCCGCGGCGATCGCCGCCACCGGCACCCCCGTGTTCGCCTGGAAGGGCGAGACGCTGGAGGAGTACTGGGACTGCACGCTCGACGCGCTGAGCTTCCCCGACGGCCGTGGCGGCTTCCTCGGCCCGCAACTGGTGGTGGACGACGGCGGCGACGTCACCCTGCTGATCCACAAGGGCTACGAGCTGGAACAGGGTGACGAGAGCTGGGTCAACTCGCCCTCGGGCAGCCACGAGGAGCAGGTGATCAAGAACCTGCTCAAGCGCGTTGCCAGCGAGCGCCCGGGCTACTGGACCAGGGTCGTCGCCGACTGGAAGGGCGTCTCCGAGGAGACCACCACCGGCGTGCACCGCCTCTACCAGCTGGCCCAGGACGGCAAGCTGCTGGTGCCGGCGATCAACGTCAACGACTCGGTCACCAAGAGCAAGTTCGACAACCTCTACGGCTGCCGCGAGTCGCTGGCCGATGGCCTCAAGCGCGCGCTCGACGTGATGCTGGCCGGCAAGGTCGCCGTGGTCTGCGGCTATGGCGACGTGGGCAAGGGCTGCGCCGCCTCGCTGCGCGCGTACGGCGCCCGCGTGGTCGTCACCGAGATCGATCCGATCTGCGCGCTGCAGGCGGCGATGGAAGGTTACGAGGTCGCCACCATCGAGGACACCCTCGGCGAGGCGGACATCTACGTCACCACCACCGGCAACAAGGACATCATCCGCGTCGAGCACATGACCGCGATGAAGGACCAGGCCATCGTCTGCAACATCGGCCACTTCGACAACGAGATCCAGGTCGATGCGCTCCGCGCGCTGCCGGGCCTGGAGATCGTCAACATCAAGCCGCAGGTGGACAAGTACGTGTTCGCCAACGGCAACGCGATGTTCCTGCTCGCCGAGGGCCGTCTGGTGAACCTGGGCTGCGCCACCGGCCACCCGAGCTTCGTGATGTCGAACTCGTTCTCCAACCAGACGCTCGCGCAGATCGACCTGTGGGAGAAGAAGGACGAGTACGCCAACAAGGTCTACATCCTGCCCAAGCTGCTCGACGAGGAAGTCGCGCGCCTGCACCTGGAGAAGATCGGTGTGAAGCTGACGAAGCTGACCCAGGAACAGGCCGACTACCTCGGCGTGCCGGTGGAAGGGCCGTACAAGCCGGAGCACTACCGCTACTGAGTCCGCGCGATCCGCGGCACGGCAGCCGGGCGCCACGTGGCGCCCGGTTCTTTTTCAGGACCCCGCCAGGCATGACCAGCGTCTCCCCTCCGGCTCCGCTCGCCGGTCCCGTCTTCGTGCGCCTGCTGGCGCGCGTGGCCGGCGCCGGTGCGCGTGCGGGCGACGGGCCGCCGCTGGCGGCGACCCTCGCCCAGTGGATCGACTGGCCGCGCGCGGTGACCCTGTCGGGCGCGCTCGACGAGCGTCTCGATGCGCCCGGCGACGGTCCGCGTTTCGATGCGGCGGAGGACGCGGCCTGCCTGCAGCTGCGCGCGCAGCTGCGCGAGGCGATCGCGAATGACCCGCTGCTGGCCGTTGCCGGCGCCGATGCCGCGCGCGCCGGCGACGTCGCGGACTTCGCGCCCCTCCGCAACTGCTATCTCGCCCACCAGCGCGCGATGCTCACCGCCACCGGCCGCCTGCGCGGCCGCCTGCGCGACATGCTCGCCGCGCGCGCCCCGCTCGCCCGCGTGGGCGAGGTGGATGCGGCGATGGAACAGGTGCTCGCCCCTCGCGAACACGCCCTGCTGGCCGCCGTGCCGGACCTGTTGGCCGCGCACTTCGAGCGGATGCGCGAGGCGGCACCGGCTCCTCCTGCATCCGCTCCGGGTCCCGCGCCGCATGCGTGGCTCGACCGCTTCCGCCTCGACATGCGCGAGCTGCTGCTCGCCGAATTCGACCTGCGTTTCTCACCCGTCGACGCGCTGCTTGCCGCGCTTCGCACTCCCGACCCGAGTCCATGACCGCACGCGCCTACCGCCTCCTCTTTCCCTGCATCTTCCTTGCCGGCCTGGCCGTCGCTGGCTGGATCGGCGCCGGCTACCTGGGCAGCAGCCTGCTCGGCGCGGGCGTGGTCGTGTTGATCCTCGCCTGCTACCTGGCCGGCGTGCTGGAACTGCACCGCTACCGCCAGGGCACGGCCAGCCTCGCCGCCGCGCTGGACGACGTGGACACCGCCGGCGCGGACCTGGCGGCGTGGCTGGCACGATTGCACCCGGCGCTGCGCAATCCGGTCCGCCTGCGCATCGAAGGCGGGCAGGCCGCGCTGCCGGCACCGGTGCTGGCGCCATCGCTGGCGGCCCTGCTGGTGCTGCTGGGCATGCTCGGCACGCTGCTGGGCATGATGGCCACGCTGCGCGGCACCGGGCTGGCGCTGGACAGCGCCGTCGACCTCGATGCGATCCGCGGCTCGCTGGCCAATCCGGTGCGCGGCCTGGCGCTCGCGTTCGGCACCTCGATCGCCGGCGTGGGCACGTCCGCCGCACTGGCCATGCTGGTCACGCTCGTGCGGCGCGAGCGGCTGCTGGCCGTCCCCGGCCTGGACGCGGCCATCGCCGGCCCGCTACGCCCGCATTCGCAGGCCCACCAGCGCGAGCAGGCCTTCGTCCTGCTGCAGCGGCAGGCCGAGCTGATGCCAGCGCTGGTCGACCGCCTGCAGGCGATGACCCTTGCCCTGGAATCCCGCGCCAGCGCCGCCGACGCGCAGCTGCAGGCGCGCCAGGACGCCTTCCATGCCAACGTCGAGCGCAGCTACGCGCAGCTGGCCAGTTCGGTCGGCCAGTCGCTGGCGGCGAGCGTGGCCGAGAGCAGCCGCGCGGTCACCGGCGCGCTGCAGCCTGTGATCGAAACCACCCTGGCCGGCATGGCCCGCGAAACCGGCGCCCTGCGCGAGACCGTGTCCGGGGCGGTGCAGAGCCAGCTGCAGGCGCTCGCCACCGGCTTCGAGGCGGCGAGCGCGCGGGCGGCGCAAAGCTGGAGCACCGCGCTCGCCGAACAGCAGCGCGCCAACGCGGGGCTGGCGGGCGAACTGCGCGAGACCTTCGAGCGCGCGGCGCAGGCACACGAACGCCAGGCCAGCGGCCTGCTGGACGGCGTGTCCACCCGCCTGGACGCCGGCGGCAGCCGCCTCGCCACCACCCTGGCCGAGGCCCTGGTCCGCCAGGATGCGGCGAACGAGGCGCTCGCCGCGCGCAACGAGGCCGCGCTGGCCGCGGCCGCGACCGGCTTCGAACGGCATGCCGCCCAGCTCGTGGGCGCGCTGCGGCAGTCGCACGGGGACCTGCAGGCGGCGCTGGCATCGGGCGACGAGGCGCGGCTGGCAGCCTGGAGCGGCGCCTTCGAGACGATGGCCGGCGAGCTCGCCCGGCGCTGGGAACAGACCGGCGACCTGGTCGCCCGCCGCCAGCAGGAGGTCTGCGCCACCCTGGAGCGCACCGCGGGCGAGATGGCCGCGCAGGCGCAGGTCCATGCCGGCGCCACCATCACCGAGGTCTCGCGCCTGATGCAGACCGCCGCCGAAGCGCCGCGCGCGGCCGCCGAAGTGGTCGCCGAACTGCGCCAGTCGCTGTCCGAGAGCATGGTGCGCGACACCGCGATGCTGGAGGAACGCACGCGCCTGCTGGCCACGCTGCAGACCCTGCTCGACGCGGTGAACCATGCCTCGGGCGAACAGCGCGCCGCGGTGGACGCGCTGGTCGCCAGTTCGGCCGACCTGCTCGAGCGCACCGGTGCGCAGCTGGCTGGACGCATCGAAGCCGAAGCCGCGCGCCTGGACGTGGCCGCGGGCCAGCTCACCGCCAGCGCGGTGGATGTCGCCGGCCTGGGCGATGCCTTCGGCGCGGCGGTCGAGAGCTTCGGCCAGGCCAACGAGGCCCTGCTTGAGCGCCTGCAGCAGGTCGCGGGCGCGCTAGACGGCTCGCTCGCGCGCAGCGACGAGCAGCTTGCCTACTACGTGGCGCAGGCGCGCGAGGTGGTCGACCTGAGCGTGCTGTCGCAGCAACAGATCATCGCCGAGCTGCAGCGCGTGGCCGACGGCCGCCAGGCCGCGCAGGCATGAGCGCCGGACTCGAGGCCGACACCGGCGACACCGCGACCATCTGGGCCGCCTTCGGCGACCTGATGGCGGTGATGCTCGGCGTGTTCGTGCTGGTCCTGCTGGGCGTGGTCGGTATGCAGTTGCACACCGCCGCGAAGCTCGAACAGGTCGAACGCGAGCAGGCGCACGCGGCCGCACAGCGGCAGGCGCTGGAACGCGCGCTGGCGGTGCCGCTCGCCGCCGGTCGCGTCACCCTGGTCGACGGCCGCATCGGGATCCGCGGCAACGTGCTGTTCGCGCTGAACTCCGATGCGTTGCAGGACGAGGGTCGCGAACTGCTCGGCGAGCTGGCCGAACCGCTGGCCGACTACCTCGCCGCGCGCGAGGAGATCCTGATGGTCAGCGGCTTCACCGACGATCGCCCGGTGCTGGGCGGCAACCGCCGCTATGCCGACAACTGGGAGCTGTCCGCGCAGCGCGCGCTCACCGTCACGCGCGTGCTGATCGAGGAGGGGCTGGCGGCCGACTCGGTGTTCGCCGCGGCCTTCGGTGCGCAGCAGCCGGTCAGCTCCAACGCCGACGAGGCCGGACGCGCGCGCAACCGGCGCGTGGAGATTGCGCCGATGCCGCGTCCGCGGCAGGGCGACGACGCCGGCGATGGGCGATAACCGGGACGACATCGCCGGCTTGCTGCTGGCCCTGCGCGAGTGCCCCGCGGCACCGCGCGCCACCCTGCGCCGGCATCGCATCGAGGCGCTCGCGGCACGCGCCGCGCGCCTGGACGGCAGCGCGCGGCAGCTGCTGGACGACAGGCTGCGTGCGCTGATCGAAGCGGAGCTGCAATCGAAGGCGCCCACGTCCACATCGTCCACGCCCACGCAGGATGCGACGGTCGCGGATAGACCCGGCGCAAGGGCGCTGTCGACGCTGCTGCTACGGCTTGCCGAAGCCCACGGTGCCCCCGCCACAATGCCGCACCAGAGCGCAGCCGACGCGGTCGAGGCCGAGGCGTCCGCCGATGCATCCCGGCCGCCACTCCAGGATGCAAACGGGTTTGCCACCCTGCCCGCGCTCGATGCGTTCCGCGAAACCTGGTCGCGCCTGCGCACGGCGGGCCATCTCCAGCACATCCTGGCCGACGTGCCTGAAGATGCCGGCCCCATGCATTCCACGGTGCTGGTGCATCGCGCCATCGCCCTGCTGCAGGACGCCGCGCCGGCCTACCTGCAGCACTTCCTCGGCTATGTCGACGCGCTCGCGGGGCTGGAGCGGATCAGTCCGAGGCAAGCCACCACACCAGCGCCGCGACTCCCACGCCCACCGCCGCCAGCTTCACCGGCGAACGCTTCGCGTCCTGGCAAAGCCCCTCGGCCACGTTCACGCGGTCGGCGGCGACCAGCATGAGCCAGTGCCGCAGGTCGTTTTCGCTGTGGCGGAACGCGGCGCGGCGGATCATGCCGCTCAGCCCCCTGGGGGGCAGGCGCGTGCCGAAGGTACGCGAATGTTCGGGGCGCTCGATCGAACGCAGCACCTCGACCGTCCTGGGCTGCTGCGGCGGCGGGTCGCTCCACGGCACGTCGAGCCGCGGCGGCGTACGCTCCATCGGCACGGCCGGCCGGTTCTCGCGCGGGATGTCCGAACCCCAGCCGGGGATGTGGTCGAAGCGGGCGGCGTTGTCCATCGTGTTCTCCTGTCGGGGGCCGGCCGTCACGCGCTGGCGCGCGCCGTCGGCGGGATCAGCACCGGCTTGATGCAGTTGTCGCGCTTGTTGACGAAGATGTCGTAGGCGTCGGCCACGTCTTCCAGCGGCACGCGATGGGTGATCACCTCGCGCGGCGAGATGTGGCCGGCGCGGATGTGCTCGATCAGGCGCGGCAGGTGCCGCTTCACGCTGGCCTGGTTCATGCGCAGGGTCAGGCCCTTGTTGACCGCGTTGCCGATCGGGATCGCGTTGAAGGTCGGGCCGTACACGCCGACGATCGACACGCGCCCGCCCTTGCGCACGCTGTTGATGGCCCAGTGCAGGGCGATCGCCGACCCGCCCTGCAGCATCATGATCTTGCCGGTCACGCTGTGCAGCGCGCTGCCGGAGGCATCGCAGCCGACCGCGTCGATGCACACGTCCGCCCCGAGCCAGTCGGTCATCTTCTTGATGTGCACGGCCATGTCGTCGACTTCGCGGAAGTTGACGGTTTCGCAATGGGCGAAACCTCTGGCGAACTCCAGCCGGTAGTCCAGTTCGTCGACCACGATCACGCGGCCGGCGCCGAAGAACCAGGCGCATTTGGCCGCGAACAGGCCGACCGGGCCGGCGCCGAACACGACCACGGTGTCGCCTTCCTGGATGTCGCCCATCTCGGCGGCCTGGTAGCCGGTGGGGAACGCGTCGGTCAGCAGCACCGCGTCCTCAATGTGGATGTCATCGGGGATCACGGTCGGCCCGACGTCGGCGAAGGGCACGCGCACGTACTCGGCCTGGCCGCCGTCGTAACCGCCCGCGGTATGCGTATAGCCGTAGAAGGCGCCCACCGCGCTGGACTGGGAATTGGTGTTGTGGCAGTTGCCGTAGAGTTCCTTCTGGCAGAAATAGCAGCTGCCGCAGAAGATGTTGAACGGCACCAGCACGCGGTCGCCGACCTTGAGGTTCTGCACCGACGGACCGACCTCCTCCACCACGCCGGTGAACTCGTGGCCGATGATCGTGCCCACCCGCGTGTCGGGCACCAGCCCGTTGTAGATGTGGATGTCCGAGCCGCAGATGCACGAACGGGTGACCCGCACGATGGCGTCGCTGGGATGTTCGATTTCCGGCTCGGCGACGTGTTCGATGCGCATCCTGCGCGGACGGCGATAGGTGGTGGCCAGCATGCGGTTCTCCGGTGGGGGGACGGGGGTCCGCCGGCAGCGACGGCAGGACCGGAACCTTCCCGCAACCGCGGTGAACGCAGCGCGTGGGCGACGTGGTGGTGGCGTGAGCCGCGCGTTCAGGGTCGCCAGTTGGCGTTGTGTTCCCAGAACGCCACGCTGTGCCGGTAGGCCTCCCGGTCCAGGGGCACGCCGGAGCCGCCCTCCTCCACGCCCAGCGCATTGCGCATCATCGTGACCGGCGCCATCGGGATCTCTTCCGGCGTCGCGGTATGGAGGCAGCCGACGATGCCCCAGTCGCCGTCGATCGGCGCGCCTTCCTTCTCCAGCTGCGCGGCGCTGTACAGGATCACCACGAAGTAGGCCGCCACCGGCGGCTCCACGCCTTCGAACCAGCGCACCAGCACCGGCAGCTCGGCCTTCGTGCGCGCTTCGTATCCCGAGCGCAGCAGGTGCCGGTTGCCGTCGTCGATCGGCACGGTCAGGCAGCGCGTGGAGGTCCAGTTGCGGTGCACGTGCAGGCGGCAGAACGGCGCATAGCCCGGCAGCACCTTCAGCGGCGGCTCGTCGTTGAGGCGCTGTTCGAACTCGCCGGGCGTGCAGTCGCGGACGGTATTGCCGCGCGGCTCGCGCGGGAACAGGCGGGCGCGGGCGAATGGCGTGAGGATGATGCGCATGCGGAGACGGTCGTGGGGCCGCCCGGCAGCTTAGCCGCTCCCGTGGGCGCGCAACCGCAACTCCGGGCGCCACGCGGGCCGCGGGCGGCGGCCGCTCCCTCGCCCGGCAACTCTACTCATCCATCGCGATATAGAGATATAATTCCCGCCGATCCCGCCCGGGCCGCCGACGATGACCCCGATCAGCTTCGAGTTCTACCCGCCCAAGACCGACGAGCAGCGCGCGCAGCTCGACCGCACCGTGGGCAGGCTCAAGGCCCACGCGCCCGATTACGTGTCCTGCACCTTCGGCGCCGGCGGCTCGACCCTCAGCTACACCGCCGACACCGTCCAGGGACTGCTCCAGACCCACGGCCTGGACGCGGCGCCGCACCTGTCCTGCGTGGGCGGCACGCGTGCGGAGATCGCGGCGCTGCTGCACAAGTACCGGGAACTGGGCTGCCGGCGCATCGTGGCGCTGCGCGGCGACCTGCCCTCGGGCATGGGCCAGCCGGGCGACCTGCGCTACGCCGCCGACCTGATCGGCTTCATCCGCGACGAGCACGGCGACCATTTCCACATCGAGGTCGGCGCCTACCCCGAGACCCATCCGCAGGCCGAGGACGCGCTCGCCGACCTGCGCCACTTCAAGGCAAAGGTCGACGCCGGCGCCGATGCGGCGATCACCCAGTACTTCTACAACGCCGACGCCTATTTCCACTTCGTCGACGCGGTGCGCGCGCTCGGGGTACAGGTGCCGATCGTGCCGGGCATCATGCCGATCTCCAACTTCACCCAGCTGCGCCGCTTCTCCGAACAGTGCGGCGCCGAGATCCCGCGCTGGATCGGCCGCCGGATGCAGGCCCTGGGCGACGATGCCGAGGCCATCCGCGAATTCGGCGCCGATGTCGTGGCGCGCCTGTGCGAACGCCTGGTCGCCGGCGGCGCGCCGGCCCTGCATTTCTACACGCTCAACCTCGCCCGGCCGACCCAGGCGGTGCTCGCGCGCATGCGCTGAGGCCGCCTGGCAGCAAGCCGTTGCGCACACGCCGCTGAATGCGCGACGCGCTGCCCTTCCCGCCCGCGGGTGCCGGCGCTAGGCTGGCCCGATGCGTGCCGTCCTGCTTGCCTGCTGCATCCTGGTTGCCCTGCCAATGGTCGGCGGCGAGGCGCAGGCGCAGATCCGCCGCTGCGTCACCGCGGACGGCGGCCACGTCTACACCGACCGCCAGTGCAGGGACCTGGGCGCCACCGAGCGCGCACCGCGCCAGGGCATGGTGCAGCAGGACGGGCGCCTGATCCGGCGCGACTGCAGCCGCAACCTGCAGGACCTGGTGTTCGAGCTGACCGCCGCCATCGACAACCGCGACGTCAATCGCCTGGCCGGCATCTACCACTGGCCGGGCACCTCTTCGCGCGGCGCGCTCTCGATCATGGGCCGCCTGGACGGGATCGTGAACCGGCCGCTGGTCGGCATCGTCCCGGTCCAGCCCGCACCGCCGACGCCCGCCGTGGTCGCCCCGGTCAGGAGCTCGCTGTCCTGGCGGACCGCCGAACGCGCGCAGCCGGGACCCGACCCGGGCGCGGCTGCGGCGGCCCCGGACCTCCCGCCCTCGGTGCTGGCC
>JAEWZE010000234.1 GCA_023395465.1 Pseudomonadota bacterium
ACGTAGGGCACGGCGCCCTCGTCGCTCGTCTCGCCATTCGGCGAGAACGGATTGCGGCCGCGGGTAATCACGTTTTCTGCGCCCACGGTGAGCTGGCCGCTCCACGGGGTGCGCCAGGTGACGCCAAGGCCCAGGCCCTCGAAGCGGGGCTGGCCGGGGGTTTCGATGACGCGGCCGATCACGTTGGCGCTGAAGGCGCCATAGCCGCCGCCGACCGTGAGGCTCTTGCTGCTCCAGCGGTCGCTGATGTCGGCAGGCGCCTCGGCGTAGGGGATCAGCGTGGCCTTGGCCACGGTCCCGGCGATGGTGACGTAGGCGGCGTCGCCAATGTTCTTCTGGGCGAAGACGGTCAGGTCGTTGAGATCGAGCTCCTGGCCGCCCTGCTGTGCATCGCGCGTCAGCCAGACCGGCAGGCTCTGGCTGCCCTGGCCCAGGCTGACGCCGAAACCGCCGCCGGGCCGGTGGAATGCGGCCGTGGCGCTGGCGCGGTGATTGCCCTCGGACCCGCCCACGGAGGCCAGCTGGCAATGGTCGACCAGGCTGCTGACGGCGCTGAACACGCCGCTGCGCTGGTTGCACAGCAGGGCCAGCGAGTTGCCCGACTCCAGCCCGAAGGTGGCGTCGAGCGAACTGGCGCCGGAGCGCCAGCGGGCGCCGGCGTGGTTGCCTTCGCTGGTGGGTTCGAGCAGGAGGTAGGCCTGCACCTTGCCGCTGCTGTGGTCGACGACCGGAAGCACCGTCTGGTCACGCTTGACCTGCGCATGCGCGCCCGCTGCGAAGCCGAGGGCCAGCAGGAGGGCGGTCATCAGTCGGGCAGGGCGGCGTGACATGTTGGGCTATCGACCCGCGAGCGGGGCTGGAGTTCCTTCTCGGTCCGGGAAACGATGCTAGCGCATTTATGTTTATTTAACAATCATCCCGCACAACCTACCTGCACCGCTACTGAACGCGGTCGGGGGCGGCCGTGTCCGGCTGCGGCGCGGAGAGCAGTTCCTCGACTTCCGGGCCGGTGAATTCATGGCGTTGCCCGCAGAATTCGCAGCGGATCCGGGCCGCGCCATCGATCACCGAGGCGCGCGCCTCGTCCGGACCCAGGCTGCGCAGCATGCCTGCCACCCGTTCGCGCGAGCACGAACAGCCGAACGCCAGCGCACGCCCGCCCAGGGACTGCACGCCTTCCTCGTGGAACAGGCGCGCCAGCAGGGTCTCGCCGGGGGTATCGAGCAGTTCGGCCGGGGCGAGCGTGTCGAACAGCGCGCCGGCGCGGGTCCAGCCGTCGGCGTCGCCCTCGTCGCCCGGCAGCTTCTGCAGCATCAGGCCGGCGGCGCGGTCCTGGTCGGCCGCCAGCAGCAGGCGGGTCGGCAACTGTTCGGACTGGCGGAAGTAGTCCTCGAACGCACCGTCCAGCGAATCCGACTCCAGCGGCACCAGCCCCTGGTAGCGCGCGGGATCGCGCCCGTGCCGCCCCGGGTTCTCGATGGTGATGGCGAGCAGGGCGCCGTTGCCGAGTTCGCGCAGGTCGCGCGAGACCGGCGTGGAGTCGTCCTCGGACAGCTGCGCGATCGCACGCAGCGTGCCGGACGCCGTGCACTCGGCGAACAGCGCGCGCAGCCGGTGCTGGCCGCGCAACTGCACCGACAGCCGCCCCTCCACCTTGGCGTGGCCGGTGAACAGGACCGACGCGGCGACCGCTTCGCCGAGCAGCTCTGCCACCGCGGCGGGATAGTCGTCGCGGCTGCGGATCGGCTGCCAGGCCTGTTCCAGGTGCACGTGCACGCCGCGCACGCCGGCGCCGGGCAGGAGGAACCGGGTCAGCCGGTCGCTGGCCGCGGGATCAGGGGAATCGGTCATCGGGTTCGCTTCGTACGGGCGGGGCGTGGTCGAATAGTGCGGGCGCAAATGTCGCGCCGGAGTCGAGATTGGGGCGAACAGACCATGCCGCAAGCCTTGCCGGGAGGCACCCCGACCGAACCCGCCACGCGGCCACGCAGGCGCTGGCTGCGCCGGCTGCTGCTGTTGCCGCTGTGGCTGCTGCTGTTCACGGTGCTGCAGGTGCTCGCGCTGCGCTTCGTGGACCCGCCGTTTTCCGCGTTCATGGCGATCCGCCAGGTCGAGGCCTGGATGCAGGGCGAAGGCGGCTACCGGACCGCCCATGACTGGCGGGACCTCGAGGACATGGCGCCGTCGCTGCCGGTCGCGCTGATCGCGGCCGAGGACCAGAACTTCGCGATCCACTCCGGCTTCGACCTGCGCGCGATCGAGCAGGCCCGCAAGCGCAACGAGCGCGGCGGGCGCCTGCGCGGCGGCAGCACGATCAGCCAGCAGCTGGCGAAGAACCTGTTCCTGTGGCAGGGCTCGAGTCCGCCCTCCCGCTGGCTGCGCAAGGGCGTCGAGACCTGGTACACGGTGCTGCTCGAAACGCTCTGGCCGAAGCGCCGGATCCTGGAGGTCTATGCCAACGTCGCGGAGTTCGGCGACGGGGTGTACGGAGCGCAGGCCGCGGCGCGCACCTTCTTCGGCCGCGACGCGTCCGCGCTGGCTACGGCCCAGAGCGCGCGACTGGCGGCGGTCCTGCCGAGTCCCAAACGCTACAGCGCGGCCAACCCCGGCCCCTACGTCCAGCGGCGCACGCGTGCGATCGAGCGCAACATGCGCCAGATCGGCGGAACGTCCTATCTCGACGCGCTGGATTGAGCTTCGCCAAGGCCGGCACGAAACCGCGCCCGCCTCGGCTACGATGCGCGCCATGAGCCATGACCTGCTGACCATCGTCATTGCCGCGCGGGACGAAGCCCAGGCGCTGCCGCTGCTGCACGTGCGCCTGGCGCGGGTGCTCGATGCGCTGGCGGATGACCATGTGGAAGGGCGGATCCTGTACGTGGACGATGGCAGCCGCGACGGCACCTGGGACGTGATGCGCGGCCTGGCCAATGGCGACCGTCGCGTCGCGCTGCTGCGGCTGTCGCGCAACTTCGGCAAGGAGGCGGCGCTGACCGCCGGCCTCGACCAGGTCGAGGAAGGGGCGGCGATCATCCTCGACGCCGATGGGCAGGACCCGCCGGAACTGCTGCCGCGTTTCGTGGCGCTCTGGCGGCAGGGCTACGACGATGTCTACGGCATGCGCGAACAGCGCGATGGCGAGGGCTGGCTCAAGCGCGCCAGCGCGCATGTCTTCTACCGCGTGATCCAGCGGCTGTCGCGAACGCCCATTCCGACCGACACCGGCGATTTCCGCCTGCTGTCGCCGCGCGCGCTGGCGGCCTTGCGGCAGTTGCGCGAGCGCCACCGGTTCATGAAGGGGCTGTTCGGCTGGATCGGCTACAACCGCGTCGCGCTGCCCTACCGGCGCGAGGCGCGCGTGGCCGGGCACAGCAAGTTCAACCTGTGGAAGTTGTGGAACTTCGCGCTCGAGGGCATCACCAGCTTCTCGACCGCACCGCTGCGGCTGGCCACCTACCTGGGCCTTTTCGTGGCGCTGCTCGCCTTCGCGTACGCGCTCATGATCGTGACCAAGGCGCTGTTCTACGGCGATCCCGTGGCGGGCTGGCCGACGATGATGTCGGTGATCCTGTTCCTGGGCGGCGTGCAGCTGGTGGCGCTGGGCCTGATCGGCGAATACCTGGGCCGGCTGTACGAGGAGTCCAAGCAGCGCCCGCTGTACCTGGTCGAGGACTGGCGTCCCACGCCCGCCGGAGTATGCTCGGCCGCATCGCAGCCATCGGGAGGGAAGCGCCATGCGTACGGTGCGTCAACTGCTGGAAGCCAAGACGCCTGAACTGTTCGCCGTCGCCCCGGACGCACCGGTCATCGATGCGATCCGGCTGATGGCGGCCAAGGGCATCGGCGCGGTGCTGGTGATGGACGGCTCCCGCCTGGTCGGGATCCTGTCCGAGCGCGACTATGCGCGCAAAATCGTGCTCGAGGGGCGTTCGTCGAAGGACACCCCGGTCAGCGCGATCATGACCGCGCAGGTGATCGCCGTCGGCCCCGACCATGGCGTCCCGGGTTGCATGCAGCTGGTCACGCACAACCGGATCAGGCACCTGCCGGTGATCGAGCAGGGCGCGGTGGTGGGCATGATCTCGATCGGCGACCTCGTGGCCGCGGTGATCGAGGACCAGCAGCACGAACTCGACCAGCTGCAGCGCTACATCGCCGGCTGAGCGTCAGCGCGTGATGTCGTAGTGGAAGGGCATCCGGAATCGGACGACGACCGCTTGCCCGGACCGCCTCGCCGGCTCGAAACGCCAGTACTGCAGGGCGAACAGCGCATGTGCGCACATCTTTTCGTCTGCATCGGGTTCGGGTGAAGCGTCGCTGGCACGGCCGTCGACATCGATGCTGAAGCTCACATGGCAGCTGCCGGTCTTGCCGGACAACAGGCGGCTTGCCGGGTAGATCGGCACGAAGGCTTCAAGCACCCGGGGCGGCGTGTCATAGGTGTCGGAGGACTGCCCGCCGAGTACGGTGTTGAGCTGCTCGATCTGCGGCGCCGTGAGGGGAGTCAGTTCCCGCGGAACGCGGTCGAGCGCGTGCGTCGCCGAGGCGAACGAGGCAAACAGGCAGGCGATGGCCAATGCGTTGCGGAACATGGGTCGCTTCTCCTGGCGGATGGATGGCGTCCGGTATTGTCGTGGATCGGCGCCTACTTCGCGTAATCGCCGCCGCAGTTGCTGTCCTCGCCCGGTCCCAGTTCCAGCGTGGCCAGCAATGCGGCCGGCGGCGCGATGCTGCCCAGTGCCAGGGCGAAGGCCCCGCGCAGCCCGAGGCGGGCGAAGTCGGGGCGGAAGCTGGGATCGGCGAAGGTTCCGCCCACGTGCAGGGGCGAGCGCAGGGCGAGGATGCTCCGGTCCTTGGGGCGCGGGCGCAGTTCCAGATCCAGGGTTTCTTCGCCCAGGTCGATCTGGCCCTTGCCTACGATGATGGTGTCGGTGGTGTCGAAGGCCAGCGCGCGCGAATCCATCACGCCCTGCTTGACGCCGAAATCGGCGAAGGCGCAACGCACGGGCACCTTGCGGTCCTTGCCGATGAGGTACTTCACCGTCTCGTAGATGTCGATGCCGGCGAGTTCCACGAGCAGGTTGCTGATCTCGCCGCGGCCCATGCCGACAGCCACGTCGCCATCGGCGCTGGCCAGCATGGTCGCGACCGAATTGCCAGTGCCGGCGAGGTTGAAGCTGCCGGCCAGGCGGCCGACCGTGTCCTTGGCCAGTTCCACGTCAGGGAACAGCCGGGCCAGCTCGACCTGGCGAAGCGCGGCCTTGACCCGGGTGTGGATGGTGTCGCGACGCGCATCCATCCGGACGTCGGCGCGGATCTCGCCGCCGGCGACGCCGAAGTTGAGCGGGTCCAGGCGCAGCAGCCCGGCTTCCAGCAGCAGGTGCGCGTCCATGTCGTCGATGGGCAGGTCCGGCGCGTTGATGCGGCGCGCGCGCAGGCGTACGTCCGCGTCCATCGAGCGCAGCTTGTGCAGCTGATAGGGGTGCGAAGGCAGGACCTTGCCGCGGGCGGCCTGTTCCGCGGCCTGGGCGGCGAGGGCGGGGTCGAGCTGCTCGCCCTCGGCGTCCGGGGCCGCGCCGACGAAGCCGGCGAGGTCGTCGAAGTCCAGGCGGTCGGATACCAGGTCGGCCTTGAAGAACAGGCGTTCGCCACCGGTGGTGACCGCGGCCGACCCGCCCAGGTCGCTCTGGCCGACCTTGCCGGTGAACGTGTCGTAGTGCCAGGTAGTGCCGTCGCGGGTCAGGCGGCCATCGACCGAGTAGGGCGGTGAATCCGGGAGCGCGAGGCCCAGCAGCGGATACAGGTGGGCGAGGTTGCGGCCGGAGAGCGCGAACTGCACGTCGAAATCGCGCAGCCGGAACGGATCGATCAGACTGCCGCGCGCATGCGCGCGGGTGGCGCCCGCGCGCGCGCGCAGGTCGAGACGATAGGGACGTTCGGTGTCCTGCAGTTCGAGCGGCGATTCGGCGGTGCCTTCCAGGCTGAACTCGTTGCCGCTCCACTCGCCGCTTCCCTCGAGCGCCATGGACGGCGCCGCGCCCGCCTTCGATGCTTCCTGGCTGGATAGCTCGATGTCGATGGCGGTCTCGCTGCGCGCATCCTCGAAGCGCAGGCGGCCCTCGTCGACCCACAGCCTGCGCAGCTGCAGCGGCTCGCCGCCGTCATCGTCGAAGCCGAAATCCCAGTTGCCCGGTCCGCCTTCGGGGCCGGTTTCCAGGCGCACATCGGGCCGCACCAGGCGCAGTTCGGGCAGGCGCAGCCTGCCGATGAGCAGCGGCCAGAACTCGAACTGCAGCACCAGCCGCTCGGTGGTGGCCATGTCCGCATGCGCCGACCACTCCGGGTTGCCCAGGCGCAGGCGGTCCGCGGTGACCGTGGTGACGCGGCCCAGGTCGACGTCGAGGTCGCCGGCAATCTCGAATTCGCGACCGGTGCGCGCTTCGACGACGGCCTCGACCGGCGGCTTGAACCAGTTCCAGTCCCAGAGCAACACCAGCAGCACGAGCAGCGCGGCGATCACGCCCAGCACCGCCAACGTGCGTCGTGATGGCCGGCGAAACCGGATCGCGCTGCGCGCGTTGGGCGTTGGGGTGGGGCTGGACATGGCGCCAGACTTGCGCGCGTCGCGTCATCCCTGCGCGAAAGCGATGCGAAGGGTTCAGTTTCGCGAGGCCCGCGTGGTCAGGGCTGGGGCACCACCTGGGCCAGCACCGCCACGTAGTGGCAGACGCTGCCGCCAATGCAGAACAGGTGCCAGATGGCGTGCGCGTAGGGCAGGGATTCGCGGTGGTAGAAGAACGTGCCCAGGGTGTAGAACGCGCCGCCAGCGATCAGCCAGCCGAAGGTCCAGGCGTCGAGCGTGGCCATCACCGGCTTGATCGCCACCAGGACCAGCCAGCCCATCGCCACGTAGATGAGCGTGGACAGCCGCTTGAAACGGCCGGTGTAGAACAGCTTGAACACCACGCCGGCCAGGGCCAGCGTCCAGATCGCGGCAAACAGGCCCCAGCCCCAGGAGCCGCGCAGTCCGATCAGCGTGAAGGGGGTGTAGGTGCCGGCGATCAGGAGGTAGATCGCACAATGGTCGAAGACCTTGAGCCGGCCCTTGGCGACCGGATGCTGGATCGAGTGGTACAGCGTGGACGCCAGGTAGAGCAGCAGCAGGGTGACGCCGAACACGATGGCCGCGCCCAGCTGCCAGCCGTCGCCGTGGATCGCGGCCAGCGTGATCAGGACCGCGCCGCCGGCCAGCGCCGCGGCAGCGCCGAAGCCGTGGGTCAGCGCGCTGGCGACCTCGTCGCGCAGATGCGCAAGGCGTGCGGCGCGCCGGCGCGCGCGCACTGCGCGGAACTCGCTGTGGGGAGTGCTCACGTCCATACGTTACCGCATTGCCGCGGGGCGTGGGAGCGCCACCGGGCTGCGTTCACGGCTGGCCCGGTGCCTGGGGTCGGGCGGCCCGGGACGTGGCGACGGCGCTCGCTTCGACGTCCTCAGCCGGCCGCCACCGAATGCGCGTGCTCGCGGGTGGACATGAACTCGACGCCGGGCGAACGTTCCTGGGCCAGCTGCAGGTTGACCCGGGTCGGCGCGAGGTAGACCAGCTCGCCGGCGGCGTCGATCGAGAGGTTCAGCGCGTGCTTGTCGCGGAACTCCTCCAGCTTCTTCCCGTCGTCGCACTTCACCCAGCGCGCGGTCGCCACCTGCACCGGCTCGAAGATCGCGTCCACGCCGTACTCGTCCTTGAGCCGGTAGGCGACCACGTCGAACTGCAGCACGCCGACCGCGCCCAGGATCAGGTCGTTGCTCATCAGCGGGCGGAAGAACTGGGTGGCGCCCTCTTCCGACAGCTGCGCCAGGCCCTTCTGCAGCTGCTTGAGCTTGAGCGGGTCGCGCAGGCGTGCGCGGCGGAACAGCTCCGGCGCGAAGTTCGGGATGCCGGTGAAGCTCAGCGACTCGCCCTCGGTGAAGGTGTCGCCGATCGAGATGGTGCCGTGGTTGTGGATGCCGATCACATCCCCGGGCCAGGCCTCGGCCGCGATCTCGCGGTCGCTGGCCATGAAGGTCAGCGCATTGGCCAGCTTCACTTCCTTGCCGCTGCGCACGTGGAAGGCCTTCATGCCGGCGGAAAAGCGCCCCGAGCACACGCGCATGAAGGCAACGCGGTCGCGGTGCTGCGGGTCCATGTTGGCCTGGATCTTGAACACGAAGCCGGTCAGCCTGTCTTCCTGCGGCGCCACTTCGCGCCCGGTGGTCGCGCGCGGCCGCGGCGACGGCGCGTGCTCGACGAAGAAGTCCAGCAGCGGCTGCACGCCGAAGTTGTTCACGCCCGAACCGAAGAACACCGGCGTCTGCCTGCCCTCGAGGTAGGCCTGCTTGTCGAACGGATGGCTGGCGCCCTGCACCAGCTCGAGCTCGTCGCGCAGGTTGGCCAGCATGTCCGCGCCGATGCGGGCGGCGAGCTCGGGCGCGTCGAGCGAGGGAAAGATGGTCGAATCCTGGCGGGTGAAGTTGCGGCCCTGCTCGTACAGGTGCACTTCGCCGGTGAGCAGGTGGACCACGCCCTTCAGGCGCTGGCCCATGCCGATCGGCCAGGTCACCGGCGCGCACTGGATGCCGAGCACCGATTCGACCTCGTCGAGCAGGTCGATCGGATCCTTGCCCTCGCGGTCGAGCTTGTTGATGAAGGTCATGATCGGCGTGTCGCGCATGCGGCACACCTCCATCAGCTTGATCGTGCGCTCCTCCACGCCCTTGGCCACGTCGATCACCATCAGCGCGCTGTCCACCGCGGTAAGCACGCGGTAGGTGTCCTCGCCGAAGTCGGCGTGGCCGGGGGTATCGAGCAGGTTGATGATGCGGCCCTCGTAGGGGAACTGCATCACCGAGGAGGTGACCGAGATGCCGCGCTCCTTCTCCAGCGCCATCCAGTCGGAGGTCGCGTGGCGCGAGGTCTTGCGCGACTTGACCGAGCCGGCCATCTGGATCGCGCCGCCGAACAGCAGCAGCTTCTCGGTCAGCGTGGTCTTGCCCGCGTCGGGGTGGGAGATGATGGCGAAGGTGCGGCGGCGCGCGGCTTCAGTGGCAACGTCGGGCATGGCGATACCCGCCGCGGTGGCGCCGGGAGGTCTGCGGAAAGCCGGAAATTATACGGCCACGCGCGGTGAAGGGCCGGCTGGGGATACGGGGCGTGCCGGATGCGGCCCGCGGCGCCCGCCTGCTGCATGCGGCCGCGACGTCGCCCACTGGCGTGGACCCGCACCGCCGTGCCGCAGCTTCCACCGATCCGGTGTCGCCCGCCGGGCCTGGCGGTCCGGCCTGTGGAGGCGGCCCGCGACGATCGAGGATCCCGCCCGAAAAGCCCGCCGCGCCTACCCGCCCGGCGTGGCCTCGAAGCGCAGGATGCCCTGCGGCCCGAACATCCGGAACGGCACCGACTCCAGGTGCATGCCGCGGTTGGCGTGGACCACGAAATGCAGGTGCGGGGCGGTGCTCAGCCCGGTGTTGCCGGAGCGGCCGATGGTCTGGCCGCGGCGCACGTGCTGGCCGGTGCGGACCAGTACGCCGCCGGTTTGCAGGTGGGCGTACAGGGCCATCGTGCCGTCGTCGTGCAGCACGCGGATGAAGTTGGCGCGCGCCAGCAGCGCGGCCTCGTCCTCGTCGGCCCCGGCCTCGTCGAAACGGGCCTCGGCCTGCATCACCACGCCGTCGCGTGCGGCGACCACCGGGGTGCCGACCGGTGCGGCAAAGTCGACCGCATGGCGGTTCTCTGCGTCGTGGTGGCTGTAGCCGCCGCCCCAGGCCTGCTGGATGCGCAACGGTGCCGACGCCAGGGGCCAGGCGTATTCGACGTCGCGCGGCCGCGCGTTCGGCGATCCCGGCACCGCGACCACGCGCAGGCGCGGGTTGCCCCGCGCGATGCGCGCCAGCAGCGTGGCCGAGCGCGGCTGCACGGTGCCGCGCGCGGGCAGGGGCGGATCGCTGGCGACGGCCGCCTCGCCCTCGGCGTGCAGCATCACCTCGATCGGGCCGGCGAGCAGGTTGTCGATCCAGGCGAGGGCGCCGTCGGCGTCCGGCTCCACGCGCAGGCGGGCCACCGCGGCGGCTTCGGCCGGCAGGGCGAGGCGCTCGACGGCGCCGGCGCGCGGGGTGCCGTCGACCCGGTCGGCGTAGTGGACGCGGCCCTGCGCGTCGGTCCAGCGATAGACCGTCGAGGCCTGCGCGGCGGCGGCCATCGCCAGCGCCAGCGCCGCAGTGGCGATCGCCAGCCGGTGCCGGCTCATTGGATGCAGGCCGGGTCCAGGTCGAGCGCGCGGGCGACATCGCGCAGGTCGAAAGCGGCGACAGCGCGGTCGCTGTGGACGGCGAACAGGGCGCCGGCCGGAAAGCGCGCGGTGGAGGCCGCGTGCAGCACGACGCCGTCGGTCCAGGCGGTGACCTGCCCGCTGAACGCCCCGCGCGGGGCCAGGCTGACCCGGTCGAAGACCCGGAACACCGTCAGCGGCCGCAGCTGGTCGACGGCGATCCAGTAGCCGGTCCCGGCGGTGCAGGCCCACAGCGCGATGCCCTCGGGTTCGGCCAGGAACGTCCCGGGCTGCAGCCCGCCACCGGTGAAGCGGCCGTCCAGGGTGTATTCGCGCAGCGCCGTGCCCTGCCGCGCATCCTCGTCGGCGACCAGCAGGCGGTCATGCGCCGGGTCGCCGTGCAGCGATTCGACGATGTGCAGCGCGGTTGCGGGCGCGGTGTCGCCGAACGTGCCCAGGTGGTGCGCCTGCGGCGGATCCCCGATCTGCAGGTCGATGCGGAAGCGGTGCACGCGCCGGTCGAGCTGCGACAGCGGCGGCACGGTCCTGAAATCGGCGCCATCCATGAAGCTGTCGGTGACATAGACCTGGAGTTCGCCGGGTTCGGGTTCATGCGCCCACAGCCCGTAGGGGCTGCGCAGCAGGCCTTCGCCGAAGCTGCCGAGCGGGCGGAAACCGGGCAGCGACAGCATCTGCACGCGGCGGTTGTCGCGTTCGGATACCAGCAGCAGGTCGCCGTGGACGAATACGCCGTTAGGCCGCAGGAATTCGCCTTCGCCGCTGCCGCGGCGGCCGACGCCGCGCAGCTGCTCGCCGCTGTCGGCGTCGAACACCACCAGTTCGTGGGTGTTCTTGGCGGTGGCGATCAGCCACACCGCGCCGTCCTCTGTGGGCCAGGTGGCGAGCGAGTCGAGCTCGTCGTCCGGATTCTCGATGGTGACGTACCGCTCGGGCACGGCGGCGACCTCCGCCGGCGGCGGGGTCGCAGGGCCGGTGGCGATCACCGGGACGCGCGGAGTCGCGCAGGCAGCCAGCAGCAGGGCCGCCACGAAGGGGAGGGCAGGACGCATGGCGCGGATTATCGCCGCAAGTGCGGTCCAAACGAAGTATCGCTTCATCGGCATGAAGCGATTGACAAGCGCCCGGGACGCTGGCAACCTGCGCGCATCCATCGAGACCGGCTGAGGGACAGGCCCGAAGAAGCCGGGGCAACCTGATGGAGGCGACCGCAAGGTCGGCTCTGTCGCGGTGCCAAGTCCTGCGGGGACCTGTGCGTCCACCGGAAGATGGTTGTGCGGCGCCCCTCGCGGGTGGATGCGCATCTGGCCGGCCAGCCCGGCAATCTTCCGATCCCCGCAAGCCTCGTTGGCCCTTGCTGCCAACCGGATTGCGCCATGGGTCTTGTCCACGCCACCGCCAGCCACCGTCCGCCGCCTGCCGCGGCGACGACGGATGCGCGCGTGCCTGGCGCCGACGTGGCCGGGCCGCGTCGCGGCGTGCTGGAACCGACCCTGGCGCTGCGCCATGCCGGGCCGCGCCAGGTGCGCCTGGCCTGGGAGCTCAGCGGACCGGCCGGTGCGCCGGTGGTGCTGGTGGCCGGCGGCATTTCCGCGCACCGCCACATCGCGGCCAACGCCGGATTTCCCGAGGCCGGCTGGGCCAACGACCTGGTGGGCGCCGGGCGCACGCTCGATCCGGCGCGCTGGCGCATCCTGGGCTTCGACTACGTCGGCGCCGATGGCCGGCTCGACACGCCGATCGACACCGCCGACCAGGCCGACGCCGTCGCCGCCCTGCTCGATGCGCTGGGCATCGGCGCGCTGCGCGCCTTCGTCGGGTACTCGTACGGCGCCCTGGTCGGATTGCAGTTCGCGATCCGCCACCCGCAGCGGCTGGACCGGCTGGTCGCGGTCAGCGGTGCGCACCGCGCCCACCCCTACGCCGCGGCCTGGCGCGCACTGCAGCGCAAGGCGGTCGCGCTCGGCCAGCTGCAGTGCGCCGACGTGCAGGGGCTGTCGCTGGCGCGCCAGTTCGCGATGCTCAGCTACCGCACGCCCGAAGAATTCGAGGAGCGCTTCGACGCGCCGCCCGAAGTGGTCAACGGCCGCGTGCGCGTGGCCGCCGAGGACTACCTCGACGCCGCCGGCGCGCGCTTCGTGGCGCGCACGCCGGTCAACGCCTGGCTGCGCCTGTCCGAATCGATCGACCTGCACCGCATCGACCCCGCGCAGGTGCGCGTGCCGACCCTGGTGGTCGCGGTCGAGGGCGATCGCCTGGTGCCGCTGTCCGATTCGGTGGCGCTGGTCGAGGCGCTCGGCATTCCCGGCCAGCTGCGCGTGCTGCGCTCGCCGTATGGCCACGACGCCTTCCTGAAGGAAACCGACCGCATCGACGGCATCCTCGCCGGCGCGCTGCGCAACCCTGGAGAACCCGCATGACCGCCAGTTCCACGCCCGTTGCCAGCCACGGGGCCTGTCGTCCCGCCACCAGCGCGGTGCGCGCCGGCATCGACCGCGATACCGCGCATGGTGCGGTGACGCCGCCGATCGTGCTGTCGAGCAACTTCAGCTTCGAGAGTTTCGGCAACAAGCGCGAATACGACTACACCCGCAGCGGCAACCCGACCCGCGACCTGCTCGGCGAAGCGCTGGCCGAACTCGAGGGCGGCGCCGGCGGCGTGGTCACCGCCACCGGCATGGGCGCGATCACCCTGGTGCTCAACGCGCTGCTGGCGCCGGGTGAGAAGCTGGTGGTGCCGCACGACGCCTACGGCGGCAGCTGGCGCCTGTTCAACGCGCTGGCGGGCAAGGGCCATTTCGAACTGATCACCGCCGACCTCACCGATCCGCGTTCGCTGGCCGCGGCGCTGGCGCAGTCGCCGAAGCTGGTGCTGATCGAAACCCCCTCCAACCCGCTGCTGCGGGTCACCGACCTGCGCTTCGTGATCGAGGCCGCGCATCGCGCGGGCGCGCTGGCGGTGGTCGACAACACCTTCCTGTCGCCGGCACTGCAGAAGCCGATCGCGTTCGGCGCCGACGTGGTGCTGCACTCGACCACCAAGTACATCAACGGCCACAGCGACGTCGTCGGCGGCGCCGTGGTCGCCGCCACGCCCGAACTGCACGAGCGGTTCACCTGGTGGGCCAACGCCCTGGGCATCACCGGCTCGCCGTTCGACAGCTTCCTCACCCTGCGCGGGCTGCGCACGCTGGACGCGCGGCTGCGCGTGCACCAGGAGAACGCGCAGGCGATCGCCGCACAGCTCGATGCGCACCCGGCGGTGGCGAAGGTGCATTACCCGGGCCTGGCCTCGCATCCGGGGCACGCGGTGGCGGCGCGCCAGCAGAACGGCTTCGGCGCGATGCTCTCGCTCGAACTCGACGGTGGCGTCGATGCGGTGCGCGCCTTCGTCGACGGGCTGCGCCATTTCACCCTGGCCGAATCGCTGGGCGGCGTGGAAAGCCTGGTCGCGCATCCGGCCTCGATGACGCATGCGGCGATGACCGCCGAGGCGCGCGCGGCGGCGGGGATTCCCGATGGCCTGGTGCGGCTGTCGATCGGCATCGAGGCCTGCGAGGACCTGCAGGCCGACCTGGCCGCCGCCCTCGATCGCGCGCTCGCGCAGACCCGGCCCGGCACTGCTGGCTTGCGGGTGGACGCATGAGCACGGTGACCCCGATCCGTCCCTCGGCCCCCGCGCGCAGCGGACGCCTGGCGCTGCTGGGTACCGGTGTGGTCGGCAGCGCGGTGGTCGAGCGCTACCGCCAGCTGGTGGAGCGCGGCGTGCCGCTGCCGGCGTTCGCCTGGCTGAGCAATTCGCGGGTACAGGTGGCGGCCGGCGACTCGCCGGATGCAGCCATCGTGCAGGCGCGCTCGGCGCCGCGCAGCGCCACCCAGGTGCCGCCGTGGGCCGAGGGCGAATCGCTGGCGCGCGGCGACATCGTCATCGATGCCACCGCCAGCGACACCGTGGCCGGTTGGCATCCCGAATGGCTGCTGCGCGGGATCCACGTGGTGACCGCCAACAAGCTCGGCAACGGCGGCGATCTGGCGCGCGCGCAGGCCATCGTCGATGCGCAGCGCGAGGGCGCGCGTTACGGCGATTCGGCGACGGTCGGCGCGGGCCTGCCGCTGCTGCGCCTGATCCGCGAGCTGGTCGCGGGCGGCGACCGCATCCATGCGGTGGAGGGCGTGCTGTCGGGTTCGCTGGCCTGGCTGCTGTCGCGCTACGACGACACCCGGCCGTTCTCCGACCTGGTACGCGAGGCCCGCGACGCCGGCTATGCCGAGCCTGACCCGCGCCAGGACCTGTCGGGCGAGGACGTGCGCCGCAAGCTGCTGATCCTGGCGCGCGCCGCCGGGCTGCCGCTCGAGGCGCGCGAGATCCGGGTGTCGTCGCTGGTGCCGGACGCGCTGCGCGATGCCGCCGCCGACGCGGTCGACGCCCAGCTCGCGGCGCTGGACGCGCCGCTGCGCGAGCGATTCCTCAATGCCTACCGCAACGACGCCCGGCTGTGCTTCGTCGGCCGCTTCGACGCCGAACGCGGTGCCAGCGTGGGCCTGCGCGCGCTGCCGCTGTCGCACCCGCTGGCCAGCGGAAGCGGCACCGATAACCGCGCGGCGATCTTCAGCGACCGCTATAGCGAACAGCCGCTCGTGCTGCAGGGGCCGGGCGCCGGTGCGAAGGTGACGGCCGCGGCGCTGCTGGACGACGTGCTGCGGATCGCGAACGGCTGAGCGAGCGGCCGCACACTTCCCTGCGGCTGATGGCGGCGCGGGGAAGTTTCCGCGAAACGGGGCTGGGGCGACGTGACGTGCGCCCTCGCGACCTCTCTCCCTCCGCTGCGCGGCGCAGAGCGAGGCACCGCGGACCTCAGCACTCGATGATGTTCACCGCCAGCCCGCCGCGGCTGGTTTCCTTGTACTTGTCCTGCATGTCGCGGCCGGTCTGGCGCATGGTGCGGATCACCTTGTCCAGGCTCACCTTGTGCTGGCCATCGCCGCGCAGGGCCATGCGGCTGGCGTTGATCGCCTTCACCGATCCCATCGCATTGCGCTCGATGCAGGGAATCTGCACCAGTCCGCCGATCGGGTCGCAGGTCAGGCCGAGGTTGTGTTCCATGCCGATCTCGGCGGCGTTCTCGATCTGGCCCGGGGTGCCGCCCAGCGCGGCGGTCAGGCCGGCGGCGGCCATCGAGCAGGCTACGCCGACCTCGCCCTGGCAGCCGACCTCGGCGCCGGAGATGCTGGCGTTCTCCTTGTAGAGGATGCCCACGGCCGCGGCGGTGAGCAGGAACTCGAACACGCCGCGTTCGCTGCTGCCGGGGCAGAAATGGTGGTAGTAGTGCAGTACCGCCGGGATGATGCCGGCCGCGCCGTTGGTGGGCGCGGTGACCACGCGGCCGCCGGCGGCGTTCTCTTCGTTGACCGCCAGCGCGTACAGGTTGACCCAGTCGAGCACGGTCAGCGGATCGCGCATCGCCGCCTCGGGACGCGCGACCAGCTCCTTGTGCAGCGCCGGCGCGCGACGGGCCACGTGGAGGCCGCCGGGCAGGGTGCCTTCCTCGCGGATGCCGCGCGCCACGCAGGCCTGCATCGCCGCCCACAGCTCGCGCAGGCCCTGCGCGATCTCGGCCTCGCTGCGCCAGCTTTTCTCGTTCTCCAGCATCAGCGCGGCGATGCTCAGGCCATGCGCCTGCGCCTGGGCGAGCAGTTCGTCGCCGCTGCGGAACGGGTAGGGCAGCGGCGTGGTGTCGGCGACGATGCGATCCTTCGCCGCCTCGTCCTGGTTGACCACGAAGCCGCCGCCGACCGAGTAGTAGTCGCGCGTGGCGATCACCGCGCCGGCCGCGTCCCAGGCGGTGAAGCGCATGCCGTTGGTATGGTGCGGCAGCTTCTGGCGCTTGTTCATCGCCAGGTCCTGCTTCTCGTCGAA
>JAEWZE010000259.1 GCA_023395465.1 Pseudomonadota bacterium
GGCGCGGGGGGGGGGGGGGCGGGGGCGAACGCCGTCGTCCGCGGCTGTCACGCGTCCGCAACCTGCGTTCTATCCGCGCCGCGGTTTTCGGTGATACCGTCAGCGCGCGCATTGTGCTTTTGGATCCGGGCGCGCTGGGAACAGGGAAGACAATCTGGTGCGTCCCGAGGTCACTGATCGGGATGGACACGCATGGCGATGGAAGATGTCGCGATCACCGGCATGGGCGTTGTTTCGCCCATCGGGTTGAACGTGCCCGAGGCGGAAGCCTCGTTGCGGACGGGGGCGTCCGGGATTCGCCTGTACGAGGCGCCGCCGATCCGCAAGCTGTTCGCGGCGGGCGCGATCCCGGTGCAGTTCGAGGAAGCGTTCCCCAAGCTCGAGCGTCCGTTCCTGGATCGCGTCCAGCAGATGGCGATCCTCGCCGCGCGCCAGGCGATCGCGCAGGCCGGGCTGGAGGAATTCTCCGCCTACGGCGAGCGTGCGGGCCTTTATTACGGCAACGTCAACGGCGGCACCGCGACCGGGCTGGAGTGGTTCCAGCAGCTGCTGCTCGAGGGCCGGCAGCGTTCGCGGCCGTGGACCTCGATGGCGATCATGGGCAATGGCGGCGGCGCGCAGATCGCGATCCGCCACCGCATCACCGGCCCGGTCATCACCAGCGCCAGCGCCTGCGCCTCCTCGGGCGTGTCGATCGGCGAGGCGGGCCGCGCGATCGCGCGCGGCGACCTCGACATCGCCGTGGCCGGCGGCGCGGAAGGGTCGCTGACCTCGCTGGTGCTGGGCACCTTCGACGGCACCCGCGCGATGGCCGAACCCGATCCTGACGATCCGTCCACGACCTGCCGTCCATTCTCCAAGCAGCGTACCGGCCTGGTGCTGGGCGAAGGAGCGGCTTTCGTGATCCTGGAAAACGCCAGGCTCGCGCGCGAACGCGGGGCGCAGGTGCTGGGCTACCTCAGCGGCTACGCCTGCACCAACGACGCCCATCACATCGGCATGCCCGACTCGCGCGGCCAGGTGGCGGCGCTGCGCTCGGCCGTGGCTTCGGCAGGGCTGCGTCCGGCCGACATCGCCTACGTCAACGCCCACGCCACCGCCACCCGCGGCGGCGACGAGATCGAGGCCAGTTCGATCCGCGAAGTCTTCGGCGCTGGACCCGGCGATGCCGCGGTCTCGTCCACCAAATCCGTCCACGGCCACCTGCTGGGAGGCGCCAGCGCGCTCGAGTTCGTGCTGACCCTGCTGGCGATGCGGATCGGCGTGGCCCCGGCGAGCGCCCACCTGGGCGAGCCGGACGAGGCCTGCGCCGTCAACCACGTCGGGCCCGCCCCGCGCGCCATGCCGATCCCGCATGCGCTGTCGTTCTCCTGCGGTTTCGGCGGCACCAATGCCGCGCTCGTGATTTCCAGTACCCCCCGGCAATCGCCACCCCGCCCACAAGGAGAGCTTCCATGCACCACACCCTGACCGCCAACCGTGCCGCCCCCAGACGCGTCAGCACCCAGATCCGCCAGCTGGCCGAACGGACGCTGTGGGTCAACGTCTCGCCCGATGCCTCGGGCGTCCACAACTTCACGCCCGCGCTGGTGGACGAGTTCCACGAACTGATCGACGAGCTGCGGATCCCGGACGCCGTCGCCGGCGCCATCGGCCACCCGCCGCCGTACGCGGTGATCCAGTCCAGCCACCCGGACTACTTCAGCCAGGGCGGCGACCTGCGCTTCTTCCTGCAGTGCATCCGGCGCGGCGACGTGCAGCGCCTGCGCGAGTACTCGATGCGCTGCCTCGACGCGATCGTCGCCTGGTCGACCGAGTTCAAGGGCCGGATGGCCACCATCTCGCTGGTACAGGGACGGGCGCTGGGCGGCGGCTTCGAGCTGGCGCTCGCGGCCGACCACATCATCGCCGAGGAGCAGAGCAGCTTCGGCTTTCCCGAGATCATGTTCGGCCTGTTCCCGTGCAGCGGCGCGATGGGCCTGCTGTGCGAGCGCATGGCGCCGAAGGCAGCCGAGAAGCTGATGACCAACAAGAAGGTCTACAGCGCCGCGCAGTTGCTGGAGATGGGGCTGGTCGACGAGGTCGTCCCGCAGGGTTCTGGCGAGCTGGCCGTGGAGCGCTACATCCGCGAGCACGCCTCGCGTCGCAAGGCGCGGATGATGGTGCGCCAGGCGGTGCGCCGCAGCGCCGGCATCGACTACGCCGAAGGCAGGCGCGTGGTCGAGGACTGGGTGGAAGCGGCGATGCAGCTCACGGCCGAGGAAGTGCGCGCGATGGAAATGCTGATCCTGATGCAGGCCGGCGAGCAGCAGGGCGCGGCGGCGGTCGCGGAACCTCCGGCGGCCGTGGCCCGGGTGGCCTGAGCCTGGCGACCCGGGGCCCGTTCGTTCCGCAGGCGGCCTGGCCGGCTGCGCGCAAGCGCCAGGCGCGGTCCAACGCCGGCGCCGGCCCGTCTTCCGCCTGCGGGAGAGGGCGGATGGGGATCGGCTGCGCGCGTCCGCGCCCGCCGCTGCCGGCGGCGCGGATCAGTCGTTGACCGCGGCCTGCGTCGCGAAGGCCAGCCGCAGGTCGTCCAGCGACTGGCAGCTCTTGGCCACGCACACGTCCAGGTCCTCGTGCCAGCGCTCCGCGCTGCCGGTGAGCGTGTCGTGGGTCATGGTCATCAGCCGGTCCGCCAGGTGCGCCAGGCGCACCGCGCCCAGGCTCAGCGCCACGCCCTTGAGCGCGTGTGCATGCTTGTGCATGCCGGGCAGGTCGCCACCGTCGATGGCCTCGGCCATGGCCTGGTGCAGGGCATGGATGTCGCCGATGCCGTCGGCGACCACCGCGTGCAGGAATTCGGGGCTGTCCTTGATCTCGCGCAGCTCCTCGATGGCGGTCGGGTCCAGGTATTCGACCGGCACGCCGCTGAGCGCGATCGGCCCGGCCTGGCGCTGCCGCAGCGGCTCGGACACCGGCCGCGCCTCGTCCGGGAACACGCTGGCGATGGCCTCGCGGATCTTCTCGAACGTCAGCGGCTTGTAGATCACGCCGTTGGCGCCGAGGTCCTCGAGCAGGCGCGTGGTCATCGCCGTGGTGTCGGCGGTGATGAAGAAGGTTGGCGCCAGCTGCACGCGGCTGTAGGCGTAGGTCTGGTAGACCACGGCGCCGTTGACGTCGTCCATGTTGTAGTCGAGGAAGATGACGTCGTAGGTGTTGGCGCTGAGCATCACGATCGCTTCGTGGCCGCTCTCCACCGCCGTCACCTGGTGTCCGTACTTGAGCAGCATCTCCCGCAGCAGGGACAGGTTGGTGGCGTTGTCGTCGGCCACCAGCACGCGCTTGCCGGCCACGCAGGACGGCGCCGCATTGGCCACCGCCGTCTCCGCCGCCGGGCTGGCATCGACCGGCAGCCGCAGTTCGAAGAAGAACGTGCTGCCGCGGCCGCGCGCGCTGTCGACCTGCAGTTGCCCGCCCATGCGCCGCACCAGCTCGCTGGCGATCGAGGTGCCCAGGCCGGTGCCGCCGTAGCGCCGTGCCGGGCCGCTCTCGACCTGGAAGAAGGGCTGGAAGATCTTCTCGTGGTAGGCCGGATCGATGCCGATGCCGGTGTCCGACACCGCGAAGCGGATCCGGTACGCCGTGTCGGTGGCCTCGAGCAGCCGCACCTCCAGCGTGACCGAGCCCTGCTCGGTGAACTTCACCGCATTGCCGGCCAGGTTGGTCAGGATCGACACCAGTTCCTGGTGGCGCCCGACCACCGGCAGCTTGATCCGCTCATCGAAGTCGAGCTCCACCGCCAGCGGCTTGGCGCCGACGATCGAGCGGATCGAGCCGATGACCTGGGTTGCGGTGAAGGCCAGGCTGAAGGTTTCGGCCACCTGGCTGCGGTCGCCGCCGTGCACCGCGATCTTGGACAGGTCCAGGAGCTGCTTGATCTCCGAGTCCAGGGTGGTGGCCAGGCGCTGGATCGAGCGGGCGCGGTTGACCGTCCCCGCGTCGACGGCCTCCACTTCCAGCAGCTGGGCGTCGGCGACGATGCCGGTCAGCGGCGTGCGCAGCTCGTGGCTGACCTTGGCCAGCAGCTGCGATTTGGCGCGGCTGTCGAACTCGGCCGCCTCGCGCGCGGCGTTGATGCGCCGGACCAGGCTGGCCGCGTACAGCGGCACCACCAGCAGCAGCAGCGCGTGTGAGGCCGCGAACAGCAGGTTGCCCTGCCAGGTCGGCGAGGTCATCACCACCACGCCGAAGCCGACCAGCGAGAACGCCTGGCAGATGTGCATGGCCATGGTGCCCACGCGGAAGCCGAAGCCGAGCGTGGTGAACAGGTAGAAGGCCACGAAGACCATCGACGAGCCGCCGGCGAAGTACATCCACGCCGACAGGATCAGCGGGTCGATCACCGCGGTGATCACCACCAGGTCGCGCGAGGCCAGCCACTGCGGGTGCGCCGCCAGCCAGCGCGCGAGCGCGGCATAGGCGATGTAGCCCGAGAGCATGCCCAGCACCAGCCCGTCGCCGGTGGCCGGGCGCGAGGCGCCGAACCAGTGCACGCAGGCGATCGTGACGGCGACCAGCACGCCGAAGCTGAGCCGGAAATTCGCCTGCGCGATGACGCTCCTGTTCGCCTCGTGGCTGCCCGCCGGGTCCATTACAATGCCCTCAACGTCCCATTGCTGTTGTTCGTTCCGGTCGGAAGTCCTGATTTCCGGCACGCAGGAACCGGGCCAGCGAGGACATGACAGGTGTCCCGCATGGAAAACTCCGCCATTCTGCGTCGTCTGACCGAAATGCTTCAAGAACGGGTCGGATCGACCGAAGTTCCCATTAGCGCACAGACGCGGCTCCAGGAACTGGGCATCGATTCCATCATCCAGGTCGACATCATGCTCGACCTCGAAAGCGAGCTGGACTTCACGTTCAAGAACATGTCCCTGCCCAAGGACCCGACGGTCGAGCAGATCGTCGCCCTGATCCAGGACAGCATGGGCCGCGACCAGCCGGCGTAGGCGGACTTCGCGCGCTCCAGGACCGGCCGCGACGAATGCACGAGGCAGGGGTGGAGGCCTGCGCCGGCCGTTATGGCCACGGAGGAAACGAACGGGACGCAAACGCCTGGCCCCGGGACGAGGCGACGACGGGTTCGTTCGGTGTCGGGAATGGGCCGACCGGCGTTCGACCGGTCCGGCAACGCCACGAAGGGCGCGCGGCAGATGGTGGCTATGGGTGGACTCGAACCACCGACCCCAGCATTATGAGTGCTGTGCTCTAACCGGCTGAGCTACATAGCCAACGGCCCGCCGCAGGGCGGCGAGCCGCGTATTGTCCGGGGATGGAGGCGCCGCGTCAACGCCGGTCCCCCGGGCTGTCACTTTCGTGACAGTCGTGGCAGAGTCGGGGGCAGTAGATCTTTGGAGTCCGCATCGTGATCGATCCGGACGGGTATCGCCCCAATGTCGGCATCGTGCTGATGCATCCGGACGGCCGCGTCTTCTGGGCGCGGCGGGTGCGGCGCGATGGCTGGCAGTTCCCGCAGGGCGGGATGAACAGCGACGAGACGCCCATCGAGGCGATGTATCGCGAGTTGCGGGAGGAAACCGGCCTGCTGCCCGACCACGTGGCGGTGCTCGGCGTGACCCCCGGCTGGCTGCGCTACCGGCTGCCCCGCAACGCCATCCGCCGCAACGACCGGGTCGTGTGCATCGGCCAGAAGCAGGTCTGGTTCCTGCTCCAGTTCACCGGGGCCGAGAGCGACCTGCGCCTGGACCTGACCGCCAAGCCCGAATTCGACCACTGGCGCTGGGTGGACTTCTGGTATCCGGTCGAGCACGTGGTGATGTTCAAGCGTGGTGTCTACGCCAGCGCGCTGCGCCACCTGGCGCCGTTCGCGCGGCAGATCGCCGGGCCGACGGCGATCCCGCCGGTCGTGCTGGAGCAGCGCGCCTACGAAGGTCGCCGCCGGCCGCCGCGCGGCGCGATGCGGCAGCCGGCCCGGCGCGACTAGCGCGGTGGCCGCTGAATACGAGCGCTGGCAGTATTGACAATCATTCTCATGTCTGGCGCAATGGTGGCCTGTCCGACCCCATGGTTCGCGCCGTGTACGTCTGCATCTGCAATGGCATTACCGACCACGACATCCGCCGCGCCGCCGAAGCCGGTTGCGGCACGCTGTCGGAACTGACGATGCGCACCGGCGTCGGCGCCTGCTGCGGCAGCTGCGTCGAGACCGCCACGGCCCTGCTCGAGGAAGCCCGCCCGGCGGCGCCGGGCCTGCTGGTCTCGCTGCCCCTGGTCGCACGAGCGGCCTGAAAGGCACGCCGCGGCCTGCGGGCCGCGTTCGTGCGCGAGGTCCAACCCCGCACCGACTGCAGCGTCCTGCAATCGCCTGCGCCTCGCCGCGATGACGGCTCGCTGTCGCGTCCCATGCGGTCGTGAAAGCGGCCAACGTGCGACCCGCAGGGCGCGCGACGCGGATGCACTCCATTCCCGTTCCGGCAAAACCGGCCGCACGGCGCTAGAGTGCCCGTCTCAGGCCGCAGGGAGCACCCGATGAAAGGCGACGCACAGGTCATCCGTTATCTCAACCAGGCGCTCTACAACGAGCTGACCGCGATCAACCAGTACTTCCTGCACGCCAAGATGCTGAAGAACTGGGGCCTGGAGGAACTGGCCAAGCACGAGTACGAGGAATCGATCGACGAGATGAAGCACGCGGACGTGCTGTCCGAGCGCATCCTGTTCCTCGAGGGGCTGCCCAACTTCCAGGCGCTGGGCAAGCTGAAGATCGGGGAGAATCCGATCGAGATCCTGCGCTGCGACCTGGCGCTCGAACTCGAAGGCATCCCGGTGCTGCGCGAGGCGATCGCGTACTGCGAGACCGCCGGCGACTACGTCAGCCGCAAGCTGTTCGCCGACATCCTCGCGAACGAGGAAGAGCACGTGGACTGGCTGGAAACCCAGCTCGACCTGGTCGAACGCATCGGCGAGCAGAACTACCTGCAGAGCAAGATCGAGGACTGAGCGCGCGCCGGGCCTCCGGCACGCGCGTGTCTCAGGCCTGCTGGGTCGCCGCGCGCCGCGCGAGCAACTGCTGGCGGGCGCGGGCGAACTCGTTGGCGATCAGGGCCACCGCCACGGCGGGACGCTCGAGCGAGCGTTCGCGCGCGGCCAGTTCGACCCGCTTGGCCGCCGCCGACAGCGACATCGCGCCGAGGTTGGCGCTGGACGACTTCAGCGAATGCGCCGCCTCGCGCAGGGCGTCGTAGTCGGGACCGGCAGCAGCACTCTCAAGCGCCCTGACCAGCCGCGGCGTGTCTTCCAGGAACACGTCGACCAGGCGCTCGACCTCGTCGCCGAGCATGGCCTGCAGGTCTTCCAGGATCGTGGGATCGAGGACCGGCGCTAGCACCCGCTGCGGTGCGGGCGGTGCCGGTGCCGGTGCCGCGGCGACGCCGGGCGCGGGCGTGGTCGGCGTGCCCTGCGTGGCGGGTGCCGCGGAAGGGGCCGGTTCGGTGCGACGGGGCGGGGCGGGTACGAC
>JAEWZE010000151.1 GCA_023395465.1 Pseudomonadota bacterium
GCCATCGGCAGCCTGCTGCGCGGCGATACCGAAGAGATGGAAAAACGCGTCGAAGCCGAGGCCGCCAGGCTCGAGGCCTCGGCCATGCAGCTGTGCGACCAGCTGCCCGGACTGCTCACGGCGCAGCAGGCGCTGGCGGCGGCCGTACCGGAATTCGAACCCTATGCGCGCATGGAGGCCAGCGACATCGAGGACTGCCGCAGCAAGTCCGACAGCCACGACACCGGCACGGCACAGGCCGCAGGCGACGCCGCGGCCGAAGCCGACGCGGCGGCCGAAGCCGATGCCGCGGCCGAACGCGTCGATTGAACGGCCGCGGTTAAACCCTCGTCCCGCCTGCCGCATCCCAGTCCGACACCCACACGAAGGACTTTCCATGATCCGTTCCGCCCTGCTCGTCCCGATCGTCCTGGTCTCCGCGCTCGCCGCCGCGCCGGCCGTCGCCAGCGAGTGCCGGCATTCGGCACCCCGCAGCCTCGAGCTTGATCTGGCAGGCGCAAAGACGGTGATGTTCGACGTCGGCCCGCACGAACTGCGCGTGGACGCCGGTCCGTCGGCGGACACCCGTATCGGCACCCTCGCCGGCCAGGCCTGCGCCTCCGATGCCGACCGGCTCGACGCGCTCACCGTGACCCAGGAGCGCGACGGCGACCGCCTGATCGTGCGCCTGCGCCGCGACGACGGGCTGGCCGGGTTCGGACTGGGCAAGCGCTACGCGTACCTGCGCGTCGAGGCCGGCGTGCCCGACGATGTCCTGGTGCAGCTCCAGGTCGGTTCCGGCGATGCCTGGCTGGCCGGCGCTGCGGCCGCAAGCGCCGACGTGGGCTCGGGCGACGTGGAACTGAAGCGCATCGCCGGCCGCGCCACGGTCAAGGTCGGTTCCGGCGACATCGCCATCGAGGACGCCGGCGCGCTGAAGGTGCTGTCGATCGGATCGGGCGACGTCGAGGCGCGCGGACTGCGTGGCGACGCCGAGGTGGGCAGCATCGGCTCGGGCGACTTCAGCCTGCGTCGCAGCACCGGCAGCGTGTCCATCGGGTCGATCGGCTCGGGCGACGCGGACCTGGTGGACATTGGCGGCAGCGTCCGCGTCGACTCGATCGGCTCGGGCGACCTGGATGCCCGGGGCGTCGGCGGCGATCTCACCGTGTCTTCGACCGGAAGCGGCAGCGTCGACCACAGCGGCGTGCGTGGCGCGGTGGACCTGCCGCGGCGTCGCTGACATCCAAGCAACAGGAGCAATCCCCATGCGCAGCACCCCGTTCCGCCGTCGCCTGCCGCCGTCGCTGCTCATCGCGGCGCTGCTGCTGCCCCCCGTCGTGGCCGCCCACGAACGGCCGGCCGCCAGCATCAACGACGAAATCCGCGCCGACATGGCCGACGCACGCCGCGAAGTACAGGCCGACCTGGCCCTGGCCCGCGCCAGGCTGGACACCGACAACCTGGAGCTCGGCCAGAGCCTGCGTTTCGGCAAACAGGACGGTTCCGGCGACGAGGCCGACGCGCTGCCGAAGGCGGAGATCACGCCGGCTGGCGACTTCCTGATCGACGGCACGGCGGTGGCGATCGATGCCCGTCAGCGACGCGAGCTGCTCGCCTATCGCGGCCAGGTCCTCGACATCGCCAGGGCCGGCATCGACATCGGCGAGCGCAGCGCAAGCGTCGCGCTGGACGCGGTCGACCAGGGCCTGTTCGGACTGATGTTCGGCGCCATGACCGGCCGCCTCGAGCGGCGCATCGAGAGGACGGTGCGGGAGACGGTCGAACCGGGCGTGCGGCAGATCTGCCAGCGCCTGCCGGAGGTGTTCGACTCGCAGCAGCGGCTGGGCGATGCGCTGCCGCAGTTCCGGCCCTATGCCACGCTGCAGCCGGACGATATCGACGATTGCATGGAGCAGGTGCACCAGGAATTCGCGCAGCGCTAGGGCCCACCGGGTCCGACCTCTCCTTGCCCCCGCGTTTCGACCGCGCGGGGCAGCGGAGACGGTCCCGCGAACGACGCGGGCCGGAAGCGTCCGCCTGCGGCAGCTCAGCCTCCGGCGGTGCCGTGGATGCCGCCGCGGGTCAGCGCGACCGGGTCCAGCAGGCGCCGCAGATCCGCGGCGGGCAGGCCGCTGTCCTCCAGCGCGATGTCGAACACCGGCCGGTTCTCGCGATAGGCGCGCTTGGCGATGGCCGCGGCCTTCTCGTAGCCGATCACCGGGTTGAGGGCGGTGACCAGGATCGGATTGCGGTCCAGCGCGGCGTCGATGTTGTCGCGGCGCAGCTTCAGCTCGGCAATGGCCTGGTCGGCCAGCAGCCGGCCGATGTTGGACAGCAGGCCGATCGAGTCGAGCAGGTTGCTCGCGATCAGCGGCAGGGCGACGTTGAGCTGGAAGTTGCCGCTCTGGCCTGCCACGGTGATCGCGGTGTGGTGGCCGATCACCTGCGCGCAGACCATCACGGCGGCCTCCGGCACCACCGGATTGACCTTGCCGGGCATGATCGAACTGCCCGGCTGCAGCGCCGGCAGCTCGATCTCCCCCAGCCCCCCCAGCGGTCCGGAGTTCATCCAGCGCAGGTCGTTGGCGATCTTGATCAGCGCCACCGCCAGCGTGTTGAGCTGGCCCGACAGTTCCACCGCATCGTCCTGCGCGGCAATGCCCTCGAAGCGGTCCCTGGCCGGCTCGAACCGGGTGCCGGCAAGCCTGGACAGCTCGCGCGCCATCCGCTCGCCGAACTTCGGGTGCGCGTTGATCCCGGTGCCGATCGCGGTGCCGCCGATCGGCAGCCGCCGCAGCCGCGCCAGCGCATCGGAAATCCGCGCCTCGGCCGAGGACAGCTGCGAGGACCACGCTCCGAACTCCTGGGCGAAGGTCAGCGGCATCGCATCCATCAGGTGGGTGCGCCCGGTCTTGACCACCTTGCGGAACGCGCGCGCGCGCCCGTCGATGGTCTTGCGCAGGTGGCGCAGCGCCGGCAGCAGGTCCTCGACCACGGCCAGCTGCGCGGACACGCGGATTGCCGTGGGGACCACGTCGTTCGAGCTCTGGCCGAGGTTGACGTGGTCGTTGGGGTGAATCCGGCGGCGGCCGGTCGAGGCCAGCGTCGCGATCACCTCGTTGGCGTTCATGTTCGACGAGGTACCCGAGCCGGTCTGGTACACGTCGACCGGGAAATGCGCGTCGTGACGCCCCTGGGCCACCTCCAGCGCCGCGCGCCGGATCGCGCTGGCCGAGGCTTCCGGCAGCAGGTCCAGCCCGCCGTTGACGGTGGCCGCGGCGGCCTTGACCAGGCCCAGCGCACGGATGAACCCGCGCGGCATCGGCCGCCCGGACACCGGGAAGTTCAACACCGCGCGCTGCGTCTGCGCGCCCCACAGGGCGTCCACCGGCACCTGCAGCTCGCCCATGCTGTCGCGTTCGACGCGGAAGCCGGCGACGTCCGAGGTGCCGCCTTTCCTGGCCTTGGCCATGAACCTGTCTCCTTGCAAAGAGGGGTGGTTGCCGGCAGCTCGGCTGGCTGGCCGCAGGATACGCCAGCGCTCTGTGCAACCTGCGGCAACGCATCGCCGCCGCTGGGCGCACCATGGCCGCCATGCGGCGGGCCGAGGCCTGCGCTGGCGCGGCGCCGTGCTGCATTGGCGGGAGGCAACGCGGCCTGCCCGTGCATCCCCCGGCTGCCGGTTGGCGGAACGGGATGCTCGCGATGCGGCAGGTGGAACCCGATCGTCGGTGGCCACGCCACCCCAGTCGGCGAAGGACACTAGAATACGCGTCCCCGTTCGCGCGCATTGCCTCCATGTCCGCCACCTCCCAGCAAGATGCCGCCCTGCTCGCCCTCTCGCCGCTCGATGGCCGCTATGCCGCCAAGGTGGGCGCGCTGCGCCCGATCTTTTCCGAATTCGGGCTGATCCACGCCCGCGTTCGGGTCGAGATTGAATGGCTGATCGCGCTCGCCGCCGAGCCGGGGATCGCCGAACTGCAGCCCTTCGACCAGGCCCAGGTGTCGACGCTGCGGGCGCTGTGGCAGGACTTCTCGCCGTCGGACGCCGCGCGCGTCAAGCAGATCGAGCGCACCACCAACCACGACGTCAAGGCCGTGGAGTACTTCATCAAGGAGCGGCTGCAGGAGGCGCCAGCGCTGGCGCAGGCGCTGGAGTTCGTCCATTTCGCCTGCACCAGCGAGGACATCAACAACCTGTCCTACGCCCTGATGCTAGGCCAGGCGCGCCAGGAGGTGCTGTTGCCCAGCCTCGACGCGCTGGTCGCGAAGCTGCGCGAACTCGCCCATGCGCACGCCGCGCTGCCGATGCTCTCGCGCACGCACGGCCAGAGCGCCTCGCCGACCACGGTCGGCAAGGAACTCGCCAACGTGGTCGCGCGCCTGCAGCGCCAGGGCGAGCAGCTGGCGGCGGTCGCGATCTGCGGCAAGATCAACGGCGCGGTCGGCAACTACAACGCGCACGTGGCCAGCTATCCCGAGGTGGACTGGCCCGTCTTCGCGCGCGGCTTCGTCGAATCGCTGGGCCTGGAATTCAACGCCTACACCACCCAGATCGAGCCGCACGACTACATCGCCGAGCTGTGCGACGCGCACAAGCGCATCGGCACGATCGCGATCGACCTGTGCCGCGACATCTGGGGCTACATCTCGCTGGGATATTTCCGGCAGGCGGTGGTGGCCGGCGAGGTGGGCAGCTCGACCATGCCGCACAAGGTCAACCCGATCGACTTCGAGAATGCCGAAGGCAACTTCGGCATCGCCAACGCGCTGCTGGAGCATTTCGCGGCCAAGCTGCCGGTCAGCCGCTGGCAGCGCGACCTCACCGATTCGACCGTGCTGCGCGCGCTCGGCACGGCCTTCGGCCACGCGCTGATCGGCTTCGACGCGCTGCAGCGCGGGCTGGGCAAGCTCGGCGCCAACCCCGAGCGCCTGGCCGCCGACCTCGACGCGTCCTGGGAAGTGCTGGCCGAGGCCGTGCAGACCGTGATGCGCCGGCATGGCCTGCCCAATCCCTACGAACAGCTCAAGGCGCTGACCCGCGGCCAGGGCATCACCGCCGGATCGATGCGCGGGTTCATCGAGTCGCTGGACCTGCCCGAGGCCGACCGCAAGCGGCTGCTGGCCATGGCGCCGGGCGACTACACCGGGCTGGCCGCGGAGCTGGCCCGGCAGGTCTGATCCCTTCAGGAACCAGGACCCAGGACACCATGGCACTACGCAAGCTGATGACCGTCTCCATGCTGGCCCTCGCCGCCTGCGGCGACGCCACGCCCCCGGCCGCCACACAGGGGTCAGGCGATACGACCCCAGCTCCGCAGCGGCTAGCCGGCGCGTCGGTCATGACCGACCCGGCCAGCGGCGCAAGTTGCGCCGGCCAGGATCTGCACATCACCCGCGACGCGTTCAACTTGGTGATCGAAGGCGAATGCGGCCAGATCGTGGTGACCGGGTCCCAGGGCGCAATCAACGTCGACCGGGCCGCCGCGATCCGCGTCGACGGCAGTCACGTCACCGTGCTCAACGCCCAGGTGGGCGAGGTGGTCGTGACCGGCCACGACAACACGCTTAACCTCACCAACGCCGGCACGCTGACGCTAGAGGGCGATCGCAACATGATCCTGGCGCGCGAACTCGGGCCCGTCGCGATCTCCGGCAAGGACAATACGGTCAATCCCGACAACGCGCCGGCGCTGGACGATACGGGAACCGGCAACCGCCTGCTGTAGGCGGCTGCGGCAGTGGACCCCATGGATGCCACGACGATGCGGCTGCTGCTCAACATCGATGTTCCCGACCTGACTGCCGCCGAACGGTTCTATGTGGCGGCGTTCGGCCTGCGCGCCGGCCGCAGCCTCGGCGACGGCGCGCTGGAGCTGCTCGGCGCGGCGATGCCCATCTACCTGCTGCACAAACCGGACGGCAGCGAAGGCGCGGGCGGCCAGCTGCGATCCTATGCGCGGCACTGGACCCCCCTGTACGTTGACGTGGTGGTCGAGGACCTCGACGCAGCGCTCGCCACGGCACTGGCCGCGGGCGCCCGCCAGGAAGGCGCGGCGCGCGACGAGCCCTGGGGGCGGATCGTGCAGGTCGCCGACCCCTTCGGCCACGGCTGGTGCCTGATCGAGTTCCTCGGCAACGGCTACGACGAGATCACCACATGACGTTCCGCCCCGCTCCGCTCCTCTCCGCCTGCCTGCTGCTGGCCGCCTGCTCGCACGGCGGGACCGACGACCCCGGCGCCACGCCAGCCGCCGCCCCTGCCGCCCCGGCCATCGCCGCCGCGCCTCCAGCCGCGCCCTGCTCCGACAAGTCGGGCTGGGACGATCCGGCCACGCCGCTGCGCGTGCATGGCAATACCTGGTACGTGGGCACCTGCGGTATCGCGGCGCTGCTGATCACTTCGCCGCAGGGCCATGTGCTGATCGACGGCGCCACGCCCAAGGGCGGCCCGCAGATCATCGACAACATCCGCGCGCTGGGCTTCGACCCGGAGGACGTGCGCGCGATCGTGTTCTCGCACGAGCATTTCGACCACGTCGGCGGGCTGGCCGCGCTGCAGGACGCCACCGGCGCGCCGGTGCACGCGCGGGAGCCGGCGGTGGCCACGCTCGGGCGTGGCGCCAGCGACGAGAGCGATCCGCAGTTCGGCGAGCTCGACGCGTTCGCGCCGGTGGCGGACGTGCGGCTCGTCGCCGACGCCGGCGTGGTGCGCGTGGGCGGGATCGAGCTGCAGGCGATCGCCACCCCCGGCCACGCCGTGGGCGGCACCAGCTGGAGCTGGCGCTCGTGCGATGGCGACGACTGCCGCACCATCGTCTATGGCGACAGCCTGACCGCGGTCTCGGCCGACGGCTATCGCTTCAGCGACCATCCCGACGTGGTCGCGCGCCTGCGCGAGAGCTTCGCGCGGGTCGCCGCGCTGGACTGCGACCTGCTGGTGACCCCGCACCCGTCGGCCAGCGCGCTATGGACGCGCCTGGGTCCCGACGCGACCCGCCCGCTTGCCGCCGAGGGCGCCTGCCGCGCCTACGCCGAAGCCGGCGCCACCCGCCTCGAGCAGCGCCTGGCCAGCGAAGCCGCCACCGGAGCCACGCCATGAGCCGCACGCCTCCCACCGAAGTCCAGGGCCGGCCGGGCCAGTGCCTGGGCATGCCACCAGCGCAGTTCCTGCGCGATTACTGGCAGAAGCGCCCGCTGCTGATCCGCGGCGCCTTCCCTGGTTTCGTCTCGCCGATCGAACCCGAGGACCTCGCCGGCCTGGCCTGCGAGGAACTCGCGCTCTCGCGGCTGATCCGCCACGATCGCGCCGACGACGCCTGGCAGGTGCAGACCGGCCCCTTCCCCGAAGAACTGTTCCCGACGCTGGGCGAACGCGACTGGACCCTGCTGGTGCAGGACGTCGACAAGTGGGACGCAGACGTCGCCGCGCTGCTGGCGCATTTCAGCTTCATCCCGCGCTGGCGCATCGACGACATCATGGTCAGCTTCGCCGCCACAGGCGGCTCGGTCGGCGCCCACGTCGACCAGTACGACGTGTTCCTGCTGCAGGCCAAGGGCCACCGCCGCTGGCAGATCGACGCGGGGCCGAATCCGCCGCTGGGCTTCCGCGACGACGTCGAGATCAAGCTGCTGCGCGAATTCACGCCCAGCCACGACTGGGTGCTGGGCCCGGGCGACATGCTTTACCTGCCGCCAGGCGTCCCGCACCACGGCGTGGCCGAGGACCCCTGCCTGACCTTCTCGGTGGGCATGCGCGCACCGTCGGCGGCCGAACTGATGGGCGACTACATCGATACCCTCGCCGCCGCGGCCGACGAGGCGCTGCGCTACGGCGACGCCGACCTGGTGCCGCCGAAGGATCCCAACGAGATCGACGCGGACGCCATGCAGCGCGTGGTCGAGGCGCTGAACACCCTGCGCTTCCGCGACCCGGACAAGCTCGGCGACTGGTTCGGCCGCTTCATCACCCAGTACCGCAACGCCGATGTCGTCGCACCCGACACGCCGGCACGCTCGCGCATCGAGATCGAGTGGTCGCTCGAACACGATGACGCCGTGCTGTTGCGCCATCCCTATGCGCGCATGGCCTGGCGGCGTGCCGCCGACGGCGGGCGCCTGTACGTGTCCGGGCACGACCTGGCCCTGCCGGTCCGCGACGCGCAGCGCATCGCGGGCAGCGATCGGATCGACGGCACGCTCTACGCATCGCTGTCGGCGGCCGGCCGCGATGCGGTGCACGAACTGCTGCTGGGCGGCTGTTACCAGTGGCTGTCGCAGGACGAGCCGGGGTGACCCCGCCCGGCCCCTTCCAGGTCGTCGCCGTGGCGTACGACGCCGCGCTCGAGCAGCTGCGCGCGGTGCGCGAGGCGGTCTTCATCCAGGAACAGGGCGTGCCGCCGGAGCTGGAGATCGACGACCTCGATCCCCGCTGTCGCCATGTGCTCGCGCGCGACGCCAGCGGCGCACCGGTCGGCACCGCGCGGCTGAGTCCGGAAGGGCGCATCGGGCGGATGGCGGTGCTGCGGCCCTGGCGCTCGTACGGCGTCGGCAGCGCCCTGCTGCATGCGCTGCTGCGCATCGCGCGCGAGGACGGCCTCGAACGGGTGAACCTGCATGCGCAGGAGACCGCCATCGGATTCTACCGCCGGCACGGCTTCTCCCCGGTCGGCGAACGGTTCGTGGAGGCCGGGATCGGCCACGTGGCCATGCAGCGCCGGCTCGACCGGCCGCTGGCAGTGGAGGACCGCGAGGCCGCCGTGGCCGCCACCGTCGCGGTCGTGTCGGGTGCCCGCAGGCGGCTGTCGATCTACAGCCGCGCGCTCGATCCGGGCCTGTACGACCACCCGCGCGTGCTCGAGGCGCTGCGCCGGTTCGCGGTCGCCGGCGGCGGCCCCGTCGTCCGCGTGCTGCTGCAGGACGCCTTGGCCGTGCAGCGCGCCCAGGCCCCGCTGCTGGGCCTGGCCCAGCGCCTGCCCAGCGTGTTCGCGATGCGCGAGGTCGAGGATCCGGTGGACCGCAGCTGGCCTTCCGCGCTCATCGCCAGCGACACCGGCGGCTACTACTTCCGTCCGCTCGGCCATCGTTTCGACGGCGAGACCGGGCATGGCGCCCGCGCCCGCAGCCGCCAGCTCACCGGCGGTTTCGACGAAGTCTGGGAACGTGCGCGCCCCTGCAGCGAACTGCGCGCGCTCGGCCTCTGAGCGGCCCCGCGGCGTCTGTCGGTGCACGCCGCGCCTGTCCACGGCCGGAACACAGCGATCCCTCCGCCCAAAGCATGATGCAACGCCGCAAGGGCAATGGCTATAATGGCGCGCTCATCATCCAGCCGATTCCGGAAGCCTAAAAATCTTTCCGGATCAGCCATTTGCCTTCCCAACTAGAGTCCAGACGCCCGACGTGGACAGTCTTCTCAAGCAGTTTGCGCAGTCCTCCCAGCTTGGCGCCAATGCCGCCTACATCGAGGACCTCTACGAGCAGTACCTCGTCTCTCCCGACAGCGTCGGGCCGAAGTGGAAAGCCTGGTTCGACGGTTTCCAGGGGCGGGAGGCCGGTGATGTCCCGCATTCCCCGGTGATCGCCGCCGTGGCCGAGGCCGGCCGACAGGCCGCGCGCGGCCTGGTTCCGGCGGGGACGCAGGAGTGCGACGAGCGCGAGCGCAACGTCGGGCGCCTGATCACCGCCTACCGCTCGCGCGGCCACCTGGGCGCGAAGCTCGACCCGCTGGCGCTCGCGCCGCCCATGAACCCGCCGGACCTCGGCCTGGACTTCCACAACCTGTCCGAGCGCGACCTGGACAGCGAGTTCAGCACCGGTGGCGTCGCCGGCCGGCCGCGCATGAAGCTGCGCGATCTTCTGGCCCGGCTCAAGGCCACCTACACCGGCCCGATCGGCGCCGAGTTCATGCACATCCCCGAGGTGCAGCAGCGCCAGTGGCTGTACCAGCGCCTGGAGATGGCCGGCGGCGACTACAACCTCAGCGCCGAGACCCGCCAGCGGGTGCTGGAGCGGCTCACCGCCGCGGAAGGGCTGGAGCGCTACCTGCACACCAAGTACGTGGGCCAGAAGCGCTTCTCGCTCGAGGGCGGCGATTCGCTGATCCCGCTGCTGGACACCATGATCCGCCAGGCCGGCATGGAGAAGGTCAAGGACATCGTGATCGGCATGGCCCACCGCGGCCGCCTCAATGTCCTGGTCAACACCATGGGCAAGAGCCCGCGCAAGCTGTTCGACGAGTTCGAGGGCAAGTTCGAGCACAACGAACTCGCCCACGCCGGCGACGTGAAGTACCACATGGGCTTCTCCGCCGACATCGCCACCCCGGGTGCCCCGGTGCACCTGGCGCTGGCCTTCAACCCCTCGCACCTGGAGATCGTCGATCCGGTGGTCGCCGGTTCCGTGCGTTCGCGCCAGGAACGTCGCGTCGACGAGGAGCGCACCCAGGTGGTGCCGGTCCTGATCCACGGCGACGCGGCCTTCGCCGGCCAGGGCGTGGTGATGGAACTGCTGCAGATGTCGCAGGCGCGCGGCTTCGCCGTCGGCGGCACCGTGCACGTGGTGGTCAACAACCAGGTCGGCTTCACCACCAGCAACAAGGAAGACGCCCGCTCCACCCTGTACTGCACGGACGTGGCCAAGATGGTCGGCGCGCCGATCTTCCACGTGAACGGCGACGATCCCGACGCCGTGGTGTTCGTGGCCAAGCTGGCCTACGAGTTCCGCCAGCAGTTCCGCAAGGACGTGGTCATCGACCTGGTCTGCTACCGCCGCCACGGCCACAACGAGGCCGACGAGCCGGCGGCGACCCAGCCGCTGATGTACCAGACCATCCGCAAGCACCCGACCACGCGCGAACTGTATGCCACGCGCCTTGCCGAGGCGGGCCTGGTATCGGCCGACGAAGCCAAGGCGATGATGGACAGCCTGCGCGGCAAGCTCGACGCCGGCGAGGTCACCACCGAACTGGCAGGCTCCAAGCCCGAGGACTACGAGCTGACCATCGACTGGTCGCAGTACCTGTCGGGGACGCTGGCCGACGAGGTCGACACCCGGGTCAAGGCCGCCACGCTCGACCAGCTGGCGCAGGCGATCAATACCATCCCCGAAGGCGTGCAGCTGCACCCGCGCGTGGCCAAGATCTACGAGGACCGGCGGAGGATGAGCGCCGGGGAGATCCCCGGCGACTGGGGCTTCGCCGAGAACCTCGCCTACGCCACCCTGCTGGCCGAAGGCCACGGCCTGCGTCTGGTGGGCCAGGACGCCGGCCGCGGCACCTTCTTCCACCGTCACGCCATCCTCCACGACCAGAAGACCGACAGCTACTACATGCCGCTGCGCCAGTTGGTCGACCGCCCGGAGCAGGCGACGGTGATCGACTCGCTGCTGAGCGAGGAAGCGGTGATGGCGTTCGAGTACGGCTTCTCCACCACCGATCCGAACACGCTCGACATCTGGGAAGGCCAGTTCGGCGACTTCGCCAACGGTGCCCAGGTCGTGATCGACCAGTTCATCGCGTCTGGCGAGGCCAAGTGGGGCCGCATTTCCGGCCTGACCCTGCTGCTGCCGCACGGCTACGAAGGCCAGGGTCCGGAACACAGCTCGGCGCGCCTGGAGCGCTTCCTGCAGCTGTGCGCGCTCGACAACATGCTGGTCTGCGTGCCGACCACGCCCGCGCAGTGCTTCCACATGCTGCGCCGGCAGATGAAGATGGCCACGCGCAAGCCGCTGATCGTGATGAGCCCCAAGTCGCTGCTGCGCCACAAGCTCGCGGTCTCGACCCTGGAAGAACTGGCCCAGGGCCGGTTCCAGCACCTGATCCCGGATGCCGCGGCCGAGCCGAAGAAGGTCAAGCGCGTGGTGCTGTGCTCGGGCAAGGTCTACTACGACCTGCTGGAAGACCAGCACAAGCGCGGCCAGGACGACGTCGCCCTGCTGCGCATCGAGCAGCTCTACCCGTTCCCGCGCGAGCTGCTCGCCGCCGAACTGAAGAAGTACGCCAAGGCCAGCGACGTGATCTGGTGCCAGGAAGAGCCGCAGAACCAGGGCGCGTGGTACCAGATCAAGCACCACCTGCAGGCCTGCCTGGCCAAGGGCCAGGCGTTGAGCTACGCCGGCCGCAGCCGCTCGCCTTCACCGGCGGTGGGCCACTTCGCCGACCACGTCGAAGAGCAGCTGCGCCTGGTCGCCGATGCCCTGGTCAATCCGCCCGGCGACCAGATCGTCGCCGAATAACACCGCCCCGAATCCAACGCATCAAGGACGCCATCCCATGGCCACCGAAGTCAAAGTCCCGGTCCTTCCCGAATCCGTGTCCGACGCCACCATCGCCGGCTGGCACAAGAAGGCCGGCGACGCCGTCAGCCGCGACGAGAACCTCGTCGACCTGGAGACCGACAAGGTCGTGCTCGAGGTTCCCTCGCCCGTCGACGGCGTGCTGAAGGAGATCAGGTTCGCCGAAGGCGACACGGTGACCAGCCAGCAGGTGCTGGCGATCATCGAGGAAGGCGCAGCGGCCGCCGCCGATACCGGCAAGGACGCGCAGCGCGCCGCCGGCGCCGAGGAAGTGCAGGAGAAGAAGGCCGCCGCGAAGGCCGAGGCGGCCGCGCCCGCTTCCGGCAAGCCTGCGCCCGCGTCGTCCGGCAAGACCGGCGACCTGCCCCCCGGCGCGCGCTTCACCGCCGAGAGCAAGGGCATCGATCCTTCGCAGGTCGAGGGCACGGGCCGCCGCGGCGCGGTGACCAAGGAGGACCTGGTCAACTACGCCGCCGGCAAGACCCCCGGTGTCTCCGGCGGCGCGCGTCCGGAAGAGCGCGTGCCGATGACCCGCATCCGCAAGCGCATCGCCGAGCGCCTGATGCAGTCGAAGGAATCGATCGCCATGCTCACCTCGTTCAACGAGGTCAACCTGGGCAAGGTGATGGCGCTGCGCAAGGAACTCGGCGAGCAGTTCCAGAAGGACACCGGCGTCAAGCTCGGCTTCATGAGCTTCTTCGCCAAGGCCGCTGCCAATGCGCTGCAGCGCTATCCGGTGGTCAATGCCTCGGTCGACGGCGAAGACATCGTCTACCACGGCTATGCCGACATCTCGGTGGCCATCTCCACCGACCGCGGCCTGGTCACCCCGGTGCTGCGCAACGTCGAGCGCATGTCCTTCGCCGACATCGAGAAGGGCATCGGCGACTACGCCAAGGCCGCGCGCGAGGGCGGGCTCAAGCTCGAGGACCTGCAGGGCGGCACCTTCACCATCACCAACGGCGGCACCTTCGGCTCGCTGCTCTCCACGCCGATCGTCAACCCGCCACAGTCTGCGATCCTGGGCATGCACGCGATCAAGGAACGCGCCATCGTCGAGAACGGCCAGGTGGTGGCGGCGCCGATGATGTACATCGCCCTGTCCTACGACCACCGCATCATCGACGGCAAGGACGCGGTGCTGTTCCTGGTCGACATCAAGAACCAGCTCGAGAATCCGGGGCGCATGGTCCTTGGCCTGTAGGCAGGACCATCGGGAGTCGGGAATAGGGAATCGGGAATCGCGACAGCCACGCCGTCGCGACATTCCCGCCCTTCCGATTCCCCATTCCCGATTCCCCATTCCCGTTGTGAGGGCATGAAATGACCGAACAATTCGACGTCGTCGTCATCGGCGCCGGCCCGGCCGGCTACCACGCCGCGATCCGTGCCGCCCAGCTGGGCATGAAGACCGCCTGCATCGACGCCGCCCTGGGCAAGGACGGCAAGCCGGCGCTCGGCGGCACCTGCCTGCGCGTGGGCTGCATCCCGTCCAAGGCGCTGCTCGATTCCTCGCGCCAGTTCCACAACCTGCAGCACATCTTCGGCGAGCACGGCATCACCGCCAGCAACCCGAAGATCGACGTGGAGAAGATGGTCGGCCGCAAGGACGCCATCGTGAAGCAGTTCACCGGCGGCATCGCGCAGCTGTTCAAGGCCAACAAGGTCGCCGCCTACTACGGCTTCGCCACCCTGCACGCCGACCGCCTGGTCAGGGTCAGGCAGCACGACGGCAGCGAGGTCGAGCTGACCGGCACCAACGTCATCATCGCCGCGGGCTCGGACTCGATCGAACTGCCGTTCGCAAAGTTCGACGGCGAGGCCATCGTCGACAACGTCGGCGCGCTCGACTTCACCGAGGTGCCCAAGCGCCTTGCGGTGATCGGCGCCGGCGTGATCGGGCTTGAGCTGGGCAGCGTGTGGAAGCGCCTGGGCGCCGAGGTCGTGATCCTCGAGGCACTGCCCGACTTCCTGGCTGCGGCCGATACCGAGGTCTCGAAGGTCGCCGCGCGCGAGTTCAAGAAGCAGGGCCTGGACATCAAGCTCGGCGCCAAGGTCTCCAAGGCCGAAGTCACCGGCAAGGGCAAGAAGAAGGAAGTCCAGGTCACCTACGCCGACAAGAACGGCGAACAGACCATCACCGTCGACAAGCTGCTGGTCGCCGTGGGCCGCAAGGCCGCGTCCAAGGGCCTGCTGGCCGAAGGCAGCGGCGTGAAGCTGACCGAGCGCGGCCAGATCGAGGTCGACGAGCACTGCCACACCGGCGTCGACGGCGTCTGGGCCGTGGGCGACTGCGTGCGCGGCCCGATGCTGGCGCACAAGGGTTTCGAGGAAGGCATCGCGGTGGCCGAGCTGATCGCGGGCCTGCCGGGGCACGTCAACTTCGACACCATTCCCTGGGTGATCTACACCGAGCCCGAGCTGGCCTGGGTCGGCAAGACCGAGCAGCAGCTCAAGGAAGAAGGCGTGCCCTACAAGTCGGGCAGCTTCCCCTTCGCTGCCAATGGCCGCGCCGTGGCGATGGTCGAACCCGCCGGCTTCGTGAAGGTACTGGCGCACGCCGAAACCGACCGCGTGCTCGGCATGCACCTGGTCGGCGCCAACGTCTCCGAGCTGGTGCACGAGGGCGTGCTGACGATGGAGTTCAAGGGCTCCGCGGACGATCTCGCCCGCATCTGCCACGCGCACCCGAGCCTGTCGGAAGCGATCCACGACGCCGCCATGGCGGTCGACAAGCGCGCGATCCACAAGGCCAACTGAGGCCGCGAAGCAGACGCGCAGCGCGCCCTGCTCCCACGCAGCGCCGGACCCGGGTCCGGCGTTGTGCTTTCCGGCTTCCGCGTTTCCGCTTCCCCATTCCACTTCCGACGGTCGAGTCCCATGAAGAGCATCTGCGTCTACTGCGGTTCCAACGCCGGCAGCAAGCCTGTCTACACCGAACGCGCGATGGCGCTGGGCGACCGCATCGCCCGCGAGGGCCTGCAACTGGTCTACGGCGGCGGCAATGTCGGTCTGATGGGCGTGGTGGCCGACGCGGTACTGCAGGCCGGCGGCGAAGTGGTCGGCGTGATCCCGGAGCAGCTGGTCAGCTGGGAAGTCGCGCACAAGGGCGTGACGCGGCTGGAGGTGGTGGGATCGATGCACGAGCGCAAGCTGCGCATGTTCGACCTGGCCGACGGCTTCGTCGCCCTGCCCGGCGGCTTCGGCACGCTCGACGAGATGTTCGAGATGCTGACCTGGCGCCAGCTGGGCATCGGCAACAAACCCTGCGCCTTCCTCGACGTGGACGGCTTCTTCCAGCCGCTGATCGGCATGATAGACCGCATGGTGGAGGAGCGCTTCCTGCATCCGGCCCAGCGCGCGGACCTGTGGCACGGCGACGACCTCGAGACGATGCTGGGATGGATGAAGGACTATTCGCCGGCAAGCGCGACGAAGTGGTTGGATGAGAAGCATCGCAAGACCATGCGGTAAGAGTCCGTCGCGCGTGGCGACGCGTTCGTCATCGGGACCGCCTGGCCCCAGTCGGGCGCGGACGAAAAGCATCGCAAGACCATGCGGTAAGAATCCGTCTCGCGTGGCGACGCGTTCTGCATCCGCGACCACTTGGGAATGCATGACGTGGCCTGCGGGCCGATATCCTGTGACAATGCGCGGAACCATGGATTCGGCAGCGTTCGCGCTGTCGAGCACCCTTCCGGCCCCGCCGGATCGACAGGACGCCGCATGCTCATCCCCGACACCTTCAACGCCTTCCGCATCCACAGCGACGACAACGGCTACCGCAGCGGCATCGAAGCGGTGGCGCTCGACGACCTGTCGCCCGGCGAGATCGTGGTGCGGGTCGCGTTCTCCTCGGTGAACTACAAGGACGCGCTCGCCGGCACCGGCCAGGGCAAGATCCTGCGGCGTTTCCCGCTGGTCGGCGGCATCGACCTGGCCGGGCACGTGGTCGCGTCCACCGATCCGAAGTTCCGCGAAGGCGACCAGGTGCTGGTGACCGGTTCGGGCCTGAGCGAGACCCGCGACGGCGGCTATTCGCAGTACGCACGGATCGAGGCCAAGTGGGCGGTGCCGATGCCGCTGGGCCTGTCGATGCGCGAAAGCATGGTGCTGGGCACGGCGGGATTCACCGCCGCGCTGGCGCTGCTGCGCATGCGCGACAACCGCCAGCATCCGGACCTCGGACCACTTGCCGTCACCGGCGCGACCGGCGGCGTGGGTTCGCTGGCCGTGGACATCTTCAGCCGCGCCGGCTACACCGTCCACGCGATCAGCGGAAAAGCCGACCAGGCCGACTACCTGCGCGCCATCGGCGCCAGCGAGGTGCTCGGCCGCGATGCGCTGTCCACCTCGCGGCCGATGGAGTCGGTGCGCTTCGGCGGCGGCCTGGACAATGTCGGCGGCGCGATGCTGACCAGCCTGCTGGCGCAGACGCGGCCCTATGGCAATGTCGCCAGCGCCGGGCTTGCCGCCAGCGCGGACCTGCCGGCTTCGGTGATGCCCTTCATCATCCGCGGCGTGTCGCTGCTGGGCGTCGCCTCGGCGGGCACCGCCCGCGACATCCGCGACGAGGTCTGGCAGCTGCTGGCCTCGGACTGGAAGCCGCGCCATCTCGACCGGATCTGCACCCGGGAAACCACGCTCGAAGGACTGCCGGAGGTGTTCTCTGGCATGCTCGCAGGCGGCTCGGTGGGCAGGACACTGGTCACATTCCCATAGTGCGGGCCGTTGGCAGGACCGGTCCCGCCGCTACAATCCGCTGTCCAGAAGGGGAATTCGAATGGCGCGCATCCTCATCGTCGACGACTCGCCCTCGCAGTTGATGGGCATCCGTCGCATCGTCGAGAAGCTCGGACACGAGGCGGTCACCGCCGAGGATGGCGCCGCGGGCGTTCGCGCCGCCAGGGACCATCTGCCCGACCTGATCCTGATGGACGTGGTGATGCCCAACCTCAACGGCTTCCAGGCCACGCGCACGATCAAGCGCGATGCCGCGACGGGCCACATCCCGGTGATCCTGGTGACCACCAAGGACCAGGAAACCGACCGCATCTGGGGCATCCGCCAGGGCGCACAGGGCTATCTCACCAAGCCCTTCAGCGAGGCCGAGCTCACCGAGGCGATCCTCTCGACCATCGGCCACGGCGACGCCCCGCCGCCGGCGGGCGACGCCGCCTGACGCCAGGCGACCGGGCCGATCGGCTCAGTTGCGGCGCCACTCCCCGCCGAAGGCGTCGCGCAGGCGCTCGTAGGCCTCGCGCTGCCCGTCGTCGCGCGGCGCAGGCGACTGGATCTCCAGTTCCACCAGCTGGTCGCCCGCAGGCGCGCCGCCGGCGCCCGGCAGGCCGCGCCCACGCAGGCGCAGCTTGCGGCCGGCTTCGGACCCGGCGGGGATCTTCAGCTCCACGCGCCCGCCCAGGGTGGGCACGCTGACCGTGGCGCCCAGCGCCGCTTCCCACGGCGCCACCTGCAGCACGTGGATGATGTTGCGGCCGTCCACCTCGAACTGCGGATGGGCGGCGTATTCGATTTCCAGCAGCAGGTTGCCGCCGAGGCTGCCCTGTCGCGCCAGCCGGATCACCTGCCCCGGCCGCACGCCGGCCGGGACGCGCACGTCGAAGGAGCGGCCATCCACGCCGATGCGCACGCTGTCGCCGCGATAGACCGTCTCCAGCGAGACCGCCAGGCGCGCGCGCGTATCGCCCATGCCCGGCCCCGCCGGACCGCCCGGGCCACGCGCACGCGGCCCGCCGCCGTTGGCCTGGCGACGGAACAGGCTTTCGAAGAAATCACTGAAGCCGCCGCCCGCGCCACCGCCGGCGAACACGTCGTCGTAGTCGAACCCGGCCGGACCGCCGGGTCCGAAGCCCGCCGGCGGCACTTCGTCGCCGGGACGGTAGCCGCCGGCGCGCAGCTGGTCGTAGGCCTTGCGCCTGGCGGGATCGCGCAACGCCTCGTAGGCCTCGTTGACGGCCTTGAACTTGTCCTCGGCGCCGGCTTCCTTGCTGACGTCGGGATGGTATTTGCGCGCGAGCCGGCGGTAGGCGGACTTGATCTCCGCCTCGCCGGCATTGGGCTCCACGCCCAGGACGCTGTAGTAATCCTTGAACTGCATGCTCGCTCCACGACGACGGCCCGCGTACGGGCCGTCGCAGTTTACCGGCGCAGGGACCCGATCAGTGCGCGGCCGGCGCGCCCACCTGGATCCGGCGCGGCGTGGTTTCCGGCCGCTTGGGGATCACGATCTCCAGCACGCCGTTGCTGCCGCTGGCGGCCACGCCTTCGGGATCGGCGCTGTCGGGCAGCGCGAAACGGCGATGGAAGCTGCCGTAGCGTCGCTCCACCCGCGAGAAGCGCTCCGTCTCGGTGGTCGATTCGCTGCGGCGTTCGCCGCGGATGGAGAGGATGCCCTTGTCCATCTGCACCTCGATGTCCTGCGGATCGATGCCCGGCAGGTCGGCATAGATGACGAACCGGTGGGCCTCTTCCTTGATGTCCACGCGCGGCACCCACTGCGCGGTGACCACGGCCGAGGCGTCGGTATCCTCCTGGCCGAAGAAGCGGTCGAATACCTGCTTGATCTCGTCTTGCAGCGCCAGCTCCGAGGGACGCTGGCGGTAACGAACGATGCTCATGTCTGGTCTCCTGGAAGTCTGCGGCGGCGCCAGGCCGCCATGACCGGAATTTGGGAACGCGGCCCCCGCTTTCAAGCCCCCGCCCACCCGTCCATGCGAGGATAGCCGCGCATCCATCCCTCCCCGGCAGGACCCCACCATGACCATCCAGATCGGCGACCGCATCCCCGAAGTGGTCCTCAAGTACATCGACGATGGCGTGCAGGCGATCGACACGCCCACGCTCTTCGACGACAGCAAGGTCGTCCTGTTCGCCGTGCCCGGCGCCTTCACCCCGACCTGCTCCGAGCGGCACCTGCCCGGGTTCATCGAACATTTCGACAGGTTCCGCGACCGCGGCATCACCGTCGCCTGCATGGCCGTCAACGATCCGTTCGTGATGCAGGCCTGGGGCGAGCAGCTGGCGGTTCCCAAGGGCCTGCGCATGCTGTCGGACGGCAACGCCGACCTCACCCGCGCACTTGGCCTGGAGATGGACGCCAGCGGCTACGGCATGGGCGTGCGCAGCAAGCGCTTCGCCCTGTACGCCGAGGACGGCATCGTCAGGCAGCTGTTCGTCGAGGCGCCGGGCGAGTTCCGGGTCTCGAGCGCGGAACACATGCTGGCGCAGCTGCCGGCCTAGGTCCGGCTGGGGCGGATTCGTCGCCCGTCCGCCAGGGCGGGCGCTTCGACGGCCGACGATCCGGCCCCGTTCACGGCAGGATCCGGAACTCCAGCGACGCCCAGGCGCCGGTGTCGGCCAGCGCGGTGAGGCGATGCCGTCCGGCGTCCTCGAAACCGTACTGGAAGGCGTTGCCGCCGCGCGTGGTGGCGATCCAGCGCCCGTCCAGCAGCCACTGCACCGTCGCATCGGTGCCCAGCGCGCGCAGCGAGACGCGGATACCGCCGCGGCTGCCGGGCGGCCGCGCGAGCGAGGCGCCGTCGGCCAGGCCCTCGATGCGCAGTTCGGCCAGGTCGCGGCCGTCGTCGATGCAGTCCGGCGACAGCGGCGGCGGCCGCGAGGCGCGGCGCGCCCCTGCCGGCAACCACGGCGAGGCCAGTGCCGGCCAGCGCGCCACCGCCATCGTCCTGCGCGCATGCGGACGCGCGCAGTCGGCGGACAGGCGCAGGCCGGTCGCCGCATCCACGTCGAAACGTTCCAGCCCCGCGCTCCACAGCCGCGCATCGCGCTCGGCGAACGTCGGCGGCACCGCCCCGCCGAGCACCCAGGCCTCGAAGCGGCGCTGGCACAGCGCCTCGTCCTGCGCTTCGGCCGCAGTGCCCAGCGGCCAACAGATCGCGCGCCGCGCCACGTCCGGCGGCATCGGCGGAGGCGCCGCGTCGGCGCGCGCACGCGGCAGGCTGTCGACCACTTCGAACAGCAGCGGCAGCGCGGTGATCGCACCGTACTGGCCCGGCAGGGGCGTGCCGTCCGGACGCCCGACCCAGACGCCGACCGTATGGCGACGGGTGCCGCCGATCGCCCAGGCATCGCGGAAGCCGTAGCTGGTGCCGGTCTTCCAGGACACGCGCGGACGCCGCGACGCCTCGAACATGCCGTCGCGCTCGCCCGGCCGCGGATTGGACTGCAGGATCTCGCGCACGATCCAGGCCGCGCCGGGCGACAGCAGGCGCCGCTCCACCACCGCATCGCCGGGCGTGTAGCGCACGCGCCCGGCGATGCCGCCGCGGTGCAGCGCGGCATGCGCGCCGACCAGGTCCTCGAGCCGCGCGCCGGTCCCGCCCAGGATCAGCGACAGGTTGGGCGATGCGCCACGCGGGAAGCGCAGCGTGATGCCGGCGTTCTCCAGCCGCGCCGCGAACCGTGCGGGACCGACCCGGTCGAGCAGGTCCACCGCCGGCACGTTGAGCGACAGCCGCAGCGCACTGGCCGCGCCGACCGGACCGTTGAACGCGGCATCGAAGTTGCCCGGCCGGTAGCCGCCGAACGACTGCGGCGCGTCGACCAGCAGGCTTTCCGAATGGATCAGCCCGTCGTCCAGCGCCATGCCGTAGAGGAACGGCTTGAGCGTGGATCCCGGCGAGCGCCAGGCCTGCACCATGTCCACGTGGCCGAGGCGGCGGCGGTCGAGCAGGTCCAGCGATCCGACGTAGGCGCGGGCCTCCAGCGAGGCGTTGTCGATCACCAGCAGGGCCGCCGAGGTGCGTTCGGGCAGGCTGGAGAAGTACGCCGCCACGCGCTCCTCGAGCGTGCGCTGCAGGTCGGCGTCGAGCGTGGAGACGATGCGCGCCTGCCGCGGGTGCGCCACGCGCAGGCGCTGCGCCAGCAGCGCGGCCGACATCGGCGGGCGCAGGCTGCGCGCGACCACCGCCTCGATGCGCGCATCGTCGGCCTCGGCGCGCGTCCAGACGCCCAGCCGCACCATGCGCTCGAGCACCTTGTCGCGCGCCTGGCGGGCAGCGTCGGGATTGCGGTCCGGGCGCAGCCGGCTGGGGGCCTGCGGTAACACCGCCAGCAGGGCGGCTTCGGCATGCGAGAGGCGCGCGGCGGGCTTGCCGAGGTAGGCCCAGCTGGCCGCTTCCACGCCCTCGATGGTGCCGCCGAAGGGCGCGCGCTCCAGGTACAGCGACAGGATCGCGTCCTTGTCCAGGCGCGCCTCGAGCTGCAGCGCACGCAGCATCTGCACCAGCTTGCCGGGCAGCGTGCGCGTGGACGGGCCGTCGTCGGGGGCGAGGATGCGCGCCACCTGCATGCTCAGGGTCGAGCCGCCGGACACGATGCGCCCGCCCGCCAGCCACTGCCCCGCCGCGCGCAGCAATGCCAGCGGATTCACGCCCGGATGCCAGCGGTACCAGCGATCCTCGTAGTTGAGCAGCGCCTGCAGGTACAGCGGCGACACCGTGGCCGGCGTGGCGGGATGGCGCCACACGCCCTCGGCATCGGCGAAGGCGCGCAGCGGCGTGCCGTCGGCCGCGACCACCAGGGTGCTGGTGTCGCGCCCCTGCGGCAGCCGCGGCGGGAACGCCAGGTCCAGGGCGAGCAGCGACAGCAGGAGCGCGACGCTGCCCCAGCGCAGCCACGGCAGCAGGCGTCGCCAGCGCCTGCGCTTCGGTCCGGCCTGGTCCACGGACGGCGGATCCGTGGCCCGGCTCAGACGGAAACGCGCGCGACGCGCCACGGCGTCATGCCCGGAAACGCGCATGACGGCCGGGCCACGCCGTGCGCGTGTTCCGCGTGTCGACCGGGCAGGCGTGCGCAGCCATGACGATCACGACGACAAGACGCCCGACCGGGCGGGTTGCAGACCATTTCGCAACGTACGGCCTCGCGACGCGGCCCAGCCGGGATCGCCCATCCGGGGCGCCCCGCTCCGGTCGGAGACGGGGCGTCGCGCCGTCACGGCCTGGCCGCGCCGGCCCATGCAGCGCGTGCGGCGACGGCGGTCACGGTTGGACCACGGTGATGGTGGCGGGCACCGCACGGCCCACGCCGCGGATGTCGGGGCGGTACATGTCCTCGACCAGCGGCGGCGGCACCGTGTAGCTGCCGGGGGTCACCGCACGCACCAGGTAGAACACGCGGGCGGTGTTGCCACGGCGCAGGTCCAGCGCGGCGACGTAGCGGTCGTCGCGGAACTCCTCGTGGCGCACCGTGGCCGCGCTGGCGCGGTCGCTGATCGCGATGCCGTTGACCACCACGTCCGCCCACTGCTTCGCGTCGCCGAGGTTGAAGTTCTCGATCTCCAGGCCGGCCGGCAGCAGGTCGGTCACCAGCGCGTCGCGCATGTCCACGTCGGCGGTGAGCGTCAGCGCCACGATCAGCGCTTCGCCTTCCTTCAGCGGCGCCGGCGTCCACGGCTTGCCTTCGGTGGTGAACAGGGTGCGCTGGACGCGGACCCGGCTGTCGTCGGGTTCCGGCGCGGACACGGGCACGCCGGCCACGTCGATGCTCACGAACAGCGGCCCCGCCCCTCCCGACTCCGGGCTGACCGGATCGAAGCGCACGCCCTTGGCCAGCGTCGCCGCGTCGTAGCTGCGTCCGACGATGCGCGCGGCGGCCACCGGCTGGCCCACGCCGCCTTCGGTCAGCGTGCCGGAAACCTGCTTGCCCTGCGCCGAGGACAGCGCCTTGCCCAGCCGCGCCAGCGCGATCTGCTCCTGCGTGCTCAGGTACAGCCGGCCGCCGGCGCGGCGCGCATCGAGGTCGCGGCCCAGGTCGATCGCCTTCGCGTCCCATGCGGCGCGGGCCACGCCGCGCTCGTGGGTCAGCGCGATCATCAGGGCGCGATCGCGCAGCTGGCTGCCGTAGTCCCACAGGTAGCGCGGGCGCTCCCCGGGCTTGTCGAAGGCCTGCTCGATGGCCTTCCCGCCACGCGCCTTGTCGCCCTGCAGGGACAGGGCCAGTCCCAGGTGCGCGACCGAGAGCGCGGTCAGCGCGTCGTCGCGATCGTTGTCGTACAGCGAGCGCAGCGTGCCCAGCGGCGCGCGGTTGACCCGCGCCAGCACGTAGCCGGCGTGGGCCTTGTAGGCGAACCGCAGGTGCGGGCGATGGTCGTGGCCGTAGAACTGCTCGCCGCCCGACAGCAGGTCCTCGCCGAGGCGTTCGAGCGCCTTCTGCAGCACCTGCTCGGGCACGTTGAAGCCGGCCTCGCGCGCGTCGAGCAGGAACTCGACGATGTACGGCGTGAGCGCCGGATTGACGTCGCCGTCGCTGCCCCACATCGAGAAGTGGCCCGAGCGGACCTGCATCGAGGCCAGCCGCCCGAACGCGCCTTCCACGTACTGGCGCCGCTTCGACGCATCCACGTCGCGGATCCCGAGCATCGCCGCCGTCGCCTCGTCCAGCTGCAGCGCCGCATAGCCCTTGCTGGTGGTCTGCTCGGCGCAGCCGTAGGGATAGTCGAGCGCGCCGCGGATCGCGCTGGCGAAGGGAATCGGCGGCAGCGCGCTGACCGTGAACTGGGCGAGCACCGAACCGGCCATCAGCCCCTGCGCCTCGGATCCGTCGAGCGTGACCGGCACGGGCGAGGCCAGCACCTCGGTGCGAGAACGCAGTACCGACGGCCAGGCCGGGCGCACCGGAAGGTCGTAGCGGCGATCGACCCTGGCGCCGTTGCCGTCCACGCGCACGCGGACCTTGGCCACCTCGTAGCCGGTGGTCGCCGACAGCGGGAAGCTGAGCGTGGCTTTGCCGTCGACGGCCAGCTCCACCTCGCGCCTGCCCTCGCCCACGTCAAGCGGGCCGATCCCGTCCACGCGCACGTCGAAGCGGCCGGCCCTGCCTGTGAAGTTGGACAGGTCCAGGGTGACGGTGGCACGGTCGCCCGGCGCCAGTACGCGCGGCATGCTCGCTTCGGCCACGATCGGCGCGCGCGCGACGGTCTCCACGGCGCGGCTGCCATAGCCGCCGGCCGAATACACCAGGGTCGACACGCGCAGGGTGCCGTTGAAGTCCGGCACCTGCAGGCGGATGCGGGCGTTGCCGCCGGCATCGAGCTTGACCGGGCCGGAGAACAGGTCGACGGTCTGCACCCGCGCGGTGGGCCGGCGCGCCTGCGGCATCGCCGCCAGCGCCATGTCGCCGCCGAAGCGTAGCCGCGCCGTGCCGCCCTCGAAGCTCTCGATGACCCGCCCGTACACGTCCCAGGCGTCCACGCCGAGCCGGCGCTGGGCGAAGAAATGCGCGCGCGCGTCGGGCACCGGATAGCGGGTGATGTTGAGGATGCCCACGTCCACCGCCGACACCGTGGCCCAGGCGTCCTTGCCGGCCAGCTGCGGCGCGCTCAGCACCACCTGCACCGGGCCCTCGGGAACGATCCGCGCGGGCACCTTCAGGCCCACCGCGATGCGCCGGTCGCGCCGGTCCATCGGCACGTGCGCCACGCCCACCGCGCGCGCGGGCGTGATCCGGCTCGCGGCGCTGCCGCCGCGGAACACCAGCGCGGTCACGTACACGTCGTGGCGTTCCCAGTCCTCGGTCACCGGGATCTCGAAGCTGCTGCCGGCCTTGGCCTCGATCTCCTGCACGTACAGCATGCGGTCGCTCTCGACCATCAGCAGGCCCTTGCCCGGATGCGGCGGCGTCACCGTCACCTTCATCCGGTCGCCTGCGCGGTAGGCCGTGCGGTCGAGTGCGAGCTTGACCTTGTCCGGGCGCGCGTCGAGGCCGCGGTTGCCGTCGCCCCAGCTCCAGCCGGCGCGGAAGGGATAGCGCGTGACCAGCTTCGTTTCCGGATCCAGCACGTCGATGCGGTACTCGCCCCACTCGACCGGGAAAGCGAGCCGGCTGGCGGTCGCGGCGCTGTCGATGCTGCGCGTCTCCACGTTCTCGAAGCGGCTGGAATACTCGAACTCCCAGCCGCCATCCTCGTCGTGGCGCCAGTGGTAGTCGCGGTGCTCGCGCACCAGGGTCACCTGCAGGCCCCTGGCGGGCCGCGGCTTGCCATCGCTGCCCACGCGCAGCAGCTCGAAGCCGGGCGTGCTGTTGGCGTCGGCACCCTCGGCGTCGTCGAACAGCGGGCGCACGCCCACCAGCGCCTGTGCCGGCCACAGCACGCGCCGCAGCGTGCGGTTCACGCTGCGCCCGCCGCTCTCGTACAGGCTGCCGGAGACCACGGCCGCGATCGGCGTGGTCGGCTTGATCTCCTCGGGCAGCGCGATGTCCTGCGCGAGCCTGCCCTGCGCGTCCAGGCTGGCATCGACCACGTCCTTCGCTTCCTTCGGAAGCTGCACCGTGGGATCGCCGAAGAACCAGCCGGGCATGCCCTCGAGCGGATGCTGCTCGACGGCGACCGCCAGCCTGGCGGTGAAACGGTTGCCGGCGGCGGGCGCGCCATACAGGTAGGCGCCGGTCGCCTGCAGCTTCAGCGGCTCGCCGGGACGCAGCAGCGGCGCGGCGTCCAGTTCGAGCTTCATGCGTTCGGGCAGGAACTCCTCGATGCGCAGGGTCATGCCCTGCACCGCCTCGCGGCTGGACGGATCGGTGCGGAACTCGACCTGCCAGCGGCCGGTCGGCGCGTCGGCGGGCACGTCCTTCTCGAAGCTGTAGTAGCCCAGCGCGCCGGCCTGCAGCCGGGTTTCGAAGAAGGGCTTGCCGTCGGGCTGCTTCAGCCGCACGAACAGCGACTGGGCCTTGCCGTCCTTCGCGGCGACAGGACGGCCGTCGTGGTCGCGCAGCAGGGCCGAGACGCGCACGGTCTCGCCCGGCCGGTAGAGATCGCGACCCGACCAGGCGAACACGTCGAACCAGCTCGCCGCACGCCCGGACACGGCGAATTCGGACAGGTCCAGCGCCGGCTGGTTGAATGGCAGCATCGCCACGTCGCTGCCGCGGCTGGCCACCAGCACGTGGCCAGCGTCCATCGTGTAGTCGGCCATGGCATTGCCGTTGGCGTCGGTGCTGGCGCGGTACACCGTCTCACCCCGCGCATCGAGCACGCGCAGCTCCGCGCTGCCGATCGCCGCGCCATCGTGCAGCGAGGCGGTATGCACGAACAGCTTGTCCTTGTAGGCGCGGGCGTGCAGGCCCATGTCGCTGACGGTGAAATAGGCGGTCTCGAACTCGTCCTGGAACGATCCGGTGCGCTTCATCACCGCGAAATACAGGCCGGGTTGCTGCAGTTCGGCGATGTCCTGCAGCGGCAGGTAGGTCAGCACGCGCTCGTTGCGCTCGCCGCCCAGCACGAAGCGGTTGACGTAGACCGGCTCGGCCAGCTGCGACATCGGTGTGCGGTCGTTCCAGCGGTTGTCGAGCTCCCAGCTGCCGCGGCGTCCGCCGCGCTGGAACTCGGCGAAGAACTTCGGCAGCGAACCCTCGCGCACGCGCAGGAATTCGACGTCCACCTCGGCCACGTTGACCGACACCACCGGCAGGCCGCGCGACTCCTTCGCCGGCAGCACGCTGCCCTGCGAGGCGAAACCGACCACCGGTTCGAGCTCGCCGGTATAGACCTTCTGCTCCAGCGCGACCGGGAGCTTGCTGCCGTCGGCCGCGGTCAGCTCGCTGGAGATGCGCAGCGTGTAATGCTGGTCGGGCTTGACGTGCGGATAGCGCAGCACGGTCCCCGCTTCGTCCAGGGTCCAGCCGCTGGGCTCGGCGATGGTCTCGGCGAAGGTGACCAGCTTGTCGAAATCCTGCGTGCCCACCAGCGGCTGCGAGAATTCCAGCGCGATCGCCAGGCCCTCGTTGGTCTGGTCCGGCCAGGCGCGCACGAGGCCGAACCCCTCGATCTGCTCGCGCTGGGCCTGGATCGCCTCGCCGCTGACCGCGGGCAGCTGCCCGGACTCGTTGCGCTTGCAGCCGGCCAGCATCGCCAGCAGCAACAGCGCCATGGCCACGCCCGCATATGCGCGCATCCACGTCCCCTTCCGCATCGGTTCGTCGCCCATCGTCTGCTCCCCTGGCTGGCGCCAGTATAGGTTCGGGTGCGCC
>JAEWZE010000158.1 GCA_023395465.1 Pseudomonadota bacterium
CCTTCCGAGATCGCGCGCACCGCGTACTTGGTGGCGCAGTACACCGCTGCGGTCGGCATCACGAACAGGCCGCCGATCGAGGACACGTTGACCACGTGCCCCTGGCCCTGGCGCTCCATCGCCGGCAGCACCGCCGCGATGCCGTGCAGCACGCCGCGGATGTTCACGTCGATCATCGTGTCCCACTCGTCGAGCTTGAGCGCCGACAGCGGCGAGAGCGGCATCACGCCGGCATTGTTGACCAGCACGTCGATGCGGCCGAACTGCGCCAGCGCGTGGTCGGCGAAGGCCTGCACGTCGGCGCGCGAGGTCACGTCCAGCGTGCGGGCGACGGCCTTGCCGCCGCTGGCGGCGATCTGCGAGACCAGGGCCTCGAGGCGGTCGATGCGGCGCGCGCCCAGCACCACGGTGGCGCCGCGTGCGGCCAGCAGGCGCGCGGTGGTCTCGCCGATGCCGCTGCTGGCGCCGGTGACCAGCACGATCCTGTCGTTGATGTTGTCCATGGGGTTGCCTCGTTGTCGGGGGGAGGGCGGGCCGGTCGGCACCGCGTCCGCACACCCTATCGACGGGCCGACGTCGAGATAACCCGCCAGATGCTGGATGCATTGGTTAGACTGGCTAACCAATGGCCCCGGACCTCAACCTGCTGCGCATGCTCCTGGCGGTCGCCGAGACGGCCAGCTTCCGCGCCGCCGCCGATGCGCTGGGCGTCACCCGTTCGGCCGTCAGCCAGGGCATCCGCCGGCTGGAGGACGGCCTGGGCGTCGCCCTGGTGCAGCGCTCCACCCGCAGCGTGCGCCTCACCGAGGCCGGCGAGCGGCTGCACCGCCAGGTGGCCGCGCCGCTGCGCACCGTCGATGCCGCACTCGAGGACGCGCTGGACGACGGCCCGCCGCGCGGTCTGCTGCGCGTCAACGTGTCCTCCATCGCCGAGCGCTTCCTGTCCGGTCCGCTGGTGGCCGGCTTCGCCGAAGCGCATCCGGGCATCACCCTGGACGTGACCGTGAGCGACGACCCCATCGACCTGGTCGCAGGTGGCTTCGACGCCGGCGTACGCCTGGGCGAAGTGATCGAACAGGACATGGTGGCCGTGCCGCTTACCGGCCCGCAGCGACAGGTGGCCGTGGCCGCACCCGCCTACATCGACGCGCACGGCGCCCCCGCGCATCCGCGCGAACTGGTGCTGCACCGCTGCATCGGCTGGCGGCCGGCACCGGGCGCGATGCCCTACCGCTGGGAGTTCAGCGAGCACGGCCGCGACTTCGAAGTGGACGTGGCCGCCCAGGTCACCACCAACGACCTGCGCCTGATGCTGCGCACCGCCCTGGCCGGCGGCGGCATCACCTTCGGTCTGGAAGAGAACTACCGCCAGTGGCTGCAGAGCGGCGAACTGGTCGCCCTGCTCGAGGACTACCTGCCGCCCTTCGACGGCTTCTTCCTGTATTACCCCAGCCGCCACAACCAGCCGCCCAAGCTGCGCGCGCTGGTGGAGCATGTGCGAAGGTTCCGCGTCGCCGGCTGATCCGGGGACGGCGCCCGGAGGGTCAGGCCCCGCGCAGCCTGCGGGTCCGTCGGCGCCGTTCGGCGATGCCGGCCCAGAACACCAGGCCGTGCATCGAGGCCGCGCACAGCGCCAGCAGCGTCCAGGCGATGTCGAGGCCGAGGTACACGTTCGCCGCGCGGTTGAGCAGGGGCCAGTCGGTGCGCCGCATGGCCAGCGTGCCCTCCCCGAACAGGCGGTGCAGCACCTGGTCGTTCGACGGCGACTGCCACGGGCCCAGGGGCAGCAGCATGTTGGCGATGCCCAGCACGACGCAGGCCGCGACCCCCAGCGCCAGGAGGCCGCCCAGCCACGGCAGGAGCTCGCCGACCCAGCGTGTGCGGGGCCACAGCTGCAGCGCGCCCAGCGCCCAGGCCAGGCCGATTCCGAGCAACGCGAACAGCAGGGCCATCGACGCCCGGCTCCATGGCGGGAGAGGTCGCCAGCATGGCGCAGGCGCGCGCGTGGCGCGATGGACATGGTCCATCGGCCGGTTGCGCACGCCGGGCCGGCCGGGCAGGCGCGGCCAGGCCGGAGGTTTCAGCCGCCGGCCGGCCGTGCATCGAATCCGAGCGCGGGGGCAAGGATGCGCACACCCTCGTCGTCGCTGGCGAACGACATCCAGCCGGCGTGCGCGTCGGTGCCGGTGTCCCAGGTCCACAGGGTATAGCCCTCCAGGCGCAGCTGGTCGTGGGTGGTTTCCAGCAGTTCGCTGGCGGTGGCGCGCGCCAGGAACTCGTCGTCGGTCGGGTCTTCCACGCCCCAGTCGATGTCGAGGTTGAAGCGCGAGGCCAGTTCCTCCAGGCATTCGATCAGGGCGCCGGTATCGGACTCGTCGATATGGAAGCCGGACTTCCAGTCCGTCACCTCGCGAAGCAGCTGCGGCAGGTCGAGGTCGTCGGGGTCGGCGCCGCCCAGCGCCTCCTGGAACGCGGTGAACTGCGCCAGGGCCGCGTCCTCGTCGCCGGGATTGATGACCAGCAGCAGCTGCCAGACCAGCGCTTCGGTGCTGGCGTCGTCGTCGATCTCGGCGCGCGCGGCCTCGCCCCGGTAGTTGTCGTCGGGATCGAACTCGTGGTCGGGAGGGGTCATCGCTTGCGCATCCTGGGAGAGGTCGGCCGGATCCGACGCAGCGCGGTCCGGGCGGGAATGCTAGGGCGTCCGCCTGCCTTCACGCCACCCGCAGCAGCCGCAAGCCGAACCAGTCGCGCGGATCGTTCCATCCGGCCACGACCCGCAGCCCGGCGTCCGCGGCCAGCGAGGCGATGCGCGCATCGGTGTACTTCTGGCTCTGTTCGACGTGCATCTGCTCGCCGGCGGCGAAGCCGAAGCGGCGGCCCTCGACGGTCACCACCTGCTCGCGCAGGCTTTCCAGGGTGGTGACGATGCGGCCTTCGGCGGCCACGTAGCGCGCGCGATGGGCGAAGGCGGAGAGGTCGAAATCGCTGCCCACGTCGCGGTTGAGGCGGCGCAGCAGGTTGAGGGTGAACTCGGCGGTGACGCCGGCGGCATCGTTGTAGGCGGCCTCGAGCAGGGCCGGATCCTTTTCCAGGTCCAGGCCGAGCAGGGCGGCGCCGCCATCGCCCATCGTGGCGCGCATGGCGCCGAGCAGGCGCACCGACTCGTCGCGGGTGAAGTTGCCCAGGGTCGAGCCGGGGAAGAACACCAGGGCCGCGTCGGCGGGGCGCGCGGGCGTGGGCAGCGGCACCGCGCGGGTGAAGTCGGCCAGCACCGGCAGCACCTCGACGTCGCCGAACTCGCGGTCCAGGCGCCCCGCGCTGGCAGTGAGCGCGGCACGCGAGATGTCGATGGGCGTGTAGGCCACCGGGTCGTCCAGCGCGTCGAGCAGCAGCCGGGTCTTGCGGCCGCTGCCGCTGCCCGGCTCCACCACGTGCGCGCGCGGACCCACGGCGGCGGCGATCTCGGCGCCGCGGTCGGCGAGCAGCGCCAGCTCCACGCGGGTGAGGTAGTACTCGGGCTGCCGGGTGATGGCTTCGAACAGTTCCGAACCGCGCTGGTCGTAGAAGTACTTCGAGGGCAGGCGCTTGGGGACCGACGCCAGCCCGCGCAGCACGTCGCCGGCAATGTCGTCGGTGGAAGGGTGCAGGTCGGTCAGTTCCGGTCCGGAGCTCAATCGATGTCCTTTGCAAGGCGCAGCCCCGAGAACTGCCAGCGCGCGTGCGGGGCGAAGAAGTTGCGGTAGCTGGCGCGCACGTGCCCGCGCGGCGTGGCGCAGCTGCCGCCGCGCAGCACCAGCTGGCCGCTCATGAACTTGCCGTTGTATTCGCCCAGGGTGCCGGGCAGCGGGCGGAAACCGGGCCAGGGCGCGTAGGCGCTGGAGGTCCATTCCCAGACGTCGCCGAACATCCCCTGCGGCGCATCCCCCGCCGCGGGACCCGGGCAGGCCAGCGGATGCAGCGGCGCCCGGTCGTCGGCGAAGTTGCCTTCGATGGCGCAGCCCGAGGCGGCCGCTTCCCACTCGGCTTCGGTGGGCAGGCGCGCGCCGGCCCAGCGCGCGAAGGCGTCGGCCTCGTAGTGGCTCAGGTGGCACACGGGCGCGTGCGGATCGCGCTCGCGCCAGCCGGCCAGGGTGAACTCGCGCGCGCCGTCCGCATGCCAGTAAAGCGGGCGACGCCAGCCCTCGCGTGCCACCGTGTCCCAGCCATCGCTCAGCCACAGCGTGGGCGTCGCGTAGCCGCCATCGGCAATGAAACCGGCGTAGTCGGCGTTGGATACGGGGCGATGCGCGATCGCATGCGCCTGCAGCAGCACGCGATGGCGCGGGGTTTCGTTGTCGTAGGCGAAGTCGGCGCTGGCGTCGGGCCAGCGTGGCGCGCCGATCCCGACGATGGTTTCGTCGCGGCGCAGCCAGTGCACCGATCCGTCGCCGGCCGCAACGGCGGCGGGTGCGGCGGGGAGGTCGGTGCGGTAGGCCGGTGCGAGCGGGTTGCACCACAGCGCGTGCGTGATGTCGGTCAGCAGCAGCTCCTGGTGCTGCTGCTCGTGGTGGATGCCCAGCAGCAGCACGTCGCGCCGGTCCGGCGCCAGCCGGTCGTCGTCGAGGCCGCGCAGGACCTGTGCGTCCACCCGCTCGCGCCACGCCAGCACCTCGTCCAGCGAGGGGCGCGACAGCAGCCCGCGCTGCGCACGCGGATGGCGGTCGCCAGCGCCGACGTAGTAGCTGTTGAACAGCACGTCCCAGCCAAGGGGGATGGCGGCGGGGTCCTCGAGCACGAAACGCGCGAAGAACCAGGTGGTGTGCGCCAGGTGCCATTTGGCAGGACTGGCGTCCGGCATGGACTGAAGCTGCGCGTCTTCCGGGCTCAGCGGCGCGGCGAGGCCGCGGGTCCGCTCCCGCACGGCGAGGTACCGCGCGCGGAGGTCGCGGACGTCGTCCCCCGCAGGTGGCGCGAACGGGTTGGCGGGCTGCGGCGTGGACATGGTTTCGAGCCTAGCACCGGCGGATTCACGCGGCGTGGAGGGTGTGGCCGGGCCTTCGCGACGGTCGTGCCGCCGCTCCCGCACGCACCTGCTGCGGTCCCACAACGGGAGGCCCCGGCATTGCGGCCGGGGCCTCGAGGTGCGTGATGCAGCAGTGCGTCAGCTGGCCTGCTTCAGCGCCATCTTGCGGTTGCGCATGATGTCGTGGCATTCGACCACCCGCGGCAGGTACTTCTGCGCCGCGGTCCGCGCAACGGCCGGGGTATCGGCGTCGTCGATGGTGTCGCGGAAGGCGTGGAGCAGGCGGTCCTCCAGTTCCTCCAGTTCGGCCACGTAGGCGTACTGGGTGTCGCCCATCGCCGCGCGCGCCTTGGCGTAGACCTGGCGCATCGAGCCCACCATGGTGCCGTGGTCGGCCGGGTTGCCGCCGAGCGCGGTCACGTCGGCGGTCAGGCCGGTGACGATCTCACGCTTGTGCCCGGCCATCTGCTGGAACAGCGTCGCCAGTTCCGGGTTCTGCACCTTGCCGGCGGCCTCGGTATAGAACTCGCTGCCGTCGCGGGCGATCTCGATCAGGTCGTTGAGGCTGTGCTGGATCTTCTTGTCGTTCGTCATCGTCCATCTCCTTCGAAAGTGCGTCCTACTTTCCACGCCTGGCCATGAAGCCGACGTGCAACCCTGAACACCGTCGCGGTTCCCGTTCACCGTGCGTGCCGCACCCACGCTTCACGTGTCCATGCCCGCGCCGGTGCGAAGGTCCGGCGCATGGGCAGGGAGGAACGGTGGTGAAGCGCTACCGGTCGGCCGGGCACGACTCGGGCGTGGCCGCCTACGACTGCGGCCCGGACTGGATCGACATCCGTTTCCACCGCGGCGGCACCTACCGCTACGACGCGCGCCATCCGGGCGTCTTCCACGTGATGGAGATGCAGCGCCTGGCCGATGCCGGCGACGGACTGAACACCTACATCAACCAGCACGTCCGCGACGATTACGCCGTGCGCCTGCGCTAGCGGACCTACGCAGGCGAAGACAGGCGCCGCTGAACCGGGGATGGGACCAGGTGCGCACGCGGCGATGGACCCGGCGCCTCGCGACGACAGGGCATGCCCGTCGACGGGCCATCGATATCGCGACCGCAGGAACAGGAAAACCGCCCGCACCATGGGTACGGGCGGCTGTTGCCACGGACGCTCAGCGGTGCGCCTGGGCGCGCACTTCGTCGACGCTGACCGACTTGAGCAGCGGCATGACCTGCCACAGGGCCGACAGGCCGACCAGGACGTAGACCAGCCGCGCCAGAAGCGCGTCCTGGCCGCCGAAGATCGCGGCGACGAGGTCGAACTGCAGGGCGCCGACCAGGCCCCAGTTGATGCCGCCGACGATGACCAGCAGCAGGGTGGTGATATTGAGTGCCTTCATGGGGGTCTCCAGCGGAAGTGGGACGGGCTCAGGTGCCCGGGATCAGGACCTTGTCGATCACGTGGATCACGCCGTTGCTGGCGTTCACGTCGGCGGTGACCACGCGCGCGTCGCCCACGCTGACCGCGTTGCCTGACGCCTGGATGTCGAGCTTGGCGCCGTTGACGGTGGCCGCCTCGGTCATGCCCGCCACGCGCGCGGCCGGATAGCGACCGGACACCACGTGGTAGGTCAGCACGGCCACCAGCTGGTCCTTGTTCTCGGGCTTGAGCAGGTTTTCCACCGTGCCGGCCGGCAGGGCGGCGAAGGCGGCGTCGGTCGGCGCGAACACGGTGAACGGGCCGGCGCCCTTGAGCGTGTCGACCAGGCCGGCGGCCTGGAGCGCGGCGGCGAGGGTCTTGAACTGGCCCGCGGCCACCGCGGTGTCGACGATGTCGGCCCGCGCCTGGCTGGCCGCGGCGGGCTTGGCCGCACCGGCCTGGCCGGCCATCGCCAGCGGTGCGGCGAGGCCGAGCGAGAGGGCGAGGAGCAGGGGACGGACGCGGGAAGGAAGGATCTGGGCGGAACGCTTCATGGTGGTACTCCGGGACTGGGGTAAGGGGGCCAGTCTGGGATCCGTGCCGTTAGCCGTTTGTACAAGTACAACCTGGACAAACGTTGTACATTGCGCCGCATGTTCCCGGTCAAGGCAGCCGCCGAGCTCAGCGGCCTCACCCCTGAAACCCTGCGCGCGTGGGAGCGCCGGCACGTCGCCGTGGTGCCGCATCGCGACGCCAGGGGCCGACGCCTGTACGACAGCGCGATGGTCGAGCGGCTGGCCCGCCTGCACCGCCTGACCGGCCGCGGCCACCCGATCCGCGACCTCGCGCCGCTCGACGACGAGGCCCTGGACCGTCTCCTGGGCGAGGCGCGCCAGTCGGGCTACGGCGCGCTGGAGGCGCTGCCCGAGCGCATGCTCGATGCGGTCGCCGACTACCGCGTGGACGAGTTCGACCGCGACCTGTCGGTGGCGATCGCGACCCTGCCGGTGCAGATCCTGGTGACCCGGGTGGTGATGCCGCTGCTGCGCGAGGTGGGCATGCGCTGGGCCGACGGCCGCCTCGCCATCGCGCAGGAGCGTCTGGTCAGCAGCCTGCTGCGCGCGCGGCTGCTGTCGATCCTCAACCAGCACCCGCGCGAACGGCGCACGCGCATCCTCTTCGCCACCCTGCCCGGCGAGCCCCACGAGCTGGGCCTGCTCGGCGCGGCCCTGCTCGCGCATGAAGCCGATGCGCCGGTGCTGTACCTCGGTACGGAACTGCCCGCCGCCGAGCTGCTGCGGGTCGCCGAACGGCTCGACGCCTCGGCGTTGGCGCTGAGTTCGATCGACCCCGGCCAGGCGCGCGCCACCCTGGCCGAACTGCGTCTGCTGCACGAGGGCCTGCGCGCCGACCTGCCGATCTGGCTGGGCGGCGCCAACGCGCGCTACCTCGCCGAGGCGATGGGCGTGGAACGGGTGCAGGCCGTGAACGACCCGGCCACGCTGGCGCGGCTGGTGCGGCGCCGGACCGGACCACGACGCTAGGGCATGCCGGCGTCGCAGGGCGGGGACGTCGACGATGGCGCAGGAGCTGCCGGGACGCAGTCGCTGGTCGGCGGTGGGAGGAGGCGGACCGGGAAGTGGCCGATGGTTCGGCCAGACCGGGTCCGCCGCAACGGCAACACCGGATGGCGGCAGGCGATCCGCAATCGCGGGCGTTCGGACCTGGCTGCTGCGCTCAGTCGGCTGCCGAGCGTACGCGCCCGATCGAGGCGTAGCCCGGGTCGTCCGGCACCTGCTCCAGCGCCTTGATCATCGCCGCCAGCGCGTCGGCCTCGGTGTTGTCGAAGCGCACCGAGCCGTCGCCCTCGTACACGTGCAGGCCCTGTTCGAGCAGGTACTGCATCGCGTGCGCCATGGTCCAGTCGCGCGCCTGCGCCACGCGCCTGATCCGGTCGATCAGGATCGGGTCGGCGTCGCGCAGCACGATGTCGGTCATGTCGCTTCCCCGGGCGATGGCCTGGCCGTTTCACGGATCTGCCCCCACAGCCATGCCAGCAGCAGCAGGGTCGGGACCACGGTCAGGGCGCTGAGTACGAAGAAGGTACTGTAGGACGTGGCTTCGACGATATAGCCCGAGACCCCACCGACGAACTTGCCCGGCAGGTTGGCCAGCGACACCAGCAGCGCGAACTGGGTGGCGGTGAAGGCGCGGTCGGTCAGCGAGGACATGAACGCGATCAGGACCACGCCGGCAAAGCCCTGGAAGAGGTTGTCGGCGGTGACCGCGGCATAGAACGCCCAGATCTGCGACGGGTTCTGCGCCATCAGCAGGAACGCGAGGTTCGACAGCGCCACGCCCAGGGTGGCCACGAACAGCATCCGCCGGAAGCCGAACGCGGCCACCGCCACCCCGCCCAGGAACGCGCCGGCGATGCCGGTCCAGATCCCGTAGAGCTTGGACACGGTGGCGATGTCGGCCTTGGTGTAGCCCGAGTCGAGGTAGAACGGCCCGGCCATCACCCCGATCACCTGGTCGGGGAACTTGAACAGGCCGACGAACAGCAGCAACACCGCGCCCAGGACCACGCCGTTGTTGCGGAAGTAGCTGGCGAACGGCTGCCAGAACGCGCCGATGAAATCGATCCGGCGCTCGACCGTGGTTTCCGGCAGCGCCGGCTCGCGGGCGAGCAGGGTGGTCGCGACCGGCAGCAGCATCAGCGCGGCCATCGCGGTATAGGCCCAGCGCCAGCCCTGGTACTCGGCCAGGTACAGCGCGCCGGCGCCGCCGAGGATCAGGCCGAAGCGGTAGCCCAGGGTGTAGGTGGCCGCGAGCGCGGCCTGGGCACTGGCTGGTGCGATCTCGATCCGGTAGGCGTCGACCACCGAATCCTGAGTGGCGCCGGCGAACGAGCCCACCAGTACCCAGGTCACGAGCGCGGCGACGCCGAGTTCGGGCCGGGTCAGGGCCAGCGCGAACAGGCTCACCGCCACCAGCAGCTGGGCGAACAGCAGCCACGAGCGGCGGCGGCCGAGGAAGGCGGTGAGCGGGAAGGCGTAGCGGTCGATCAGCGGCGCCCACAGGAACTTGAGCAGGTAGAAGAAGCTCGCCAGGCTGATCAGGCCGATGCTGCCCAGGTCCAGGCCCACGTCGCGCAGGCGCGTGGACAGGGTCATCGAGGCGATCAGCAGGAACGGCAGGCCCGAGCCGAAGCCCAGCACCAGCATCGTGAACGCCGAGGGCGTGGCGAAGGCGCGGCGGATGCCGGCCCAGCCCTTGTACGACACCGGCGCCTGGGCGGCGCTGCTCACGTGGCGTAGTCCACGACAAAGGGCGCGTGGTCGGAAAAGCGCGGCTCGCGCTCCACGAAGCAGCCGCTGATCGATTCGGCGATGCCCGGTGTCGCCAGCTGGTAGTCGATGCGCCAGCCGACGTTGTTGGCGCGCGCGGCGCCGCGGTTGCTCCACCAGGTGTATTCGACCGCGTCGGGCCGGGCGACGCGGAAGCTGTCCTTCCAGCCGCGCGCCGGCGGCGCCACCAGCCCGTCGCCGTGTTCGTCGGCGATCATCGAGTTGAGCCAGGCGCGCTCGGCCGGCAGGCAGCCGGAATTCTTCTGGTTGCTCGACCAGTTCCTGATGTCGTTCTTCGCGCGCACGATGTTCCAGTCCCCGCACAGCACGTACTCGCGGCCACTGGCCAGCCACTGGTCGAGGATCGGCCTGAGCCACTCCATCACTTCGAACTTGAAGCCCTGGCGCAGCTCGCCGGACGAGCCGGAGGGGATGTAGAACGAGACCACGCTGAGGTTGCCGAAGCGCGCCTCGATGTAGCGCCCTTCGTCGTCGAACGGCGCCCAGCCCAGCGCCGTGCGCACCTCGTCGGGCTCGCGGCGGCTGTAGATCGCGACGCCGCTGTAACCCTTCTTGGTCGTCGCGTCGCGGTAGACGCAGTGGCCGAGTGGGCGGAAGCAGGGATCGGCGAGCTGGTGTTCCTGCGCCTTGGTTTCCTGCAGGCAGACCACGTCGGCCTGCTGGCCTTCCAGCCAGCCGAAAAAGCCCTTGGTCGAAGCGGAACGGATGCCGTTGGCGTTGAAGCTGACGATGCGCATGCGGGGGACTGCGTTGGGCGAGGCGCAAGCCTAGCCCATCGCGCGCGCCGCCGCGCCGGCCGGCCGCGCAGGCCGCCGGGCCCACGGCAGCGGGTCAGGCCTTGCGCACGAACTCCGACTTCAGCCCCATCTGGCCGATGCCGTCGATCCTGCAGTCGATGTCGTGGTCGCCGTCGACCAGGCGGATGTTGCGGACCTTGGTGCCCACCTTCACCACCAGCGAGGAACCCTTCACCTTGAGGTCCTTGATCACCACCACGCTGTCGCCATCGGCGAGCGGAGTGCCGTTGGCGTCGCGCACCTGGGCGGCGGCGGCGTCCGCAGCGGCCTGCTCGGCGGCTTCGCCGGGCGACCATTCGTGCGCGCATTCCGGGCAGACCAGCATCGCCCCGTCCTCGTAGGTGTAGCTCGAACCGCATTGCGGGCAGGGGGGCAGGCCGGACATCTTCCGACTCCTTCTCGATCAAGGACAACCGCGGATTGTCGCATCCCGGTGCGGCCGGCCGGACCGCAACGGCCGGCGCGCGCTTCCGGGCCACGATGTCCGGCGGCCGGCGCCGGCGGCTGTGGGACAATGCCGCCATGAGCGACCACCGCACCCGGTTCCTGGACCTTGCCCTGCAGGCGCAGGCGCTGCGCTTCGGCCGGTTCACCCTGAAATCCGGCCGGGAAAGCCCGTACTTCTTCAACGCCGGCCTGTTCAATTCCGGCGCCGCGCTGTCGGCGCTGGCGGCCTGCTATGCCGATGCCCTGGACGAGGCCGGGACCGGCTTCGACCTGCTGTTCGGCCCGGCCTACAAGGGCATCCCGCTGGCGACTGCGCTGGCCTGCGAGTACGCGCGCCGCGGCCGCGACCTGCCGGTCGCCTTCAACCGCAAGGAAGCCAAGGCCCATGGCGAGGGCGGCAGCCTGATCGGCGCACCGCTGGACGGCCGCCGCGTGCTGGTGGTGGACGACGTGATCACCGCCGGCACCGCGATCCGCGAGGCGCTAGCGATCATCCGCAACGCCGGCGGCACCCCGGCCGGCATCGTGATCGCGCTCGACCGCCAGGAAATCGCCGGCGAAGGCCAGTCGCAGTCGGCCGCCCAGGCCGTCGCGGCCGAGGCCGGCATCCCGGTGGTCGCCGTGGCCACGCTGGACGACCTGCTCGGCTTCGCCGACGCAAGCGCGTCGCTCGCCGACGAGCGCGCCCGCCTGCAGGCCTATCGGGTGCAATATGGCGTCCGCGACATCCATCGCTGATTCGAGCCGCAGGGGGCGGAGTTCGATGAAGACCCACGCAATGCTCGCCATCGCCGCGCTGTGTGCACTGCCCGTGGCCGTCCAGGCCCAGCAGAACCGGCCCGCGCAGGCGGAGAAGAAGCTCTACTGCTGGAACGAGAACGGCCGCAAGGTCTGCGGCGATGCCCTGCCGCCCGAGGCGGTGGACGCCGCGCGCACCGAACTGAGCGTGAGCAGCGGCCGGCCGCTGGCCCGGTTCGACGAGCAGCTGAGCCCCGAACAGCGCGCCGCCGCCGAGGAGGCCCAGCACCAGGCCCGCATCGCCGCCAATGCCGAGGCCGCGCGGCTGCGGCGCGAACGCGCGATGGCCGAGTCCTACGAGACCGAGGCCGACCTGCGCAACGCCTTCGGCGATCGCATCGTGCTGGTGGACGAAGGCCTGAAGACCTCGCGCATGGGCGTGGCCAACCTGCGCCAGAGCCTGGTCTCGCTGCTGCGCCAGGCCAACGACCTGGAGCTGCAGGGCAAGCCGGTGGACAAGGCGCTGGCCAGCAGCATCCGCGCCCAGCACGTCGACCTGCTGCGCCAGCAGGCGATCATGCGCCAGCAGCAGGAAGAGCGCGCCTCGCTGGATGCCGAACTCGAGCACGCCATCGAGCGCTACCACGCGCTGCGGACCCCGGGCCGGGGCTGATTGCCTGGCGGCCTGTCCGGCCGCCCGAGCCGCGGGCGCCACGCCCGTCCCGGGCTGCCTGCCGGAACAGCCGCGCAACGAAGCGGGATCGACGCGCGCGACCCTCAGCCGGCCGCCGTCGCCTCCAGCCAGTCGATCGCCCCGTCCGCCGCCGCCAGTCCGCTGGCGAAACACGCGGTCAGCAGGTAGCCGCCGGTCGGCGCCTCCCAGTCGAGCATCTCGCCGGCGCAGAACACGCCGGGCAGGCCGCGCAGCATCAGCCGCCGGTCCAGCGCCTCCAGGCGCACGCCACCGGCGCTGCTGATCGCTTCGGCCACCGGCCGTGGCCGCAGCACGCGCAGCGGCAGGCGCTTGGCCGCGGCCGCCAGCCGCGCCGGGTCCTGCATCGCCCCGGCGCCCAGCACCTCGCGCAGCAGTCCGGCCTTGGCGCCCTGCAGGCCCGCGGCACGGCGCAGGTGTTCGGACAGGCTGCGGTCGCCGCGCGGCCGCTCCAGCGCCTGGCGCAGCGCGGCTTCCTCGCGCCCCGGTGCCAGGTCCAGGGCGATGTCGGCGTGACCGTCGCGCGCGATCGATTCGCGTAACGTCGCCGAAATCGCATAGATCAGGCTGCCTTCCAGCCCGCTCGCCGTCACGACGCATTCGCCCTGCAGCGCCTGTGCCTTCCCGTCCGCATCCACCCAGTGCACGACCAGCGGCTTGAGCGGCGCACCGGCGTGGCGCTGGGCGAAATGCGCCGACCAGCCGATGTCGAAGCCGCAGTTGGCCGGCGCGAGCGGCGCCACGTCGATCCCCTGCGACACCAGCGTCGGCACCCAGTCGCCGTCGCTGCCCAGCTGCGGCCAGCTGGCGCCGCCCAGCGCCAGCACCGTGGCGTCGGCCACCACGCGTCGCTCGCCTTCTGGGGTGTCGAAACACAGCGCCCCGTCCGCGCTCCAGCCGCGCCAGCGGTGCTGCACATGGAAGGCCACGCCCTGCTCGCGCAGTCGCCGCACCCAGCCGCGCAGCAGCGGTGCGGCCTTGCGGTCGAGCGGGAACACGCGCCCCGAACTGCCGACGTAGGTCTCCACGCCCAGCCCGCGCGCCCAGTCGCGCAGTGCCGCGGCATCGAACTGCGCCAGCCAGCGCGCGACCTCGGCCTCGCGCTCGCGATAGCGGGTGGCGAACAGCGCGGGCGGATCGGAATGGGTGAGGTTGAGTCCGCCCTTGCCGGCAATCAGGAACTTGCGCCCGACCGAACCCTTGGCTTCGAACAGGTCCACCGCCAGCCCCGCCGCGCACAGCCGTTCGGCGGCGATCAGCCCGGCCGGGCCGCCGCCGACCACCGCGACGCGACGGGGGTGCAGGCCATGCATGGGCGCATTATCGCCCGGCCGCAGGCGCCGATCGCCCCAGGTGAGCGCTAACATGCAGGCGACACCCGGGAGGAGGGAGCGTGCGATGGGCAAGCAAGGGAGCAATGGCTGGACCCGGCGCGAAGCGCTGCAGTCGATGGCGGTGGCCGGCGCGGCCGCGGCCTGGACGCCGCGCGGGCTGGCGCAGGAGCGCAAGCTCGGCGTGGCCCTGGTCGGGCTCGGATATTACGCAGGGCACCTGCTGGCCCCGGCGCTGCAGCTGACCCGGCACTGCCGCCTCGCCGGCCTGGTCAGCGGCACGCCGGCCAAGCTCGAAGAGTGGCAGCGCAAGTACGCCATCGCCGATGCCAACGTCTATTCCTACGACGACTTCCACCGCATCGCCGACAACCCCGACATCGACGTGGTCTACATCGCCACGCCCAACCACGTGCACAAGTCGCTGACCGAGGTCGCGGCCAACGCCGGCAAGCACGTCTGGTGCGAAAAGCCGATGGCGATGAATGCGGCCGAAGGCGAGGCCATGATCCGGGCCTGCCGCGACAACCGCGTGCAGCTGGCCGTCGGTTACCGCATGCAGCACGAACCCAACACGCGCCGGTTCATGGCGATGGCGAAGGAACGGCCGTTCGGGCGGATCATCAAGCTGCGCGCCGATGCCGGCTGGTTCGGCTGGCGGGACGGCGCTGACGGCGCCTGGCGCCTGGATCCGGCGCGCGGCGGCGGCGCGATGTACGACATGGGCGTGTACTGCATCAACGCCGCGCGCTACTGCACCGGCATGGAACCGGTCGCGGTGCAGGCCTGGGACGAGACCGCGCGCCGCGATCTGTTCAAGGGCGTCGACGAGACGATGCGCTTCCGCCTGGAGTTCCCGGACGACATCGTCGCCGACTGCGTGACCAGCTTCGGCCGCGAGCTCAATACGCTGCAGGTCGACTGCGAGCGCGGCTGGTACACCATGAGCCCGTTCCAGGGCTACGAAGGCAACCAGGGCCGCGCCAGCGACGGCACCGTATTCGAGCCGCAGCTTGGCGCGCGCCCGCGCATGCAGGCCGAGCAGATGGACAACGATGCGCAGTCGATCCTGCAGGGCACCGCGCCGCGCGCGCCCGGCGAGGAGGGTCTGGCCGACCTGCGCGTGGTCGATGCCGCGTTCGCGTCGGCGCAGGCCGATGGCAGGCGGGTGGAGATCGTGCGCGGCTGAGTGCTCCCGCTTCGATGGGAGTGGAGTGGGCGCATGCGCCGTGTCCGGTGCATGCGCCGCCGTTGGGGCCGCGGCCTGACCGGGGAGTCCCTTCCGCGAATGTCCCCCGGCCTCCGCCTGCGGCGAAGGCCTCCTCCTTGATTTCGCTGCAGGGACTCCCCGGCCAGGCCGCGTCTCGGCTTCCGGACACGCGGCGATGGTGCCAGCGCGGCAGGTCCTCGGTCAGGAACGGTGGACGCCGCATGACTTGAGGGCACGACGGAGCCGCGAAAGACAAGCTTTTCCCAGCGCTCCCCGTAGCCGGCCTACCGCGCGCCACCCACCGCCCCGGCGCGCTATCACTGATGCCGACTTCGCCGCAGGTGCACAGCGCAGCCCGGGAGTCAGAACGGCAGCTGCAGCTCCGGATCCACCAGCGCGATCTGCGCGCGGAAGTCGCCGAGGATGCGGTCCAGCGCCTGCTGGCTGTCGGCGTCGAAGCGCAGTACCAGCACCGGGGTGGTGTTGGAGGCGCGGACCAGGCCCCAGCCGTCGTTCCAGTCCACGCGCAGGCCGTCGATGGTCGACAGGCGCGCGCCCTCGAAGCTGGCCTGCTTCTGGAAGCGCTCGACGAAGCCGTGCGGGTTGCCGTCGGCGACCTCGACCTTGATCTCGGGCGTGGACACGCCGCCGGGCAGCGCGTTCAGCGCGTCGCTGGGCTCGCCCGGTTCCAGCGCCAGGATCTCCAGCAGGCGCGCGGCGGCATAGATGCCGTCGTCGAAGCCGTACCAGCGTTCCTGGAAGAAGAAGTGGCCGCTCATCTCGCCGGCGAGTTCGGCCTCGGTCTCGCGCATCTTCGCCTTGATCAGCGAGTGCCCGGTCTTCCACATCAGCGGGCTGCCGCCGTGGCGCAGGATGTGGCCCGGCAGGCGCCCGGTGCACTTCACGTCGTAGACGATCACCGCGCCGGGATTGCGGTCGAGCACGTCGGCCGCGAACAGCATCAGCAGGCGGTCGGGATAGATGTTCTCGCCGTCCTTCGTCACCACGCCCAGGCGGTCGCCGTCGCCGTCGAAGGCGATGCCCAGGTCGGCGTCGAAGCGCTTGACCGTGCCGATCAGGTCCTCGAGGTTGTGCGGTTCGCTCGGATCGGGATGGTGGTTGGGGAAGGTGCCGTCGATCTCGCAGAACAGCGGGATGACCTCGGCGCCGATCGCCTCGAGCACGCGCGGGCCGATCTCGCCGGCCACGCCGTTGCCGGCGTCGACCACGACCTTGATCGGCCGCGCCAGCTGCACGTCGTTGCTGATCCGCTCGACATAGGCGTCGCCGATGTCGCGCTCGCTGGCGGCGCCGGGCTCGGGCGCATCGTGCAGGCGGCCGTCGGCGATGCGCGCGTACAGGTCGGTGATCGCCGTGCCCGACAGGGTGTTTCCGCCGACCACGATCTTGAAGCCGTTGTAGTCGGGCGGGTTGTGGCTGCCGGTGACCGAGATGCAGCAGCCGGTGCGCAGGTGGAAGGCGCCGAAGTAGGTCACCGGGGTCGGCGCCATGCCGATGTCGATGACGTTGCGCCCGGCCTTGCGCAGGCCGCGGATCAGGCCGGCCACCATGTCCGGACCGGACAGGCGGCCGTCGCGGCCGACCACGATGTCCTCCAGGCCCTGGTCGTGCATCAGCGAGCCGACCGAATGGCCGATCAGCTCGGCCACGCCGGTGTCCAGGGTCTGTCCGACGATGCCGCGGATGTCGTAGGCGCGGAAGATGCTGCGGTCGATGTTCACGGGTTCGGCTTTCATTTCTCGGATCACGATGCTGGGGGCGGCGTCGGCGGTGGGTGAAGCGTCGGTATCGCCCGGGCCGGCGGTCAGCGCCTCGGCCAGGGTGGGAGCCTGCGCGTGGTCGACCGACGCCTCGACTTCCAGCGCGCGCCGTACCGGCGCAGGCAGGCGCCACAGCAGGTAGGCCAGCAACAGCAGGCCACCCACCGCGACGAACAGCGGCACGCCCTCCAGCCCGAACGGCGCGGCCGATGCCGCCGGCAGCGCCGCGGCCACGCGCAGGCTGGTGCCGGTGACCGGCACCGCCATGCGTTCGGCGGCGTCGGCCTGGGCTACATCGCCGCGCTCGAGCAGGGTGAAGCCGCCCTGGCGCAGGGCGACATAGGTGGCGGGGTCCACGTCCGCCACTTCCAGCCCCTGGGTGGCGCGCGACAGCGGCAGCTGCACCAGCGCCACCCCGACCAGCCTGTCGCCGACCCTGGCCGGCGCGGCCACGGCCACGCGCGGGCCATCGCCGACACGGATCACCTGGACGACCGGCGCGCCCTCGACCAGCGCCGCCTCCATCACCGAGACCGGTCCGAACCCGCCTTCGGGCAGCGCCGCGTGGCGCGCGGTCAGGTCGGCCGGATGCATCTGCGCCTGTTCCAGCTGCGGCCAGTCCGCCGCCAGGGCGCGCGCGGCGCCGTCGAGGTCGCCGGCCTGCAGCGCGGCCTGTACCTCCGGACGCGCCAGGTGCTCGTCCATGCGCTTGAGCTCGCCGCGCAGGTGGGTGGAGGCCACGCTCGCCGCGGTGTCGCGCGCCAGGCTCGCGCTGGTGCGGCGCGAGTCGTCCTGCAGGCCGCGCCAGCCGCTCCATGCCAGCCACAGCGCCAGCAGCGCCACGGCGGCCGCCAGGAAGGGCAGCAGGGGGCGCGCCTGCGCGAACACGCGCGCCCTGGACGATCCGCTGGTTTCGGTCATGTCGTTGCTCCCCTGTCAGCGCACGCCGGTATGGCCGAAGCCGCCCGCGCCGCGCGCACTGTCGCTGAAAGTATCCACGAGCTGCAGCTGCGCCCGCACCACCGGCAGGATCACCAGCTGCGCAATGCGGTCGCCCGGCTCGATGGTGAAGGCTTCCCGGCCGCGATTCCAGACGCTGATCAGCAGCGGGCCCTGGTAGTCGGCGTCGATCAGGCCGGTGCCGTTGCCCAGCACGATGCCGTGCCTGTGGCCCAGTCCCGAGCGCGGCAGGATCACCGCGCACAGCGCCGGATCGCCGATGTGGATCGCCAGGCCCGACGGCACCAGCGCCGCATCGCCGGGGGCCAGCGCCAGCGGCGCATCGAGCGCGGCGCGCAGGTCGAGGCCGGCGCTGCCCTCGGTGGCGTGCGCCGGCAGCGGCCACTGCCCGCCCAGGCGCGGGTCGAGCACCTTCACCTGCAGGACGAAACCGGGCTGGCTCACGCGACGCGCTCCGCGATCAGTTGCACCAGCTGCGCGGCGACCTCGGTCTTGGCGGCCGGGCCGAGCCTGCGCTCGCCGCCGTCCCAGTACACGACCAGCGCGTTGTCGTCGCGCTCGAAGCCGCCTTCGGCCGCGCCGACCAGGTTGGCGGCGATCAGGTCCAGGCGCTTGCCCTGCAGCTTGCCGCGCGCATAGCGCTCGACCTCGTGGGTTTCCGCGGCGAAGCCGACCACGAGCGCCGGGCGCTGCGGATGCGCGGCCACGTCGGCGAGGATGTCGGGGGTGCGGACCAGTTCGAGCACCAGGGTGTGGCTGCCGGCGGTCTTCTTGATCTTGTGTTCGGACACCGCGCGCGGGGTGAAATCGGCGACGGCGGCCGCGCCGACGTAGACATCGGTCGGCAGTTCCGCCAGCACCGCGGCGTGCATCTGCGCCGCCGAGCGCACGTCGACGCGCCGCACGCCGTCGGGCGTGGGCAGCTGCACGGGACCGGCGACCAGCACCACGGTGGCGCCCATCGCCCGCGCCGCGGCGGCCACGGCGAAGCCCATCTTGCCGCTGCTGCGGTTGCCGACGAAGCGCACCGGATCGATGTCCTCGAACGTCGGTCCGGCGCTGACCAGCACCCGCCGGCCGGCAAGCGGCCCGCTCATGCGGCCTCCAGCGCGGCCACGATCGCGGCCGGTTCGCTGAGCCGGCCGGGGCCGGATTCGCCTTCGGCCAGCGGACCGTCCTCCGGGCCGACCACCTGCGCGCCGCGTTCGCGCAGCAGCGCGATGTTGGCCTGCGTGGCCGGGTGCAGCCACATGCGATGGTTCATCGCCGGGCACAGGGTCAGCGGCGCGGTGGTGGCCAGGCACAGGGTGCTGACCAGGTCGTCGGCGAACCCGTGCGCGAGTTTCGCCAGCGTGTTGGCGGTGGCCGGGGCGATGACGATGCGATCGGCCCAGCGTGCCAGCTCGATGTGGCCCATCGCCGCTTCGGCCGCCGCGTCCCACAGGCTGGTGCGCACCGGATGCCCGCTCAGCGCCTGGAAGGTCTGGGCGCCGACGAAGCGCTGCGCGCTCTCGGTCATCGCCACCTGCACGGTGGCACCGGCCTCGCCCAGGCGGCGCACCAGCTCGGCCGCCTTGTAGGCGGCGATGCCGCCGCAGACGCACAGCAGCAGGCGTTGTCCATGCAGGCCGCGCTGCGCTGGCATCGTCGGGAAAGTCCTACGCCGGATCGGGCGGACAGCTTACCCGATGGCGGGCGGGTGCCCGGCTGCGCGGACGCGCCGATCGCGCTGCAATCGTGGCCATGCTGGCGGCCGGGCCGAAGCGGCGCCCGACGCGATTTCCCCTGTCCCGCCTGGCCTCGCGCCGGCCGCCAGCGCCCGCTTCCACGAGCACCGACGCATGCGCATTCGCGACTGGCCCAGCCTGGAACGTCCCCGCGAGAAGCTGCTGGCGCGCAGCGCTGGTGCGCTGTCGGACGCCGAGCTGCTGGCGATCTTCCTGGGTTCGGGCCTGCGCGGCCAGGACGCGGTCGCCACCGCACGCCAGCTGCTGGAGCGCCACGGCCCGCTGCGCGCGCTGCTCGAACTGCCGGCGCCGCAGATGGCGCGCCTGCCCGGCCTGGGCCCGGCGCGCGCGTGCATGCTCTCGGCCGCGCTGGAGCTGTGCAACCGCTGGCTGGCGGCGGGACTGGAGCGCGGCGAGGCGTTGACCGATCCGGCCTCGGCCGGCCGGTATTTCGCCCAACGCCTGCGCGGCCAGGCGATCGAGGTCTTCGCGGTGCTGTTCCTGGATACGCGCCACCGCGCGCTGGGCTTCGAGGAACTGTTCCGCGGCACCATCGACGGCGCCGAGGTGCATCCGCGCGAGGTGGTGCGCCGCGCGCTGGCGCACAACGCCGCGGCGGTGATCGTCGGCCACAACCACCCCAGCGGCAATCCCGAACCCAGCGCCGCCGACCGCGCCGTCACCGCCCAGCTCAAGCAGTCGCTGGCGCTGGTGGACGTGCGCCTGCTCGACCACTTCGTGGTCGGCGATGGCGCGCCGGTGTCGCTGGCCGCGCGCGGCTGGGTCTAGCGCGACGGGCGCGGCGGCACGCTCGCGTACAATGCCGGTCTGCAACATCCGACTGCGCATCCCGTGAAAACCCCGCTCCGCGGCCAGATCCGACAGATCGTCGAACAGGCCATCGCCACCCTGCGCGACGCAGGCACCCTGCCCGCCGACCTCGCCACGCCCGATTTCGTCGTCGAGCGGCCGAAGGACCGTGCGCACGGCGACTTCTCCACCAACGCCGCGATGCTCCTGGCCAGGCCGGCGCGGTCCAATCCGCGCGCGCTGGCGCAGCTGCTGGTCGATGCGCTGGCCACCGGCGGCGACATCGCTGCGGTCGACATCGCCGGCCCCGGCTTCCTGAACTTCCGCCTCTCGCCCGAGGCCTGGCGCCGGCAGCTGGTCGAGCTGCACGCCCAGGGTACGGGCTACGGCCGCAACGACTCCGGCGCCGGACGCACTGCCGGCGTGGAATACGTCTCGGCCAATCCCACCGGACCGCTGCACGTGGGCCACGGCCGCGCCGGCGTGATCGGCGACTGCATCGCGCGCGTGCTCGACGCCAACGGCTGGGCGGTGCGCCGCGAGTTCTACTACAACGACGCCGGCGTGCAGATCAACAATCTCGCGCTGTCCACGCAGGCGCGTGCGAAGGGACTCCAGCCCGGCGACGCCAACTGGCCGGCCGACGCCTACAACGGCGACTACATCGCCGACGTCGCCGCCAGCTACCTGCGCGGCGACCGCATCGAGGTCGAGGGCCACGTGGTCGCCGGCAAGGACGATGCCGACGACCTTGACGCGCTCCGCCAGTTCGCCGTGGCCTATCTGCGCCGCGAGCAGAACGCCGACCTGGCCGCCTTCGGCGTGTCCTTCGACGTGTACTTCCTCGAGTCCTCGCTGTACACCGAAGGCAAGGTCGAGGAGACCGTGCGCGAACTCGTCGCCAACGGCCATACCTACGAGGACGGCGGCGCGCTGTGGCTGCGCACCACGGCGTTCGGCGACGACAAGGACCGCGTGATGCGCAAGTCCGACGGCACCTACACCTATTTCGTGCCGGACGTGGCCTACCACCTGTCCAAGTGGCAGCGCGGCTACGAGCGCGCGATCACCGAGCTGGGCGCCGACCACCACGGCTCGCTGGCGCGGGTGAAGGCCGGCCTGCAGGCGCTCGACAAGGGCATCCCGGCCGGCTATCCCGAATACGTGCTGCACCAGATGGTCACGGTGATGCGCGGCGGCGAGGAAGTGAAGCTGTCCAAGCGCGCCGGCAGCTACCTCACCCTGCGCGACCTGATCGACGAGGCCGGCGCCGATGCCGTGCGCTGGTTCCTGGTGGCGCGCAAGCCCGATTCGCAGCTGGTGTTCGACATCGACCTGGCGCGCAGCCAGTCGCTCGACAACCCGGTCTACTACGTGCAGCTCTCGCATGCGCGCATCTGCGGCCTGCTGCGCCAGCTCGACGAGCGCGGCCTGTCCTTCGACCTGCAGCATGGCCTGGCGCAGCCGCTGGACCTGGACGACGGGCCGCTGCGCGACCTGCTGATCGACCTGTCGCGCTGGCCGGAGATCGTGGCCGCGGCGGGCGAACAGCTTGAACCGCACCTGATCGCGGTCTACCTGCTCGAACTGGCGCAGGGGTTCCAGACGTATTACAACGACCACCAGTTCCTGGTCGACGAGGCCACGGTGCGCGACGCGCGCCTGGCATTGGCGCTGGCGGTGCGGCAGGTGCTGGCCAATGGCCTGGAACTGCTGGGCGTCAGCGCGCCCGAACGGATGTGAGGCAGTAGGCAGATGGCGGCAAGACGCGGCAAATCGCAGGCACGGCGCAACGACGGCAACGGGTTGCCGGGCTGGGCGTGGATGATCCTGGGCATCGTGATCGCGCTGGTCGCGGTGCTGGTGGTGCCCCGCTACCTCAAGCCGGACGGCAACGACGGCTTCTTCCGCCCGCAGCCCAATCCGGCCGCGCAGCCGCCGGTGAGCGCGATCGACGAGGGCGAGGCGCCGGTGGAGGACGTCCCGGCACCCCGGCCCCCGGCCACCGCGGCCACGCCGGCCCAGGAAGCGCCCGAATACGATTTCTATACCGTGCTGCCCGAGCAGGAAGTGGCGCTGACCGACGCCGAGCTGGCCGCCAGCGCGCGCGAGGAAGCCGAGCGCCAGCGCCGCACGCTGGCAGCGCAGCGCCTGCGCGAGCAGGACGCGGCTGCGGCCGAACAGCCCGCTGCCGCGCCCGCGGCGCCGGTGGCGACCGCCACTCCGGCGGCCACCGCGGCCATGACGGCCCCGGCCTCAGACGGCGCCCGCTACATCCTCCAGGCCGGCTCGTTCAGCGCCTCGGGCGACGCCGAAGCGCTCAAGGCCCGGATCGCCCTGCTCGGGCTGAGCGCCCGGGTCGAGTCGGGCACCGCCAACGGCAAGACCGTGTACCGCGTGCGCATGGGCCCCTACGGCAGCGCCACCGCGCTAGCCGAGGCCAAGCAGAAGCTGGGCAACGGCGGCCTGCCGGCGCTGGCGATCAAGGCGAACTGAGCCGCCCGTCGCAGGGCGGTCGCAGCCCGCGCGATGCCGCGGGCGGACACTGGCGGTGTTCGAGGAGACACCGCCATGGCCATCGAAGCCGCCCTGATCAAACCCGTCGTCGATGCGCTGCTGGCGCTGTTCCGGGAAAGCAACGACCTGCAGCTCAAGCGCAGCGCCGACCGCGCGCTGCGTGAGGCGATCCGCGAGCTGCTGCAGGCCAATCCGGACGAGAACCGGGCGCAGGCGCGCATCGCCATCGCCAAGGCCGCGGGCATCCTGTCCGAGGACGTGGTGCTGGCCGAAGGCATGCTGGAAAAGCACCGGGCGACCAAGGCGAAGACCCGGGGGAAGACGGCGACTGGTCGAAAACGTGCGGCAAGGACGGCCGGGCAGGAGCAGGGGGAGCCGGCAAGGGTGGGGACGCCTGGATCCGGGACTTCGGACGGCCGCGCCGGGGCTTGAGGGTCGACGCTGCGCCAACCCCTCACCCCAACCCTCCCCCGCAGGCGGGGGAGGGAGCCTGTCGTCGCCGGCGGGAAACATGTTGGCTCCGGAAGAGGTCTGAGCACTGACCCGCGCCATGCCTGGCGAGGGCGAACATGACGGGCGAAATGGCGTCTTGCGCGACCCCGGCCCTCCCCCGCTCGCGGGGGAGGGCCGGGGTGGCGGCCACCGGTCGCCATGCCCCCGGCCCCGCGGCATAGAATCCCCCCATGCCCAGGACCATCCTCATCACCGGCGCCACCGCCGGCTTCGGCGCCGCCGCCGTGCGGCGCTTCCTCGACGACGGCTGGCGCGTGATCGCCACCGGGCGGCGCGCGGAGCGGCTGCAGGCGCTCGCCGAAGCCCATGGAAGCGACCGGCTGCACACTGCCGCCTTCGACATCCGCGACCCGGCCGCGATGGAGGCCGCGCTCGGCGCGCTGCCCGAGGCGTTCCGCGGCATCGACGTGCTGGTCAACAACGCCGGCCTGGCGCTGGGCACCGCGGCGGCGCAGCAGGCCGACCTGGCGCAGTGGCGGCAGATGATCGACACCAACGTCACCGCCCTGGCCACGCTCACCCACCGCCTGCTGCCGACGCTGATCGAACGGCGCGGCGCGATCATCAACATCAGTTCGATCGCCGGCAGCTATCCCTATCCCGGCGGCAACGTCTATGGCGGCACCAAGGCCTTCGTCACCCAGTTCTCGCTGGGCCTGCGCTCGGACCTGCATGGCACCGGCGTGCGCGTGACCTCGATCGAGCCGGGCATGGCCGAGACCGAGTTCACCCTGGTGCGCACCGGCGGCGACCAGTCCGCCTCCGACCGGCTCTACGCCGGCGCGCAGCCGATGACGGCCGGGGACATCGCCGCGCAGATCCACTACGTCGCGACCCTGCCGCCGCACCTCAACATCAACCGGCTGGAAATCATGCCGGTGACGCAGTCCTTCGCCGGTTTCCAGGTCCATCGCGGATAGAGCGCCGGGGAGTGAACCGCGCGGCCGCTTTGCCCCACCTTCCTGCATCGGAACGTGAGGGGAGCGACCCGTGTCGCGCGATGCCGCCAGGATCTATGACGAGTACCTCGCCGCGTCGGCGCGGGCGGGCGACCGCGCCGCCTGGGAACGACTGGTCGCGCGCTGGCAGCCGCGGCTGGAACGCCACGCCTGGCGCCTGACCGGCGATCCCGAACATGCGCGGGACGCGGTCCAGGAGGCCTGGATCGAGATCATGCGCGGCATCCGCGGGCTGGCCGACGCACACGCTTTTCCCGCCTGGGCGCTGCGGATCGTGACGCGCCGCTGCCAGCGCGGTTTCGGCCACGCGCGGCGCGAGCGCGAAGGCCTGGCGACGCTGGTGGTCGAGCAGGCCGAAGCGGTGGCGGCCGACGGCGGCGAGCAGTCCGTGGCGGTGGCCGAGGTGCTGGCCGCCATGCGCGAGTTGCCGCCGGCGCAGCGCGCGGCGCTGGCGTTGTTCCACCTCGAACACCTGGGCGTGGCGGAGATCGCCGTCGCGCTCGACATCCCGCCGGGAACGGTCAAGACCCGGCTCATGCATGCGCGGCAACGCATCCGCGCCCGACTGGAAGGAGTGCCGACATGAACGACACCGATGAACTGATTTCCCGTGCCCTGACCGCCGAGGACCGCGAGCTGCTCGCGCGTCACGGCGAGCCGGGCTACATCCACCAGGCGCTGGGACTGTTCCGCGGCCCGGAGGGCTGGGTAGGCGTGCTGGCCTACGTCACCGCGCTCGCCGCGTTCGCCGGTTTCGCATTCGCGTTCTGGCGGCTCTGGGCGGCGATCGACACCCTGTCCGCCGTGCGCTGGGGCGTGGTGGCGCTGCTTGCCTTCCAGTACTCGGCGATGATGAAGTCGGTGATGGGCACCCGGGTCGAGGCGAACCGCGTGCTGCGCGAACTCAAGCGGGTGGAACTGCGGGTGGCGCTGGTCCAGGAAGCCCGGACCCAGGGTGCGGGTCCGGCCGCCTGAGCGCCGCGCCTCAGCCCGGCGAGGCGTCGTCCAGGTAGGTGTAGCCGGTCAGTCCGGCCTCCAGCGCTTCGTTCAGGCGCGCCGCCTCGGCCTTGCCCAGGTCGACCGCGCCCACCCGGGCGCGGTAGATCCGGCGCAGGTCGTCGAGCTTGTAGCCGACGTAGTCGAGCATCACGTCGGTGGTGTCGCCGCGCCGCTGCTGGGTGATGGCGTAGCCGTCGCCGGAGAGCCGGACCTCGACGGCGTCGGTGTCGCCGAACAGGTTGTGGATATCGCCCAGGATCTCCTGGTAGGCGCCGACCAGGAAGAAGGCCAGGCGATAGCGCTCGCCCGGCGCCAGCGGGTGCAGCGGCAGCGAGCTGTCCAGGCCCTCGTTCTCGACATAGGTGTCGATCTTGCCGTCCGAGTCGCAGGTCATGTCGGCGATCACGCCGCGCCGCGACGGCATCTCGTCGAGCCGCTCGATCGGCACGATCGGGAAGACCTGGTCGATCGCCCACACGTCGGGCATCGACTCGAACACGCTGAAGTTCACGAAGTACTTGTCGACCAGGCGCTCGGCGAGTTCGTCGAGCACCGCGCGGTGGTTCTTCTCGTCGTAGCTCAGGCGCGCGCGCACGCCGTGCGCGATCGCGTAGAACAGGTCGTCGATGCGGGCGCGGTGGACCAGGTCGACCTGCCCGAGCGCGTAGGCCGACAGGCCTTCGGCGTGGAAGTGCTGCGCCTCGTGGTAAAGCTCCACCGGCGGGCGCTGGTCGAGTTCGGCGTGGATCCCGCGCAGGTGGCGGATCACCCCCGGCTCGTCATCGTGCGCATCGGGCACGCGGCCTTCCGGCGCCTGTTCCACCTCGACCACGTTGGCCACCAGCATGGCGTGGTGCGCGGTCATGGCGCGGCCGCATTCGGTGACGATGCGCGGCGGCGGCAGGTCGTGCTCGGCGCAGGCATCGGCCAGCGGTTGCACGATGTTGCCCGCGTAGGTGTCCAGGCCATAGTTGATCGAGCAGAAGCTGCGCGAGCGCGTGCCCTCGTAGTCGATGCCCAGACCACCGCCGACGTCGACGTGGCTGATCTTCGCGCCCAGCTTCGACAGCTCGACGAAATAGCGCGTGGCCTCGCGCATGCCGTTGGCGATGTCGCGCACGTTGGAGATCTGCGAGCCCATGTGGAAGTGCAGCAGGCCCAGCCAGTCGCTCTTGCCGGCATCGCGCAGCGACTTCCACAGGTCCAGCACCTGGCGCGGCGACAGCCCGAACTTGGCCTTGGCGCCGCCGCGGTTCTGCCACTTGCCCGCGCCCAGCGAAGCCAGGCGCATGCGCACGCCGATGCCCGGCTCCACGCCCAGCGCCTGCGCTTCCTCCATGATCAGGCGCAGTTCCGACGGCTTTTCCACCACGATGAAGGTGGCCAGGCCGAGCTTGCGGCCGATCAGCGCCAGGCGGATGTATTCGCGGTCCTTGTAGCCGTTGCACACGATCAGCCCGCCCGGGCGCGAGAGCGCCAGCACCGCCATCAGCTCGGGCTTGCTGCCGGCTTCCAGGCCGAAGCCGTCGCCGTGGTGCGAGGCCAGGGTGCCGGCCACCGCCGCGTGCTGGTTGACCTTGATCGGATACACGGCCGTGTACCCGCCGGCATAGCCGCTGGCCGCCTGGGCCTGCTCGAAGGCGGCCTGCAGCCGCCGCAGGCGGTCGCCGAGGATGTCCGGGAAGCGCACCAGCAGCGGCAGCTTGGCGCCGCGCTCCATGGCCTTGTCGACGATCTCCGGCAGCGCGATGCCGGTGCCGCCCTCGCCGAGCGGTCGCACCAGCACGCGGCCGGCGTCGTCGACATCGACATAGCCTTCCGCCCAGTGGGGGATCGAGTAGGTCTTGCGCGCTTGCTCGGTCGACCAGGCGGTCATCGCAGGCATCCGGGGGAATCGGGCCGCTCATTCTAGGGCCTGCGGGCGCCACGTCCCGCATGCGCGGCGCCACGGTGCGCCCGCCGCGGCCTGGGGCGCCGCCCGGAGGCGCCGTCGCGGGCGCGTTGCGGAGCGTCCGCTACAATGCGCGCCCGCCGCGGCGCGCGAATCCGAGCGCTGCGCGCGCCCGGATCATCCGCACCCACAGGACGCCCCATGACTGCCAGCAACTGGCTGCACGAACAGTTCGAACCCACCGGCTCGGCCATCGGCTTCCGCATCGTGCGCAAGCTCGACGAGGTGCAGTCGCCGTTCCAGAAGATCGAGATCTACGAATCGACCGACTGGGGCAACGTGATGCTGATCGATGGCGCGATGATGGTGACCACGCGCGACAACTTCTTCTACCACGAGATGATGTCGCACCCGGCGCTGTTCACCCATCCCGATCCGAAGAACGTGGTGATCATCGGCGGCGGCGATTGCGGCACGCTGCGCGAGGTCCTGCGCCATCCTGGCGTGGAGACGGCGGTGCAGTGCGACATCGACGAGCAGGTCACGCGCATGGCGGAGAAGTACTTCCCCGAGCTGTGCGAGTCCAACGCCGACCCGCGCGCGCGGATCCTGTTCGACGACGGCATCGCGTACATGGCCAACTGCGCGCCGGCCAGCCTGGACGTGGTGATCGTGGATTCGACCGACCCGGTCGGCCCGGCCGAGGGCCTGTTCAACAAGGCATTCTTCGAAAGCTGCTTCCGCGCGCTGAAGGACGACGGCATCCTGGTGCAGCAGTCCGAATCGCCGCTGGCCCTGCTTGAGCTGATCGGCGAGATGCGCGCGGAGATGGGCAAGGCCGGATTCACCAGCTTCCAGACCCTGCCGTTCCCGCAGCCCTGCTATCCCACCGGCTGGTGGTCTTGCACGCTCGCGCGCAAGTCCGGCGGCTTCGAGTTCCGCGAAGCCGACGC
>JAEWZE010000271.1 GCA_023395465.1 Pseudomonadota bacterium
CGGGTGACCGGCCAGGTCACCGGCCTGCAGGGCGGCGAGCACGGCTTCCACGTGCACGAGAACGGCGACTGCAGCGCGCCCGACGCCAGCAGCGCCGGCGGCCATTTCAACCCGGCCTCCACCGCGCATGGCCGCGTCGGCCAGGGCGAACACCATGCCGGCGACAGCGACAACATCAGCGCCAACGCGCAGGGCGTGGCCACCGTCGACACCCTGCTGCAGGGCGTGACCCTGGGCGATGGGTCCGGCACCGACATCGTCGGCAGGGGCGTGATCGTGCATGCCGATCCCGACGACTACACCACCCAGCCCACCGGCAACGCCGGCGGACGCCTGGCCTGCGGCGTGATCGCGGCGCAGTAATCGCCGCGCCTGCGGTGGCTCCCAGCCCTTCCCCGCGAGCGGGGGAGGGCGAAGACGGGCCGCTACCGCCATCGCGACGACTCGCGCCGCAAGGGGCGACGCGCAGGGGAAGGGGCGGGGTGGAACGGGTCGTGCGCGACGATTGCGCCTTTGGGCCCCCTCCGTCCGCGAGGAGAGGGTCGAGGGACCGTAGCGTCGCTTCCTACAGCGTCCGCGCGTCCACCGCGGCATCGGCCTCGACGAACACCACGTCGATGCCGTGCGCGCCGAGCACCGCGGCCAGCTGGCGCTGGCGCGTCTCGAAATGCCCGAACATGCGCCGCAGCCGCTCCGTGTCGTCGCTGTCGGGGCGGTAGCGTTCGCGCCACGCCGCTGGCGAGAACAGCGCCATCCGCGCCTCGCCACCCGCATAGCGCAGCACCGGTTCGGGTACCGCATCCAGCAGCGCCTCGTGCTGCGGCGACAGCAATGCGGTCTCGATCAAGGGCCACAGCGGCGCCAGCCCGAGGTGCTCGTACTGCAGCGCCACCATGGCCGCCAGGTCGTGCAGGGTCAGGCAGCGGGCATGCTCGATGCGGGCCTCGAACGCGTCCTGCAGCAGCAGGGCGGTATCGGCCTGGGCCATGCCGGCGTCGAGCAGGCGGATCTCGAACGCCTCGGCCACCTCGGCGGCCACCTCTGGGTCGCCGTGCAGCAGGAATGGCAGCACGCGCAGGCTGCCGCCGCGCAGCGCGGGCTCGTCGGCCAGCGGCTGCGGCACCTCGCCCCCGGCATCCGCGCCGAAGGCGATGATGCGCGGCTCGCCACCGCCGCGCGGCGCGCGCGCATGCAGTTCCATCAGCCGCCGGTGCAGCGGCCAGCCCGGTCGCAAGGCCTCGGCCGGATCGAAGTGCGCGGCGGCCAGGCACAGGTCGAGCCTGCGCACGTCCGGCACCAGCGCGGCCAGGTCGCGTCCGAGCAGCGCGGCCAGGCGCGCGCCCTGGTCCTGCGCCAGCGCCGCGCGTCCGATGCGGCTGCCCGGCGCCAACTCCAGCGCCACCAGGCCGGCGACGATGTTGCCCGGCAGGCGCGCGGCAGCATGCGCGCCGCCAATGTGATCCTCGTTCATCGGCCCATTCGCCACGGTACGTTAGACTCGCCGATTATGCCTGCCGCCGCCGGTGGGCCCGCACCCGAGAGGTCCCACGATGCTGCAAGGTCGTCCCGTCGCCGTGCTGGGCGGCGTCCGCATTCCGTTCTGCCGCCAGAACACCGCCTACGCGGACGTGGGCAACCTGGGCATGTCGGTGCGCACCCTGGGCGCCCTGGTCGAGAAGTTCGGCCTGCACGGCCAGCAGCTCGGCGAAGTGGCGATGGGCGCGGTGATCAAGCATTCGTCCGACTGGAACCTCGGCCGCGAGGCCGCGCTGTCCTCCGGCCTGTCGGCGCTGACCCCCGGCATCACCCTGCAGCGCGCCTGCGGCACCTCGCTCGACAGCCTCAACCTGATCGCGACGAAGATCGCCACCGGCCAGATCGAGTCGGGCATCGGCGGCGGCTCGGACACCACGTCCGACGTGCCGATCGTCTATGGCAAGTCGCTGCGCCGGCGCCTGCTGGACGCCAACGCGGCCAAGACCACCCAGGGCAAGCTGGCCGCGTTCAAGGGATTCCGCCTGCGCGAACTCAAGCCCGACTTCCCCGGCGTGGCCGAGCCGCGCACCGGCAAGTCGATGGGCGAGCACTGCGAGGACATGGCCAAGGAATGGAACATCTCGCGCGACTCGCAGGACGAGCTGGCGGTCGCCTCGCACCGCAAGCTGGCCGCGGCCTACGAGCGCGGGTTCTTCGACGACCTCGTGGTGAGCTTCCGCGGCGTCGCGCGCGACAACATCCTGCGCCCCGACACCTCGCTGGAGAAGCTGGCCACGCTCAAGCCGGCCTTCGACAAGGTGTCCGGCCGCGGCACGCTGACGGCCGCCAACTCCACCCCGCTCACCGACGGCGCCGCCGCCTGCCTGCTGGCCAGCGACGCCTGGGCCGCCGCGCACGGCCACGAGGTGCTGTGCCACATCCGCGACGTGCACGTGTCGGCGGTGGACTTCGTCCATGGCGAAGGCCTGCTGATGGCGCCCACCATCGCCGTGGCGGAGATGCTGGCGCGCAACGGCCTGGCCCTGCAGGACTTCGATGTCTACGAGATCCACGAAGCCTTCGCCGCGCAGGTGCTGTGCACGCTGCGCGCCTGGGAGAGCGAGGACTACTGCCGCGCCCGCCTGCACCTGGACGCGCCGCTGGGCCGCATCGATCCGGACAGGATCAACCCGGTCGGCTCCTCGCTGGCCGCCGGCCATCCGTTCGCCGCGACCGGCGCGCGCATCGTCGC
>JAEWZE010000040.1 GCA_023395465.1 Pseudomonadota bacterium
GTCTGGCCGTGGCCGATCGGCAGCGCGGTGTCCTCGTAGGCGCGCGTGGCCAGCGCCTCGTCGACGAACAGGTGGCGCGGCACCGTGCGGATCGCGTTGAGCACGCGTTCGTTGGCGATGCCGTTGCCGCGGAGGCGTTCGATCAGGCGGTCGCGCACGCGCTGCGAGGTCATGCCCACGCCCAGCGCCTCGGGCTGCAGGCGCAGCCGCGGCACCATCACGGCCGCGCCTCCTTCAGCTCGGCGGCAAGGCTGCCGACCCAGCTCGCCACCTGCTCGAGCGCCTGGTAGCGGGTCAGGTCGACGTGGATCGGGGTGATCGAGATGTGCCCGTAACGCACGGCGTGGAAATCCGTGCCGGGACCGGCGTCCATCTCGGGGCCGGCGGCGCCGATCCACCACCAGGTGCGTCCGCGCGGATCTTCCTGCTTCGTGCACGGTTCGGCGCGGTGGCGGTTGCCCAGGCGCGTGACCTCGAAGCCGGCGATCTCGTTCCAGGCGCGATCTGGGACGTTGACGTTGAGGATGGTGTCGGCGGGCAGCGGGTCGGCCTTGAGCCGCTCCACGATTTCCACCGCGGCGCGCGCGGCGGTTTCGTAGTGGCGGCCATCGTGGTTGACGGTGGCCAGCGACATCGCGATCGCGGGCAGTCCGAGGAAGCGCCCTTCCATCGCCGCGGCCACGGTGCCCGAATAGATCACGTCGTCGCCGAGGTTGGCGGTGTTGTTGATGCCGGACACGACGATATCCGGTTCCACGTCGAACATGCCGGTGATGGCCACGTGCACGCAGTCGGTCGGCGTGCCGTACACGCGCCACACGGATTTCTCGAGCTGCTGCACGCGCAGCGGCATGTCCAGCGTCAGCGAATTGCTGGCGCCGGACCGGTCGCGATCCGGCGCGACGATCAGGACCTCGTGCCCGGCGTCGCGCAGGCCCTGCGCGAGGATGCGGATGCCCGGGGCATCGACGCCGTCATCGTTGCTGACCAGTACTCGCATGAAACTCCGGATCCACCCCTGCCACGCCGCTGTCGCCCGCATGATACCGGATGCGCGTCGCACGATGACGGACGCCCAGGGCCGTGCGCGGCATACTTGGCGCATGAGCCACGACCGCAAGCCGCCCGACGAGGACGACGCTGCGCTGTTCCGTAGCGCGATCGGGCCGGTGCGCGAACTGCCGCCGGCCGACGCGCCGCCGCAGCGGCCGAAGCCGCGCCCGGGCACGCGCATGGCCGAGCTGGACGAAGCCGAGGCGAAGAGCGAATTCCAGCGCATGCTCGACTGGGACCGGATCGAGGCCGGCGACACCCTGCGCCATCGCCGCGAGGAAGTCTCCACGCGCGTGCTCAAGCGCCTGGCCCAGGGCCAGTACGCGGCGCAGGACGAACTGGACCTGCATCACGCGACCGCGGCGGGCGCCGAGGCGCTGCTGCGCGCATTCCTGCTGGATGCGCGCAACCGCGGCGCGTACTGCGTGCGCGTGATCCACGGCAAGGGCCTGGGTTCGGGCGGGGTGCCGGTGCTGAAGAACCTGGTCGACCGGCTGCTGCGCCAGCGCAGCGACGTGCTCGCGTTCCATTCCGCGCCACCCGCCCAGGGCGGCACCGGCGCGGTGCTGGTGCTGCTCAGGCCGAGGTGAGGCGGCGCAACGCCGTCTCGGCCAGACCCATCCTCACCGGACCTCCCGACTCGGGAAACCGACCCGACGCGCGTCCGGATCGCAGCGGATCGCCTGCCACGCCACGCGCACGAGGCAAAACCGCCATCGACCTGGCGACGGTGGCGCGGCGCCCTGCGTCCCATCAGTGGCCCCGCACGGGCACTATTCCGGCAACGGATCGCCCGTCGCCGCATCCTCCACCGCTCCCAGTTCGAACAGGACGCTGGTCGCATAGGTACCCGGCGGCAGTGCGAACTGCAGCTGCAGTGCGCCGTCCGCCTGCCACGCCCAGGCCAGGCCGTCGACCCGCAGCCGCGTCGCCCGGCGCTCCTGGCGCAGCCCGGCATCTTCCAGCCCCTTGCGCAGGCGCAGCGCCACCGCGTCGTCCAGCGCGGCGGTTTCCAGCGCGAGCGCCTCGCCACTGCTGCGCAGCTCGCCACGTCCCCACAGCGGTCCGGTCGGATGGATGTCGAATGCGGCCAGCCGCGCAGCGAGGCTGTCGTCGAACGGCTGTGGACCGAAGACGCTGCGGCTGCCGTCGAGCATCCACACCTCGCCATCGAGCGGCCGGTCCCAGCTGTCCGCGACCACGCGCGCGGCGAGCACGCGGTTGAACAGTTCCGAGCGTGCGGCCGACAGCAGCATCGACCGTTCCTCGCGGCGCACGCGGCGGCCGCCGAACATCGCCAGCGACTTGCCGATATTGCCGCCGCCGTGTCCGAAACGCTGGCCGCCGAAGCTGTTGGGCACGCCGCGGGCAAGGATCGCGTGCAGCCGCGCCTCGATCGCTTCGCGGTCGCCGGACACCCCGCGCAGCACCAGCACGAAGCGGTTGCCCGCCAGCGCCCCGCGCGGCAGCTTGCGCGAATGGCGCGCCGCCTGCACCACCCGCAGCGATTCGCCGCTCGCCGCATCCTCGAACGCAAGCAGTTCCAGCGGCGGCGCCTCGCGGCCGGGCAACTGCACCGTGAAGCGCTGGCGCGTGAGCGCGTGGCGATCCTTGATTCCGGCGTAGCCCACCGCCGATTCGGGCGCGCCTGCCCACTGCGCGATCCTGCGCGCGACGAAGGCGGTATTGAGCGCGCGCTTCTCGATCGTCAGCAGCAGGTGTTCGCCGGCACCGCTGGCCTCGAACGCATCGAGCTCCTCGACGACGAAATCCTCCGGCGCCTGCCGGATGCGCGCCTGCAGCACGGGCGCGCCGTGCGCCCGCGGCAGTCCTGCCGGGCCGTCGCTCATGCGCGCACGAGCAGGCAAGCCGCCAGCGCGGCAATGCCTTCGCCGCGGCCGGTGAAGCCCAGGCGCTCGCTCGTGGTGGCCTTGACGCTGATGTCGTCGATGCCGACGCCGAGGTCGGCGGCGATGAGCTCGCGCATCGCCTGCGCATGCGGACCCACCTTCGGCCGCTCGCAGACCACGGTGACGTCGGCGTTGCCCAGGCGCCAGCCACGCTCGCGCAGCAGGGCGTCGCAGTGGCGCAGGAACACGCGGCTGTCCGCACCCTTCCAGCGCGCATCCGACGGCGGAAAATGGGTGCCGATGTCGCCCAGCGCCAGCGCCCCCAGCATCGCGTCGCACAGCGCGTGCAGGACCACGTCGCCATCGCTGTGCGCCAGCACGCCGCGCTCGTGCGGCACGCGCAGGCCGCCGAGCATCACATGATCGCCCTCGCCGAAGGCGTGGACGTCGTACCCCTGGCCGATGCGCACGGTCATGGTGCCAACCGTCCGGCGATGCGCTGGATGTCCACGTGCTCGACGACGCCCGCGCTGGCGGCAGCGACACCCGGGTCGTTGAACAGGCTTTCGCCCGCCAGCTGCCCCACCCGCAGGAACGCCCGGTGGAACGCCATCTCGGCGCTGCCAGCGCGGAACGCGAGCGCGGCCTGGTCCGCGCAGTCCACGGTCAGGAAGCGCTCCAGCACCCCGGCCATGCTCCGGTTCGCCTCGTCGCGCTGCGCGTCGCTGACGCTGGACATACGCGCCAGGTCCGGATGCAGGGCGAGCGCGGAGAACATCCACTGCGCCAGCACGCGCTTGTCGTCGTCGCTGGCCGCGGCGACCACGCACGCTTCCAGTTCGCCCGCGGGCGTCTGCGCCCATGCGCACGCGCCCGGCGCCGACCAGGCCAGGCCCGCCAGCGCCAATGCCGTCAATCGCTTCATCCCGCCTCTCCGTGCCCCGACCGCCGCGACAGCAGGAATTCGAACCTGGCGAGATCGCTGGCGGTGGTGATCTTGAAATTGTCCTCGTCGCCCTCGACCAGCAGCGGGCGCATGCCCTGGCGCTCCATCGCCATCGCCTCGTCGGTGACCTCGACGCCCGCGTCGCGCGCGGCTTCGAGCGCGCGCGTGAGCTGCAGGCGGCGGAACAGCTGTGGCGTCAGCGCGCGCCACAGGCGGTCGCGCGGTTCGGTCGCGTCGATGCCGCCGTCGTCGCCGGCGCGCTTGAGCGTGTCGCGCACCGGTGCGGCCAGGATGGCGCCGACCGGATCGTTGCGGCCGCGTTCGAGCAGGGCGCCCAGGTCGCCGTGGCCCAGGTTCGGCCGTGCGGCGTCGTGCACCAGCACGAATTCGTCGGCGCGCACCTCGTCGGGCAGCACCTGCAGCGCGGCCAGCACCGAACCGGCGCGGCTGTCGCCACCGGTGGCGCGCAGCAGCGGCTTGCCCGCGAGCGAGCTCCAGCCGGGCCACCAGGGATCATCCGCGGCCAGCGCGACCACCGCGCCGCACACGCCCGGATGCGACAGCAGCGCCTCCAGCGCGTGCGCGATCAGGGGCCGACCCGCGACCTCGACGTACTGCTTGGGCAGCGCGCCGCCGAAGCGCTCGCCGCGCCCCGCGGCAGGCACGATGGCCCAGGCCTGTCCGGCGCGGACCACGGCGCCGCTCATGGCTGCTCCGCGTCGGCGGGCGGCGCCGGTTCCGCGGGCTGGCGCTCGTCGTCGACCACGCGGTAGAACGTCTCGCCCGGCCGGATCATGCCCAGCTCGTTGCGCGCGCGTTCCTCGATCGCGGCCTCGCCCGACTTGAGGTCGGCCACTTCGGCCGCCAGCGCGGCATTGCGCTGGCCCAGTCCCTCGTTCTGCCGGCGCTGCTCCTGCACCCGCGTGTCCAGCGCCTGCACCGCCTGGCGGCCGCCATCGGCGAACCACAGCCGGTACTGCAGGATCCCCAGCAGCACCAGCAGCGCCAGCAGCAGCACGCGCAACCAGCGCATGGGCGCGATCCGTCAGCGCTTGAGCGAGACGAACGCGTCGCGGCCGGCGTACCTGGCACCCGCGCCGAGCTGTTCCTCGATGCGCAGCAGCTGGTTGTACTTGGCCACGCGGTCGCTGCGGCACAGCGAACCGGTCTTGATCTGGGTCGCGGTGGTGGCCACGGCGATGTCCGAGATGGTGGTGTCCTCGGTTTCGCCGGAGCGGTGCGAGACGATCGCAGCGTACTTCGCCGCGTCGGCCATGGCGATGGCCTCCAGCGTCTCGGTCAGCGTCCCGATCTGGTTGACCTTGATCAGGATGGCGTTGGCCGTGCCCGAGTCGATGCCTTCGCGGAAGATCTTCGGGTTGGTCACGAACAGGTCGTCGCCGACCAGTTGCACCGTCTTGCCCACGCGCTCGGTGAGCTGCTTCCAGCCGGCCCAGTCGTCCTCGGCCATGCCGTCCTCGATCGTGACGATCGGGTACTGCGCGGCCCAGTCGGCCAGGAAGTCGACGAACTGCTCGCTGGTCAGGCGCTTGTTCTCGCCGACCAGGTTGTACTTGCCGTTGTCGTGGAACTCGCTCGAGGCCACGTCCAGGCCCAGCAGCACGTCGTCGCCGGCGCTGTAGCCGGCCTTGCCGATGGCTTCCAGGATGGTGTCCAGCGCCTCGACGTTGCTGCGGAAGTCCGGGGCGAAGCCGCCTTCGTCGCCGACCGCCGTGCTCAGGCCGTGGCCCTTGAGCACCGACTTGAGCGCATGGAAGATCTCGGTGCCGCAGCGCAGCGCCTCGGAGAACGAGGCCGCGCCCACCGGCAGCACCATGAATTCCTGGAAATCGACGTTGTTGTCGGCGTGCGCGCCGCCGTTGATGATGTTCATCATCGGCACCGGCAGCACCGGCGCGCGGCCGCCTGCCAGGTGCTTCCACAGGGGCAGCTTCTTCGACGCGGCCACCGCGTGCGCATTGGCCAGCGAGACCGCGAGCAATGCGTTCGCGCCCAGGCGACCCTTGTTCTCGGTGCCGTCGAGGTCGATCAGGCGCTTGTCGAGGCCGG
>JAEWZE010000059.1 GCA_023395465.1 Pseudomonadota bacterium
ACGGCCGTGGAAGGACGGCCCTTGGGTGGCGGACTTCAGCGTGACGGCCTCGGGCTTGGGCGTCAGCTGCGCGGCAAGGCGCTCGACAACTCACCTCAGTCCACGCGCTCCAGCTCGAACGCCTGCAGCGGCGACGGATCCAGCCACGGCAGCAGCCAGTGGTCGACCAGCAGGAAGGCGAACAGCGCCATCAGGTAGACCACCGAATAGTTGAAGACCTTCATCGCGAACAGTTCGTCCGGCGGATCGAGCAGGCGCCAGGCGTACCAGAGGAAGGCCAGGCCCAGCACCACCGCGCCGCCGAGGTAGAACAGCCCGCTCATGCCGACCGCCACCGGCAGCACCGTCACCACGCACAGCAGCACGGTGTAGAGCAGGATCTGCCAGCGCGTGTATTCCACGCCGTGGGTCACCGGCAGCATCGGCACCAGCGCGCGCGCGTAGTCGTCGCGGCGGAAGATCGCCAGCGCCCAAAAGTGCGGCGGCGTCCAGACGAAGATGATCAGCACCAGCAGCAGCGCGTGCGCCCAGTCCCACTGGCCCTGCATGCCGGTCACCGCGGCCCAGCCCAGCAGCGGCGGCGCGGCGCCGGCGATGCCGCCGATCACGATGTTCTGCGGCGTGGCGCGCTTGAGGAAGCCGGTGTAGATGACCGCGTAGCCGATCAGCGAGGCGAAGGTGAGCGCGGCGGTCAGCGGATTGACCAGCGCGACCAGGATCGCCATCGACAGCGCGCCCAGGAACACCGCGAACGCCAGCACCTGGCCGGGCTTGAGCGCGCCGGTGGCGAGCGGGCGGTCGGCGGTGCGCACCATCACCTTGTCGATGCGCTGGTCGATCAGGTGGTTGATGGCGGCGGCCGAGGCCGCGGCCAGCCAGATGCCGAACAGGCCGAACACGGTTTCGCGCAGCGGCGGCAGGCCGGGCACGGCCAGGAACATGCCCACCAGCGCGGTGAACACGATCAGCGCGACCACGCGCGGCTTGGTCAGCGTCCAGTACTGGCGCCAGGTCGGAAGCGCGGGGCTCATCGTGGTGTCGGCCGATGACGGGCGAAGGCGCGGGTGGCGTGTGCTTGCATCATGTCGGCCGCCTCAGTCCGGACGCCGCAGGCGGGCCAGCAGCGAGACCAGGGTGAACAGCAGCAGCGCCGCGCCGCCGTTGTGCAGCACCGCCACCGGCAGCGGCAGCGGCAGCTTGACGTTGAGCACGCCCAGCAGCACCTGCGCGAGCGTCAGCAGCGCCAGCACCACCGCCCAGGCGCGCAGGCCGGGGGTGCGCATCGCGCGCCAGGACAGCAGACACAGCATGGCCGCGGCGACCACCGCGAACAGCCGGTGCGCCATCTGGATCGCGATGCGCGAGGCGCCGTCGAGCACGCCGCCTTCGTAGTCCGCGCCGACGCCGCGCCACAGCACGAAGCCTTCGCTGAAATCCGACGGCGGCCACCATTGGCCGACGCAGCGCGGGAAATCCATGTAGTGGTGCTGCGCGGTGGTCCAGCCACCGGCGCCGCAGGCCAGCGCGGCATAGTTGGCACTCACCCAGCCGCCGAGGGCGATCTGCACGCCCAGCACCGCGATCGCCGCCAGCAGCCAGCGCCGCAGCACGGTGGCGTCGGCCAGCACCACCGGCAGGTGGGTCGCGCGCCAGGCCATCCAGGTCAGCAGCGAGAAGGTGAGCATTCCGCCGAGCAGGTGGCCCATCACGATCACCGGCTTGAGCAGCAGGGTCACCGTCCACTTGCCCAGCAGCGCCTGGAAGATCACCACCGCCAGGGTCAGCGCGCCCGCGCGCGCCAGGTCCACGTTCGACCAGCGCAGCGCGGCGACCAGCAGCAGGCCCTCGCCCAGCGCGGCCACCGCCAGCGCCGGCACGATGTGGCCCTGCATGTACAGCGGGATCGCCGCGGCCACCAGCGCCGATGCCCCCAGCACCAGGGCCAGGCCGTGGCGACGGCGGCGCACGGCCAGCAGCGCCAGCGCCAGCACCAGCACGCCCAGGCTCGCGGCCAGGTGGCGGTGCACCTGCTCGCGCCAGGCCTTGTCGGTCTCGAACGGACGGATCGCGCTGGCGGCGTGGTCGCTCACCTCCTGCGCGGCCTGCGGCCAGGTGGCGCGGCCGTAGCAGGTCGGCCAGTCCGGGCAGCTCAGGCCGGCATCGGACAGGCGCACGAAGGCGCCGAACACGATCACGCCCAGGGTCAGGGCGACGGCGAGCCAGGCGATCCGGTGGAAATGCCGGTACACCTGCGGCCGTGAGGGAGTGGAGGAAGGAGACGTCATCGCAGCTTGAGCAGGCGGGCCATGTCGGTGCGCAGGTGGCCCGGGTCGAACCCGGGAGCGTAGCGCAGGATCACGAAGCCGTTGGGATCGATCACGTAGACCGGCGTGCCCGCCGGATCGCGCTGCCGCGGCAGCCCGGCGAGCAGGGCCGGATCGGGTTCGAGTTCGCGCCAGGCGGCGTTGCGCTGCACGCCGTCCGGCGCCGCGCCGATCCAGAGGATGTGCACGTGGTCGGCGCGATGGGTGAACAGCTGCCAGACCGTGTCGAGCTGCTGCGAGAGCTGCACGCATTCGCTGGTGCAGCCGGCCTGCGGCGCGACAGCGATGCGCCAGGTGCGCTCGGCCGGGTTCCAGGGATAGTCGCCGCCGGCCTGCAGCCGCGGCACCAGCGGGCGCAGGTCGCCCGGCGGGTCGAGCAGCTCGCCGTGGTTCTTCATGCCCTCGGGGCGCCAGCCGGAGAAGCGCAGGGCGCCGGCGACGATCGCGCTGCCGAGGAACAGCACGACGACCAGGATCAGCATGCCGCGGTTGCGGCCGCGCTGCTGCGGGGAAACGGGAGCATTCATCGGCGGAACCGGAAAGTCAGGACAAGGGCGGTGGCGAGCACGGCCGCGGCCAGCCCGAACCACTGCACCGCGTAGCCCAGGTGCTTCTGCGGCGGCAGGGTATTGGGCAGCACGTCGAGGTCGCGCGCATGGCCGATGGGCAGCGCCGGATCGAGCTTGAGCACGCGCGCCGGCAGGCGCTCCAGGCCCAGCAGCGCGGGCAGGCCGGGCGCGTCCAGGCGCACGGCCAGCACGTCGCCGCCCGGCGTGGCGGTGGACAGGCCGTCGGCCAGCCCGGCCGATGGCGGCGGCGCCAGCAGTCCCTGCACGCGCTGCGGACCGGGGATGGCGGCGGGCTGCGGCATGGTGCGGTCGCCGGGCAGCGGCAGCCAGCCCAGTTCGACCAGCAGCGGTTCGGCGCCGTCGGGCGCGAAGGCGCGGTACACGCGCACGCCGGGGCGGCCGCCGCGCTGCTGGTTGTCCAGCAGCACCGCGGGCGCGTCGAGGAAATGGCCGCCGCCCTGCGCCCAGTCGAAATCGCGGGCGCGCGCCGGATCGGCGGCCGCGGCCAGCGACAGCGGCTGGCGTTGCTGCAGCGTCGCGGCGACCTGGTCGAGCATCGCCTGCTTCTCGTCCATGCGGCCGAGCTGCCAGCGGCCGAGCGCCGCGAACAGCACCGCCAGCACCAGCGCCAGGCTCCAGCCCAGCAGCCATGTGCCGCGCCGGCTCACGCCTGCCATGCGATGGCCTGCGATAATGCCCGCGACGGGCGCACGCCGCGCTTCCGGATCAGGTCATGAACGATTCGCTGAAAATCCTGGTGGTGGTCGCCTTCCTGGCGCTGATCCTGTGGAACCTCGGCGCGGGGCTGTACTACATGCTCTCCGACAAGGGCCAGAGCAAGCGCACCGTCAATGCGCTGACCAAGCGCATCATCCTGTCGATCGCGCTGATCCTGCTGGTGGTGCTGGCCAACTACATGGGCTGGATCGAGTTCCACGGCGTGGGTCGAAATCCGAACCCGTGACTCGGGATGACCAGCCTGCGGCTGTTGTGAGGCGTTCGGGATGACCAGCCTGCGGCTGTTGTGAGGCGTTCGGGATTCGCAAAAGCGCGAAAGCGCCGGTGGCCCGGCGCTCTCCTGCAGGAGGATCGGGCGGTCGGCGGCTTGTCCGATTCCCGATTCCCGAATCCCGTATCCCGGCTTCAAAGCACGTAGACGAACAGGAACAGCCCCAGCCACACCACGTCCACGAAGTGCCAGTACCAGGCCACCGCCTCGAACGCGAAGTGGTTTTCCTTGGTGAAATGGCCCTTGGCGCAGCGCAGCCAGATGATGGCCAGCATGATCGTGCCCAGGGTGACGTGCGCACCGTGGAAGCCGGTGAGCATGAAGAAGGTCGAGCCGTAGATGCCCGAACCCATCGTCAGGTTGAGGTCGCGGTAGGCGTGGACGTATTCCTCGATCTGGAAGAACAGGAACACGCAGCCCAGCAGCACGGTCGCGCCCAGGAACACCAGCAGCTTGGTGCGCTCGCCGGCCTTGAGGGCGTGGTGGGCGATGGTGACGGTGATGCCCGAGGTGAGCAGGATCAGGGTGTTGAGCAGCGGCAGGCCCCAGGCCGGGATGGTCTGGAACTGCCCGCCCACGGTGCCCGGGCCGCTGCTCGGCCAGGCCGAGCTGAAGCCTTCCCACAGCAGGTAGTTGGTGGCCACGCCGTCGCCGGCGCCGCCCAGCCACGGCAGCGCGAACTGGCGGGCGTAGAACAGCGCGCCGAAGAACGCGGCGAAGAACATCACTTCCGAGAAGATGAACCACACCATCCCCATGCGGAACGAGACGTCGACCTGCTTGTTGTAGTAGCCCGACACCGACTCGAGGATCACGTCGGCGAACCACTTGAACAGGATGAAGGCCAGCGACGCCACGCCGACGAAGAACACCGACCGGCCCCAGCTGACCTCGTTGAACCAGCTGGCCAGGCCGAGCATGGCGACGAACAGCGCCACCGAGGCGAACAGCGGCCACTTGCTGTGGTGCGGCACGAAATACACGTTCGGGTCGCTGCCGTGAGGGGCTGTGGTGTCGGCGTGGGCCTGGGCCATGGCGAATAAGTCCGGTTCTGCGGTGGGTCAGGGTGCCGAATGCGGCACGGTGGACGACGGCGCGGCCGCGGCGAGGCGGTCGGTGAGCACGTCGTTCTTGAAGAAGGTGTACGACAGGGTGATGGTCTTCACGTCCGGCGGCAGGGCCGGATCGACGATGAAACGCACCGGCAGGTCGCGCGTCTCGCCGGCCTGCAGGGTCTGGGCAGTGAAGCAGAAGCACTCGGTCTTGCTGAAGTAGCCCGAGGCGCGCGCCGGCGCCACCGATGGCGTCGCGCTGCCCACCACCGCGGACTGGCTGTTGTTGTGCGCGGCGTAGGTCGCCTCGTACTGCTCGCCCACGCGCACGCGCATGCGCGTCTCGTTGGGCTGGAAGCCCCAGGGCAGCTTGGAGTTCACCGAGCCGTCGAACTCGACCGTCACCCAGCGCTCGACCGGCACCGCCGCGGCGGTGGCCGAGGCGTCGGCGGCGCTGTTGTCCAGGCGGATGCCGAACACCTTCTCGCAGGCGATGCGGTACAGCGGCACCAGCGAAAACGTGAACGCGAACGCGCCCAGCGAGATCGCGGCCAGCTTGAGGATGCCCTTGTTGGACACGCCCGCGCTCATCGCCCGATCACCCCCGAGGCGATGAAGGCCACGTACACCGCCAGCGCGATGCCCCCGAACCCCCGCGCCGTGCGCACGGCGCGGCGGCGCCGTTGCGCAAGCTCGTCGTCGGGACGGTCGGGGCGGTTCATCACCAGCATGCTCAGTGGCTGACGTCGCCGTGCGCCAGGTCGCCGTCGCGGATGACCGGGGGCGTGGCGAAGGTGTGGTGCGGCGCCGGCGACGGCACGGTCCACTCCAGCCCGCGCGCCGAATCCCAGGCCCGCGCCGGGGCGATGGCGCCCTTCTTCAGCGAGTGGAACAGGATGCCGAACATCAGGAAGGGCGTGGCGAACATGCCGAACGCGCCGATCGAGCTGACCAGGTTCCAGTCGGCGAACACCACGTTGTAGTCCGGGATGCGGCGCGGCATGCCGGCCAGGCCCAGGAAGTGCTGCGGGAAGAACAGCAGGTTGACGAACACCATGGTCCACCAGAAGTGGAACTTGGCCAGCGCCTCGCTGTACATGCGCCCGGTCCACTTCGGCCACCAGTAGTAGACCGCGGCGATGATGCCGAACAGCGCGCCGGTCACCAGCACGTAGTGGAAGTGCGCCACCACGAAGTAGGTGTCGTGGTACTGGAAGTCCGCAGGCACGATCGCCAGCATCAGGCCGGAGAAGCCGCCGATCGAGAACAGCACCACGAACGCGATCGACCACAGCATCGGCGCTTCGAAGCTGATCGAGCCGCGCCACATCGTGGTGACCCAGTTGAACACCTTCACGCCGGTCGGGATCGCGATCAGCATCGTCGCGAACATGAAGTAGATCTCGCCGCCCAGCGGCATGCCCACCGTGAACATGTGATGGGCCCACACGATGAACGACAGGAACGCGATCGCCGCGGTGGCGTACACCATCGCCTGGTAGCCGAACAGCGGCTTGCGGCTGAAGGTCGGGATGATCTCGCTGACCACGCCGAAGGCGGGCAGGATCATGATGTAGACCTCGGGATGGCCGAAGAACCAGAAGATATGCTGGTACATCACCGGGTCGCCGCCGCCGGCCGCGTTGAAGAACGAGGTGGCGAAGAACTTGTCGGTGAGCAGCATCGTCACCGCGCCGGCCAGCACCGGCATCACCGCGATCAGCAGGAAGGCGGTGATCAGCCAGGTCCAGCAGAAGATCGGCATCTTGAGCAGGTCGATGCCGGGCGCACGCATGTTGAGCACGGTGGCGATGATGTTGATCGCGCCCATGATCGAGCTGATGCCCATCATGTGGATGGCGAAGATCGCGAACGCGGTGGCGTAGCCGCCCTGCAGCGACAGCGGCGGATACAGGGTCCAGCCGCCGGCGGGGCCGCCGCCGGGCAGGAACAGGGTCATCAGCAGCAGCGCGAAGGCGAACGGCATGATCCAGAAGGACCAGTTGTTCATGCGCGGCAGGGCCATGTCGGGCGCGCCGATCTGCAGCGGGATCATCCAGTTGGCCAGGCCGACGAAGGCCGGCATGACGCCGCCGAAGATCATGACCAGCGCGTGCACCGTGGTCATCTGGTTGAAGAAGTGCGGGCTGACGTGCTGCAGGCCCGGCACCATCAGCTCCAGGCGGATCATCACGCTCATCGCCGCGCCGATGATGAACATCACGAAGGAGAACAGCAGGTACAGCGTGCCGATGTCCTTGTGGTTCGTGGAGAAGAACCAGCGGTCGATGAACGACTGCCTGTGGCCGTGGTCGTCGTGGTGGACGTGCCCGTGGGGCGCGGCGGCGGGGATGGTCTGCGTGGACATAGGGCGGTCTAGCCTTCGGTATTCGATCAGCCGGCGCTGGTGGCGTCGGCGGGAGCGGCGGCGGGCGCCTGCGGGGCGGCGGGCTCTTCGCCCTGCTGCACGTCGTCGACCATGTCGGGATCGACCGAGCGCGGGGCGGTGCCGTCACCCTGTTCGGGGATCTGCGAGGGCTCGGCCGGGGCTTCGCCGGCGGCCTTCTGCGCGGCCAGCCACTGGCCGAACTCTTCCTGCGACACGGCCTTGACCACGATCGGCATGAAGCCGTGGTCCTTGCCGCACAGCTCGGCGCACTGGCCGCGATAGAGGCCGGGTTCCTTGATGTCGGTCCAGGCCTCGTTGATGATCCCGGGGATGGCGTCCTGCTTCCAGCCCAGCGCCGGCACCCACCAGGAGTGGATCACGTCGTCGGCGGTGATCACGAAACGGATCTTGGTGTTGACCGGCAGCACCAGCGGGTTGTCGACGTCGAGCAGGTAGGCCGGGTGCGCGTCCAGTTCGGCGCGCGTGGTGTCGCCGTTCTGGCGCAGCCGGTCGCTCTCGCGGTCCAGGCGGCTGGTGATCTCGACGTTCTCGCCCAGGTACTCGTACTTCCACATCCACTGGATGCCGGTGACCTTGACCGTCATCTGCGAGTCGCGGGTGTCGTACATCGCGATCAGCTTGGCGGTGGCGGGCACGGCCATGATCACCAGCAGGACCACCGGGATGACCGTCCACAGCACCTCGAGCTTGGTGCTGTGGGTGAACGAGGTGTCCGGCACGGCGCCCTTGGAGTGGCGGAACTTGAACATCGCGTAGCCCATGGCGAGGAACACCACCGCGCCGATGGCCACGCAGATCCACAGCGCCAGCATGTGCGCCTCGTAGGCGTGGCGCGCCGATTCGGTCACGCCGCGGCCCATGTTGAGCTGCCAGCGCGTCGGAGCCGCGGCCATCGCCGCCGCCGGCAACGCCGCCAGAACCGCCAAACCCCACCGCGAGAAACGCGCCTGCCTCATGCCTCGACCCCAAATGTCTTCGGTCGCGGCCTGCCGGCCGCCAGCGAACTGGTGATGAATCGCCGCGGCCGGCCTCCCGTGCGGAGCAACCGGCCACGCGATACCGCGTGCAACGACGCGCATCCGCGATGCGGAGGCGCGAAAACTCCCGAATGGTAGCGGCCGCGGCGCTCGAGGGGCAAGCCGGCGCACCCGCGCGGGCCTGCGCAGCGGCCTCGGGGCGGGCCCGGACGGCCGCGCAGGGGGTGCCGCGCGCCGCCGACGCGCTGGCGAAGCGGACGGCGCGCCGGCCGCCATGCCAGGGCCCTCCCCGGCCGTCCAGGGCCGCATTTGTGCCGGCGCAGGCACCGGAACCGCGGGAAACGTTCAATCCGCGCCGATCCGCGGGCGCGAGAATGGCGCATTCCCCGCCCGCGGCCCGACCGCGACGCCCGCCATGGCCGCCATGCACACACCGCCCGATCCCGCCTCTCCCGCCCGCCCCGTCCACATCGACGCCTTGCGCGCCGCGATCACCGCCGCCTGGACGCTGGACGAAAGCGCGCAGGTGCAGGCGTTGCTCGCCATCGCCCGCCAGCCCCTGCCCGGCTGGGGCGCGGCCGAACGCGCCGCGGTGCACGCCACCGCCACCGACCTGGTGCGGCGGGTGCGCGCCCGCGCCGCCGACCAGGGCGCGATCGAGGCCTTCATGCGCCAGTACGACCTGGGCAGCGAGGAAGGCGTGCTGCTGATGTGCGTGGCCGAGGCGCTGCTGCGCATTCCCGACGAGGACACCGCCGACCGGCTGATCCGCGACAAGCTCGGCGAGGCGGACTGGAAGCGGCACATGGGCCGCTCCGATTCGGTGCTGGTCAACGCCTCGACCTGGGGACTGATGCTCACCGGCCACCTCGTCGACCTGGCCGACGAGACCCGGCGCGACGCGCACGGCGCCTTCAAGCGCCTGGTCGGGCGCGTGGGCGAGCCGGTGATCCGCCTGGCGGTGCGCCAGGCGATGCGGATCATGGGCCACCAGTTCGTGATGGGACGGACCATCGGCGAGGCGCTCACGCGCAGCCGCAAGGGCGCCAACGCCGCCTACCGCTATTCGTTCGACATGCTCGGCGAGGCGGCGCTGACGGCGCACGACGCCGACCGCTACCTCAAGGCCTACGGCGACGCGATCGACGCGATCGGCCGCACCGGCCCGTTCGCCGACGCGATCGCCGCGCCCTCGATCTCGGTCAAGCTCTCGGCCCTGCATCCGCGCTACGAACACGCCAAGCGCGAACGCGTGCTGGCCGAACTGGCGCCGCGGTTGCTGCAGCTGGCGCGGCAGGCCAGGGGCTACAACATCGGCCTGACCGTGGACGCCGAGGAGGCCGACCGCCTGGAACTGTCGCTGGACGTGATCGCGGCGGCGTGGACGGACGCCTCCCTCGCGGGCTGGGAGGGCTTCGGCATCGTCGTGCAGGCCTATCAGAAGCGCGCCCCGTTCGTGATCGACTGGATCGCCGCCCTGGCCCGCCACCACGGCCGCCGCATCCCGGTGCGCCTGGTCAAGGGCGCGTACTGGGACTCGGAGGTCAAGCGCGCGCAGGTCGAGGGCCATGCCACCTATCCGGTGTTCACCCGCAAGCCCAACACCGACGTCGGCTACCAGGCCAACGCGGTGCGGCTGCTGTCGAACACCGACGCGATCTACCCGATGTTCGCCACCCACAACGCGCAGACGATCGCGGCGATCCACCACATGGCGAAGGCACTGCTGCCCGCTTCGCCCCCTTCCTCCGTGCACGGGGGAAGGGCTGGGGATGGGGGTGCGTCAGGTGCGTCGCGACCTGAGGCTCCCCCATCCGCCCCTTCGGGGCACCTTCCCCCGCGGGCGGGGGAAGGGAAAGCGTTTCCGTACGAGTTCCAGAAGCTGCACGGCATGGGCGACGACCTCTACGCCGAGGTGATCCCGGCCGACAGGCTCGGCGTGCCCTGCCGGGTGTATGCGCCGGTCGGCTCGCACGAAGACCTGCTGCCCTACCTGGTGCGCCGCCTGCTCGAGAACGGCGCCAACTCCAGCTTCGTCAACCGCATCAGCGACGAAGCCGTGTCGATCGACGACCTGGTACGCGATCCGGTCGAGGTCGTGTCCGGCTTCGACAGCATTCCCCATCCGCGCATTCCGCTGCCGGTCGACCTGTACCGCAGCTTCGGCCTTGAAAGGAGCAACTCCATGGGCGTGAACCTCGCCGACGACGACCAGCTGCGCCGCCTGGCGGCGCAGATCGACGCCAACACCGCCGACTGGCAGGCGGCGCCGCTGGTGCCCGGGACGCAGCCGTCCGGCGCGATGCTCGACGTGACCAACCCGGCCGACCGCCGCCAGCGCGTGGGCCGCTGGCAGGCCGCCGACGCCGCCACCGTCGAGCGTGCGCTGGCCAACGCCGTGGCCGCGCAGCCGGGCTGGGACGCGACGCCGGCGGCCTCGCGCGCAGCGATCCTGGAACACGCCGCCGACCTGCTCGAGCAGCGCATGGCGCAGTACATCGCGCTGTGCACGAAGGAAGCGGGCAAGACCATTCCCGATGGCGTGGCCGAGGTGCGCGAGGCGGTGGATTTCCTGCGCTACTACGCCGGCCAGGCGCGCCAGCTGTTCACGCCCGAGGCGCTGCCCGGCCCGACCGGCGAGTCCAACACCCTGCAGCTGGGCGGGCGCGGCGTGTTCGTGTGCATCAGCCCCTGGAACTTCCCGCTGGCGATCTTCATCGGCCAGGTGGCCGCAGCGCTGGCCGCGGGCAACAGCGTGATCGCCAAACCGGCCGAGCAGACCAACCTGGTCGGCTGGCACGCGGTAAAGCTGCTGCACGAAGCCGGCATCCCGGCCGATGTGCTGCAGTTCGTGCCGGGCGATGGCGCCAGCGTCGGCGCGGCGCTGACGTCCGACCCGCGCGTGGCGGGCGTGGCCTTCACCGGCTCGACCGACACCGCGCGCGCGATCAACCGCGCCATGGCCGCGCGCGATGCCGCCATCGGCGTGCTGATCGCCGAGACCGGCGGCCAGAACGCGCTGATCGCCGACTCCTCGGCCCTGCCCGAGCAACTGGTCAAGGACGCGCTGGCCTCGGCCTTCACCTCGGCCGGGCAGCGCTGCTCGGCGGCGCGCGTGCTGTTCGTGCAGGCCGACATCGCCGACAAGGTGGTCGGGATGATCGCCGGTGCGATGGCCGAACTGAGCGTGGGCGACCCGGCGCTGCTGGCGACCGACGTCGGCCCGGTGATCGACACCGATGCGAAGTGCCAGCTCGACGAGCATGCCGGGCGCATGCAGGGCCAGGCGCGCCTGATCGCCGAGGCGCCGCTGGGCGCGGACACCGGACACGGCACCTTCTTCGCGCCGCGCGCGTGGGAACTGGAATCGCTCTCGCAGTTGACCCGCGAGAACTTCGGGCCCGCCCTGCACGTGATCCGCTGGAAGGCCAGCGAACTCGACGCGGTGGTCGATGCGATCAACGCCACCGGCTACGGCCTGACCCTGGGCATCCACTCGCGCATCGACCAGACCGTCGAGCGCATCGTGCAGCGCGCGAAGGTGGGCAACGTCTACGTCAACCGCAACCAGATCGGCGCGGTGGTCGGCGTGCAGCCCTTCGGCGGCCAGAACCAGTCCGGCACCGGCCCCAAGGCCGGCGGCCCGCACTACCTGCCGCGCTTCGCCACGGAAAAGACCGTCACCATCAACACCACCGCCGCCGGCGGCAACGCCTCCCTGCTGACGATGGGTGAGTAGCTGCCGTTTGCGCGGCACTGCCGCGCGGCAGCTACGAACGCCCGCCGTGCTTCGGCGGGCCGGACCGAGTAGGCACGTATTGTGCGCGGCACTGCCGCGCGTGACTGCGAGCGCCCGCTGCGCTGCAGCGGGCCGGACGAATAGCTGCCGCTTGCGCGGCACTGCCGCGCGCAGCTATGAGCGCCCGGCGCGCTGCGGCGGGCCGGAAGCTTGGCGCCATCAGTGAGCACGTCCGCGCACGAGCGAGCGCCCGCTGCGCTGCAGCGGGCCGGACGCTTGGCGCGATCAATGAGCACGGGCGCGTCACGAACGAACGCCCGCCGTGCTTCGGCGGGCCGGACGAGGATCTACCGTTTGCGCGGCACTGCCGCGCGGCAGCTATGAGCGCCCGCCGTGCTGCGGCGGCCTGGACGAGCAGCTGCGGCTTGCTCGGCACTGCCGAGCGCACCGGCTGGAGAGCGATTGCTTCGGTAGCTACAGGACCGCCTGGTTTTCTCGCCTTCCTTGCCCCCACCCCAACCCTCCCCCGCAAACGGAGGAGGGAGCAGAAGCTGGCAGCGCAGCCCGCTGCACGCCCCCGGCTTGACCCCTCCCCGCAAGCGGAGGAGGCGCAGAAGCTGGCAGCGCGGCCAGCTGCACGTCCCGGGTTGGACTCCCTCCCCCGCTTGCGGGGGAGGGTTGGGGTGGGGGCCGCCGGAGCCGCGATGGCGAGCACCTACGTCCTGCCGACCGCACAAACGAAAAAGCCCCGCCGAAGCGGGGCTTTTTCGTTCCATCGATGTCGCCGGTCAGAACCGGTACTGCGCCGAAACGCCGTACAGGTTGGCACTGCCGTCGAAGGGGCCGACCAGGCGGCTGCCGCCAGCGGTGATGTCCACCTTCGGGTCGTCCGGCTTCAGGTGGCTGAAGGCGAAGTTGACGTCGAGCGCGTCGCTGACCGCCCAGGTCGCGCCGATCGAGTACCAGCGGCGATCGTCGTCGGGCAGGCGCGGGGTGCGGTGCACGAGGCTGGTCGGCGTCTGGTCGTCGGCGATGCCGCCGCGCAGGGTCCAGCTGTCGTTGAGCTTGTACTCGGCGCCCAGCGAGGCGAAGGTCGAATCGCTCCACTCGAAGGGCTCGACCGCATCCGGATCGGGGTTGCCGAATTCGATGCGCACCTCTTCCAGCGACGACCAGCCGGTCTCGGCGAAGCTGGCCGACATCGCGAAGCGCTCGTTGATCTGCCAGTGCGCACCGATCTGCAGCAGCGACGGCGTGGTCAGCTTGGCGCCGCCCGGGCCGTCGAGGAACAGCGGGGCCGTCATCGGACTGGCGCCGAACACGGCCGCGACGTTGCCCGGCACGGTCCAGTCGGCGGTGCCGGCCAGCTCGTAGTCGATCTCGGAACGGTAGCTCACGCCCAGCGCGAAGTTGTCGGTCGGGCGGAAGTGCGCACCGACCAGCCAGCCGAAGCCGTTGTCGTCGCCCTGGATCTCGACGAAGCCGTCGGCGGCCTGCGGCAGCGCGAACGGCAGCGGACGGGTCGCCGGGTTGGAGTACAGCAGGGTGCCGAAGTCGACCGACTTGGACAGGGTCACGTCCGCGCGCGAGATGATCGCGCCGATGCCGACCGAGAAGCGGTCGGTGATGTCGATCGCGCCCGACAGGGTCAGGTCGACGATCTGCACGTCGGAGGTGTGGGCGAAGTAGCGGCCCACCCAGTTGTCTTCGTATTCGGTCTTCAGGCCGAACGGCGCGCTGACCATCGCACCCAGCGCGACGCCGTTGTCGAGCTTGCGGATGTAGGACATCGCCGGGACCGGGGTCACGCCGCCAGCGTCGCCGCCGTTGCTGCCCGTCATCGGACGGCCGAAGGCGTCGGTGGCGGTGCCTTCGAACTCGTAGTTGAGGTCGATCGCGGTGACGTCGATCTGGAAGGTGCTGCCCTCGAACTGGGTCATGACCGCGGGGTTGTTCACCACCACCGAGGAGTCGCCGGTCTTGGCGGCGGTCCCGGCAAACGAGCTGCCCTGGGACTTGACGCTGTTTTCCTTGAGCTGGAAGCCGGCGGCCTGGACGTTGGACGCGAATGCCATGGCGCCGGCGATGCCGAGGGCCAGGACGGTAACGTGGGGAATCTTGCGCATTGCGTGGGTCTCTCTCCGGTGACGGGATGTGCCGCGCCGCGTTGCTGGCGGGCCATGCCCGCCTTCGCCGCCGGAATTCTCCCTCCCGACCCACGACGCGCGCCGAACTATACCGTACTGCGCCGTGTGGTGAACGTGCGTTCCGGCACGCGACGGGGCGCGTGGTTTTGCGCTCGCCGAAGCCCGAACAGGTAAGGTTGGCGGCATGTTCGTGTCCGTTCCCACCCGCACCCGCACCTCCCTGCGCTGGGCCACCCCGTTGCTGGCCGCGGCCCTGTGGGCCGCCTTCGTCTGGGCGATCTCGCGCTCGGACGACAGCCAGCGCGCGCTGATGCTCGAATGGGGCGCGCTGGCGGGCGGACCGGCGAACGCCGACCCCTGGCAGCCGTGGATGGACGGCGGCCACTGGCTGCGCCTGCTGAGCGCGCTGTTCCTGCACGCCGACTGGGCGCACCTGCTGGGCAACCTGGTGTTCCTGCTGATCTTCGGCCTGCCCGCGGAGCGGGTGATGGGGCCGTGGCGGTTCCTGGCGCTGTTCTTCCTGGGCGGGGCGCTGGCCAACCTGTTCGCGGTGCTGGTGATCGGCGCCCCCGACCGCCTGATCATCGGGGCCAGCGGCGCGGTGTCGGCCCTGATCGGGGCCTACCTGGCGCTGTTCCCGCAGGCCCGGCTGGGGGTGGTGGTGCCGCTGGGCCTGTTCCTGGAATTCGTGCGCGCGCCGGCCTCGCTGCTGATCGGGGTGTGGGCGGTGCTGCAGGTCGTGTTCGCCTACATCGGCCCGGCCTTCGGCGCGGTGGCCTGGGCCGCGCACGCGGCCGGCTTCGCCTTCGGGATCGTGTTCGCGATCGCCTCGCGCGGCGCGATCGCGCGGCGGCTGCGGCGCCTGAAAGGGTATTGAGCCGGCCGCACTGCACTTGCCAACCGGGCCGCGCGCCCTCACGTTCCGGCCGCGCCATCCATCCCCGACTCCCGACTCCCGACTCCCGACTCCCGACCGTCCATGTCCAAGCCGCTCTACAAGATCAGTTTCCTCAACCACGGCAAGGTCTACGAGCTGTACGCGCGGCGCGTGGAGAGCGGCCGGCTGTGGGGCTTCGTCGAAGTCGCCGAGCTGGTGTTCGACGTGCACGAAGGGCTGGTGGTCGATCCGACCGAGGAGCGCCTGCGCGACGAGTTCGGCAATACCCGCGCCCTGCACCTGCCGATGCAGTCGATCCTGCGGGTGGAAGAGGTGGAGAAGAAGGGCCAGTCCGCGATCCGCGACGCCGAATCGGGCGAGAAGGTGGTCACCCCGTTCCCGCTGCCGGCCAAGCCGCGCTAGCGACAGGGCGTTCGCGCCGCGTCCGCGCGGCAGAACGATACGACGGCCCCGCCTGCACGGGCCCGGCCCGTGCGGCCCGTGCCGATGACGGCCGGCTTGGCCGATACTGGGCGCACGGCCCTGCGGGGCGTCGCGCGCAGACCCATGGCATCGACCCCCACTGCCCTCGCCCTCGTGGCCGCCGGCGGCGCCGCCGGCTCGCTGGCGCGCTACCTGCTGGCGACCTGGACCCTGCAGGCGGCCGCGCCGCAGAAGTTTCCGGTCGGCACCCTGCTGGTGAACCTGGCCGGCTGCCTGCTCGCCGGCCTGCTCGCCGGCCTCGCAGAGCGATACCCGGGCTGGCTGACGGAAGAGCTGCGGCTGCTTCTGTTCGTGGGCGTGCTGGGCGGCTTCACCACGTTCTCGGCATTCGGCCTGGAGACCGTGCAGCTGCTGCGCCGAGGCGAGTGGCTGGTGGCCGGCGGCTACGTCGGCGCCAGCGTGCTGCTGGGGCTGGCGCTGGTGCTGCTGGGCATCCGCCTGGCAGGTCCGGGCGGCTGATCGCCACGCCGCCGCGCCGGCGGGCTGACGGGCGGGACGCACCTCGCGACGCAGTCTGCGCCAGGCCGATGCGGACCAGGCCAATGCGGACTACGTCGACGCGGGACCGGCGGGCCAGCGCGGGCCGCGCGGCGGCGGCGCGCTTCGGCTAGTCGCGTGCGGGCGCCGGCGCGGCCGTCTGCGCTGCGGCCCTGGCCGGCGTCGGCTTCTTGAGTTCGGCCAGCGCCGCCTGGATCGGACCGTCGCCCGGCAGCACGTTGCCCGCGGTGGTGCCTTCCTCGTCGTCGCCGCGCAGGTGGCCGGGCAGCGTGGCCTCGATCTGGCGCGGCGTGGTGGCGGCCTCGTCCTCGCCGGCCTCCGGCTCGAGCACGACATCCGGGTCGATCCCGCGCGCCTGGATCGAGCGCCCACTGGGGGTGTAGTAGCGGGCGGTGGTGAGCTTGACCGCATCGCCGTTGCCCAGCGGCAGCAGGGTCTGCACCGACCCCTTGCCGAAGCTGCGGCTGCCGACGATGCGGGCGCGGCCGTGGTCGTGCAGGGCGCCGGCCAGCACCTCCGAAGCACTGGCCGAGCCGGCATCGATCAGCACCACCACCGGCGCGCCGTCGAGCAGATCGCCCGGGGTCGCGTTGAACTCCGTGTCATTGGCGTCGATGCGGCCGCGGGTGCTGACGATGCGGCCCTTGTCGAGCAGGTCGTCGGCCACGCGCACCGCCGCAGTCAGCAGGCCGCCGGGATTGCTGCGCAGGTCGATCACCAGTCCGCGCAGGCGGCCGCCCGCCTCGCTACGCAGGCGCGCGACGGTGCGCGAGAAGTCCTCGCCGGTCTCCACCTGGAAGGCGCTGATGCGCACGTAGCCATAGCCCGGCTCGAGCATGCGGCCGCGCACGCTGGCCACGCGGATCGTCTCGCGCCGCACCGTGATCTGCAGCGGCTGCGCCTCGCCCTCGCGTACCACGCCGAGTACCAGGCTGCTGCCCGGCGGGCCGCGCAGCGGACCGGCGCCCTCGGCGTCGGCCGGGGTCAGCGCGCGACCATCCACCGAGACGATGACGTCGCCGGACCGGATGCCGGCCTTGGCCGCGGGCGTGTCGTCGATCGGCGCGATCACGCGCACCTTGCCGTCGGGCAGCTGCATGACCTCCACGCCGATCCCGTCGTAGGCGCCGCTGGTGCCTTCGCTGAAGGCTTCGGCCGCGTCCTTGTCCAGGTAGGCGCTGTGCGGATCAAGGTCGAGCAGCAGGCCGCGGATCGCCGAATCCATCAGCTTGCGGTCCTCGACCGGATCGACATAACCGCCCCGGATCGCGTTGAACAGGCCCACGTAGCGACGGATTTCCTCCAGCGGCACGCGGGTGGTGGCGCTCTCGACGGCGTCGGGATCGTCGCTGGGGCCGGTAACGCCTTCCTGCGGTTCCTGTGGTTCCTGCCGGTTCTGCGGTTCCTGCGGGTCCTGTGGTTCCTGCGGTTCCCGCGCCTCTTGCGATTCGCGTTGCGGCGCGTCCTGTTGCTGCGGTTCCGGTTCGGGGGGTTGCTGCGCGTCCTGGGATTCTTCCAGGCCCTGCGCCGCCTCTGCATCCTGCCGGGGCTCGGACTGGACCTGGCGTTCCTGCGCCTCCGGCGACTGCTGCGCTGGGGCGGGGGCTTCGCCATCCTGCGCCTGTTGTCCGGAATCCCGCGCCGGCGTCGGCGCTGTCGGTGTGCCGTGCCTCTGGCCCGCCTGGATCCGGAACTCCGGATCCTGCGCCTGGATCGGAGACGCGGCCAGCGCCAGCGGCAGCAGGGCAAGCAACAGCGACGGGGTGCGAACGGGCATGCAGGGGACTCCGGAACGGGACGGCGCCGATGCGCTCTGGCGCGCGGTGCGA
>JAEWZE010000088.1 GCA_023395465.1 Pseudomonadota bacterium
GCCACCGACCACGCGGCGTCCGGCGCACCGCTGGGGCCAGCCGCCCGGCATGCTGCCCCGCGACACCGCGCCCGTGCATGCCGGCCCCACCAGCGGGCCGGGCTCGGACAACAGCCGCCGTCGCGACAGCCCCTCCGCGCAACCGAGCATGGAAGTGGGCGGCTACCAGGTCTATTACGACCTGAGCAGCGAACGCCGCCTGCGCGAATGGCGCGACCAGGGCATGAGCGAAGTCTTCATCCCGCTGCCGGGCACGCGCGACTACATGGTCTGCCCGCTGGAAACCGCGCTGCGGCGCGAGTCGGGTCCCTGCCGCCTGCTGGCGCCGGATGCGCCGGAACTCGCCGGGATCGGCGATGCGCGCCAGGTCATCACCATGCACCGGGTGTACCGGCGCGGCGAACTGGTCTGGCGCGGGCCGCGGCCGTACCGGTGAATGGGGTGCCGCCGGAGCGGTGGCGCGGAAGCTGCACCGGGTGATACGCCCAGACCTGCAATCGAGGATGGGAGAACCCTCAGCCTGTTCTCTCCACCGGCATGGCGACGGCCCGCCCGCCACGCTGTGCCCCGCGCGCGGCAAACAGCCAGGCCAAGCTGCCACCGAGTAGGCCACCGGCGACCGCCAGCGCCCAGTCCAGCAGGCCCAGCGGGCGCAGGTGCACCCAGTCGGCCAGCGCCGGGACCTGGACCAGCAGCACCAGCGAGGCGACCGATGCGCCGGTGACCAGCCGCGCGATCCGCGAGCGCAGGCCCGACAGCGCCGCGGTGATGGTCGCGCTGGCCAGCACCAGGGTCGCCAGGGCCAGGGTGCGGGCGTACTCGACGCCCTGCGCCGCGCCGTGCGTGTAGGCCAGCAGGACGGTCGCCGTCGCGGCGAGCCCGGTGAGCACGATGACCGTCCAGGCGCGGCGCCCGAAGAAGGTCGCGCGCTGTTCGCGCACCACCGGCGCCATGTGCCCGGCCGGCGGCGGATCCTGGAATACCAGCAGCGCGGTCGGGTGGATCAGCAGCTCCAGCCAGACGATGTGGATGGGCAGGTACAGCAGCGGCTGCCCGGAGATCGGCACCAGCGCCGCGCTCAGCACCAGCGGCAGGTGGACCATCAGCAGGTAGGCGAAGCTCGCCTGCAGGTTGCGGAACAGCTGCCGGCCTTCGCCGATGGCGCCGACGATGGTGCGGAAGTTGTCGTCGAGCAGCACGATCGACGCGACCTCGCGGCTGCTCTGCGAGCCGCTGCCGCCCATCGCGATGCCGATGTCGGCTGCCTGCAGCGCCGGTGCGTCGTTCACGCCGTCGCCGGTCACCGCCACGATCTCGCCCTGGCGCTGCAGGCGCTGCACCAGGTCCAGCTTCTGCGCCGGCGCCGCGCGCGCCACCACGTCGACGCGGGCCAGCGGCTGGTCGCCGTCGCCCAGTTCCTGCAGCGTCGCGACCACCGGGTCTCCGCCACCCAGCCCCGCTTCCAGCGCGATCGCGCGTGCCGTGCCGGGATGGTCGCCGGTGACCATGATCACGCGAAGGCCCGCGTCCATGCAGGCGCGCACCGCCTCGCGCACGCCTTCGCGCAGCGGATCGGCGAACGCCAGCAGGCCGGCGAAGACGAAGCCGTGGCTGGGCTCCTCACCTGCCGCGCTGGCCGCGTCGACGGTCCGCGAGGCGAAGGCGATGACCTTGTGGCCCTTGCCTGCGTGCGCCGCCACGCGCGCCAGCCAGTCGGCGCGTGCGGCCTCGGCCAGCGCGCACAGGTCGAGCACGGTCTCCGGCGCACCCTTGGTCACCGCCAGCGCGGCCTGCGGCGCCTGCGGCCACAGCGCGGTCTCGCGGCGCCGCGCTTCGGTGAACGGAAACACGCGCAGCGGCGCCGTGCGCGTGTCGGCCTGCGGCACGAGCGCCAGGATCGCGGCGTCCAGCGGATCGCCGCTGTCGCGGCGGCAGGCCAGCGCCGCCAGCGCCAGCAGTGCGTCCTCCTCCAGCCCGGAGGCCGGTTCGCGCCGCACCAGCGCCAGCCGGCCCTCGGTCATCGTGCCGGTCTTGTCCGAACAGATGCAGGTGACGCGCCCGATGTTCTCCACCGCCACCGCGCGGCGCACCAGCGCCTGGCGCCGGGCCAGGCGGTACACGCCGGCGCCGAGGAAGAAGGTGAACACCACCGGGAATTCCTCCGGCAGCGCCGCCACCGCCAGCGTCACCGCACTGAGCAGGGCGTCGACGATGCCGTGGCCCTGGTACAGGCGGATGCCCGCGAGCAGCAGGCAGATCACCACCGCAGCCACCAGCAGGGTGGCGACCAGGCGGGCGATGGCCAGCTGCAGGGGCGTGCGCGCGTGCGAGCCCTGCACCGCCAGGCGCACGATCTGGCCGTATACCGTGTCGCCGCCGGTGTAGGCGATGCGCACGCGCGCCGTGCCGCCGAGCAGGCGCGTGCCAGCCGCCATCCAATGGCGCGATGGGTCGGCGGCGGCGCCTGCGACGAACGGCTGTTTCGCCACCGGCAGCGACTCGCCGCTGAGCATCGATTCGTCCAGCAGCAGCTGCTCGCACGACTGCACCAGTCCGTCCGCCGGGACCGCTTCGCCGGCGTGCAGTTCGACCAGGTCGCCGGGCACCAGCTCGTGCGCCGGCAGCGCGACCCACCGGCCATCGCGCAGCGCGCGGGCGCTGGTGGCCAGGCGGCTGGCCAGGCCCTGGGTGGAGGCTTGCGTGCGCCGGTGCAGGTAAGCATCCATGCCCAGCAGGGGCAGCAGGGCGAACAGCAGGATCACCGCCTCGGTGCGATCGCCCAGCCAGGCGAACAGCGCCGCGGTGCCGACCAGGAACCACAGCATCGGATCGCGCAGCGTGTCGCGCGCCAGCATCCACCAGGTGGGCGGCGCGGCCTCGACGATGTCGTTGCGGCCGTGGCGCTGGCGGCGCTCGTCGGCTTCGGCGCCCGACAGGCCGGCTTCGGTGCCGAGCAGGCCCTGCAGGCGCTCGACCGGCACCCTCACATGCACGCCGACACGCTCCGGCAGGCGCGGCGTGCGCTCACCACAGTTGCAGCACCAGACCTGCCAGGGCGGCGCCGAGCATGCCCAGCGATGGCAGCGCGGTCAGTGCGAAGCCCAGGGCGCGCGAACGTGGATCGCGCACATAGCTGCGGAAGTACAGCAGTCGGCCGACGATCCAGACCACGCCCAGCGCCGCCGCCCAGCGCGGGTCGAACACCCACGCGAACAGCACCGTCGCCGGCAGGAACAGCACCAGCTGCTCCAGCGTGTTCATCTGCACGCGGTAGTAGCGTTCGAACATCTCGTGGCCGGTGGTGGCCGGCGCCGGGCACTGGTAGCGCCCGCGGGCCCGCGCCACGGCCAGTCCGAAACCGAAGTACTGCAACAGCGAGACGATGACGACGATGCCGACCCAGGCCATGTACGGACCCTCCCCATGGAAGCGAGAGGATACGCCGTGGCTTCGCGGCCCTGGCGACGCCAGGCCGCCCTGGACGGGAAGGGCGTGTGTCGGCACCAGCAATCCGCAGGGAATCGGCACCGTGTCGAAGGCGATCTGCCGATCGCCACGCCTCCTCGCAGACAGGAAGGCGTGACACGGCGGAACCTTCAGCGCATCCCCATGCTGCAGCGCACATGACAGCGCTGGTCGACGCGTCACGGCGCACCTGGCACGTCGCCGACTGCATCACAGTGCCGGCTGATAGCGCTCACATCACGGCTTTAAGGCATCGAACTGCGAACCAGTTCGCTTTACAGGCAGGGTCGTCCTGATATTAATCCGCGCGCTGAATGGTAGCGCTACCATTCAGCTTGGACGCAGCAGACGCAGAGGCATAAGCAGTCGCAGTACCCAGGGAGGGGCTGTCGTGTTGAAGCATTCGATCCCGCGCCGCCAGGCGTGGCGCCATTCCGTCCCGCCGGCGACGTCCCGGCAGGTGCGGTCCCCACATTGGCGCGGCAATGCCCCCGGTCCTGCATCCGCAGGGCATCCATCATCCATGCAATCCCTTCAACGGACCCTCGGGCCGCGGCACGCCTGCGGCCCCACGGGCACCATCGCACGGAGACTCACGATGATGAAGTTCAACAGCCGCAGCACGCTCGCCGTCACCGCCCTGGCCTGCGCCATCGGCGTGGTGGCCGGTGGCGCGCAGGCGCAGACGCTCACCAACAACGCCACCGGCACCCACGACGGCTACTACTACACCTTCTGGAAGGACTCGGGCAGCGCCTCGATGACCCTCCAACCCGGCGGGCGCTACAGCTCGCAGTGGACCAGCAACACCAACAACTGGGTGGGCGGCAAGGGCTGGAATCCCGGTGGACCGCGCGTGGTCAACTACTCGGGCTACTACGGCGTCAACAACAGCCAGAACTCGTACCTGGCGCTGTACGGATGGACCCGCAATCCGCTGATCGAGTACTACGTCATCGAAAGCTACGGGTCCTACAACCCGGCCAGCTGCGCCGGCGGCGTCGACTACGGCAGCTTCCAGAGCGACGGCGCCACCTACAACGTGCGCCGCTGCCTGCGCCAGAACGCGCCCTCGATCGAAGGCAACAACAGCACGTTCTACCAGTACTTCAGCGTGCGCAACCCGAAGAAGGGCTTCGGCAACATTTCCGGCACGATTACCGTGGCCAACCACTTCAACTACTGGGCCAGCCGCGGCCTCAACCTGGGCAACCACGACTACATGGTGTTCGCCACCGAGGGCTACCAGAGCCAGGGCAGCAGCGATATCACCATCAGTTCCGGCGGCTCCGGCGATGGGGGTGGCGGTGGCAATACCGGCAGCAAGACCATCGTGGTGCGCGCACGCGGCACGGCCGGCGGCGAGAACATCTCGCTCAAGGTCAACAACGCCACGGTCGCCAGCTGGACGCTGACCACGGGCATGGCCAACTACACGGCAACGACGTCGGCATCGGGCGGCTCGCTGGTCGAGTTCACCAACGATGGCGGCAGCCGCGACGTGCAGGTGGACTACATCAGCGTCAACGGCGCGGTGCGGCAGGCGGAGGACCAGACCTACAACACCGGCGTCTACCAGAACGGCCAGTGCGGCGGCGGCAACGGCCGCAGCGAATGGCTGCACTGCAACGGCGCGATCGGTTTCGGCAACCTCTGACCGGAGCGGCGTCCATGGCCATGTCCCGCGCGTCCCTGCCTGCCCTGGCGATCACCGCGGCGCTGGGCATGGGCGCCGGCGCCCTGGCCGTCGTGCTGGCGGGCGGCGACGCCCGTCGCTGCGCTGCGGGCGGCGCCAATGCGCTCGTCGCCCGCATCGCGGAACTGGAGGCCGAGCTGTCCCGCAGGCCGGCGGCGTTCGC
>JAEWZE010000124.1 GCA_023395465.1 Pseudomonadota bacterium
ACGTGGTCGAGCCGTTGCGCGACCGCGTGCTGGGTCGCGTGGTGGCCGAGGACGTGTTCCTGCCTGGCAACGACGAGGATCCGTTCGTCACCCGCAACACCCTGCTGGACGAGGCGTGGATGCAGAAGCTGGAAGAAGCCGGCGTGCAGGCGATCAAGGTCCGCAGCACCATCAGCTGCGAATCCGACTTCGGTGTGTGCTCGCAGTGCTACGGTCGCGATCTGGCCCGTGGCCATCTGGTCAACCACGGCGAAGCGGTTGGCGTGGTCGCCGCGCAGTCGATCGGCGAACCCGGTACCCAGCTGACCATGCGCACGTTCCACATCGGTGGTGCGGCGTCGCGTGCGGCCGCCATCGACAACGTCACCATCAAGGCCACCGGTTCGGCCAAGTTCAACAACCTGAAGTTCGTGGCCCACGCCAGTGGCAATCTGGTGGCAGTGTCGCGTTCGGGTGAGGTGTCGATCCTCGATACCCATGGCCGCGAGCGCGAGCGCTACAAGCTGCCGTACGGCGCCACCATCACCGTGAAGGACGGTGCCGAGGTGAAGGCCGGCCAGACCGTGGCCAACTGGGATCCGCACAACCACCCGATCGTTTCGGAAGTGGCCGGTTCGATCCGCTTCGTGGACTTCGTCGACGGCGTCACCGTCATCGAGAAGACCGACGAGCTGACCGGCCTGGCCTCGCGCGAGATCTCCGATCCCAAGCGTCGCGGTTCGCAGGGCAAGGACCTGCGTCCGATCGTGCGGATCATCGACAAGGACGGCAACGACCTCAACATCCCGGGCACCGACCTGCCGGCGCAGTACCTGCTGCCGCCGCGCTCGATCGTCAACCTGCAGGATGGCGCGGCCGTGGGCGTGGGCGACGTGGTGGCGAAGATCCCGCAGGAAGCTTCCAAGACCCGCGACATCACCGGTGGTCTGCCGCGCGTGGCCGACCTGTTCGAGGCACGCAAGCCCAAGGACCCGGCGATCCTGGCCGAGAAGTCGGGCGTGGTCAGCTTCGGCAAGGACACCAAGGGCAAGCAGCGCCTGATCATCAAGGGTGCCGACGGCGAGGATCACGAGGAGCTGATTCCCAAGTACCGCCAGATCATCGTGTTCGAAGGCGAGCACGTGGAGAAGGGCGAGACCGTGGTGGACGGCGAGCCGAGTCCGCAGGACATCCTGCGCCTGCTCGGCGTGGAACCGCTGGCCTCCTACCTGACCAAGGAAATCCAGGACGTCTACCGCCTGCAGGGCGTGAAGATCAACGACAAGCACATCGAGGTGATCATTCGCCAGATGCTGCGCAAGGTCGAGATCACCGACCCGGGCGACAGCCGCTACCTGGCCGGCGAGCAGGCCGAGCGCCAGCGCGTGATCGAGGAGAACCAGAGGCTGGCGGGCAGGAACGAGCTGCCGGTGCGCGTCGACCCGGTGCTGCTGGGCATCACCAAGGCTTCGCTGGCGACCGAGTCGTTCCTGTCGGCGGCGTCCTTCCAGGAGACCACCCGCGTGCTGACGGAGGCTGCCGTGCGCGGCACCCGCGACAGCCTGCGTGGCCTCAAGGAGAACGTCATCGTCGGCCGCCTGATCCCGGCCGGCACCGGCCTGGCCTACCACACCCGTCGCCGCAACAAGGCCACGGGGCTGACCGACTCCGAGCTGGACGCACTGGCAGGCGCGCCGGCCGAGGCGCCGGTCGCGGCCGATCCGTCCACGGTCATGATCGAGGACGCCCCGGCGTCCGACACGGCCGAGCAGGATTCCAGCGCGAGCTGAGAAGCGATACCCGGCCCCCGGCAGGGGGCCCAGATCTCGAAATGAGGCGCAGGGAGCGCCTCGTTTTCGGCCCAGGAAGGGCGGAGCAGCGTTTTGGTCCGGCAGCGGGTGACCGCGGCGACGGGACCGGAAGCATGGCTTGCGTTGACGGTCTCCGTCAGCGCGGGCTATACTTTTTCGTCTCGGCAGGTCGGGTCTTCCCGCCTGCCGTCGTTTTCACGAGGGCATCCGCCCCGAAACCCAAGAACCCCTGACCGATGGCAACGATCAATCAGCTGGTGCGCAAGCCGCGCAGCCCTGAAATCTACAAGAGCACGTCGCCCGCGCTGGCCAACTGCCCGCAGCGCCGTGGCGTGTGCACCCGCGTGTACACGACGACCCCGAAGAAGCCGAACTCGGCCCTGCGCAAGGTCGCCAAGGTGCGCCTGACCAACGGGTACGAAGTCATTTCGTACATCGGCGGCGAAGGCCACAACCTGCAGGAACACAGCGTGGTGCTGATCCGCGGCGGTCGCGTCAAGGACCTGCCCGGCGTGCGTTACCACACCGTGCGCGGCTCGCTCGACGCCGCCGGCGTCGCCAAGCGCAAGCAGGCGCGTTCCAAGTACGGCGCCAAGCGCCCGAAGGCCTGAGGAAAACTGAATCATGTCGCGTAAAGGCAATACTCCCCAGCGTTCGGTCCTGCCCGATCCCAAGCACGGAAGCGAGATCATCGCCCGCTTCATCAACATGGTCATGCAGAGCGGCAAGAAGTCCGTCGCCGAGAAGATCGTGTACGGCGCCATGGACGTGATCGGCGAGAAGAACGGCAACGCCCTGGAAGTGGTCGAGAAGGCCCTGGGCAACGTCTCCCCGGCGGTCGAGGTGAAGTCGCGCCGCGTCGGCGGCGCCACCTACCAGGTGCCGGTCGAAGTGCGCCAGTCGCGCCGCATGGCGCTGGCCATGCGCTGGCTGATCGAGTCGGCGCGCAAGCGCGGCGAGAACTCGATGCCGCGCAAGCTCGCAGGCGAACTGATCGACGCGTCCGAAAGCCGTGGCGGCGCGATCAAGAAGCGCGAGGAAACGCACCGCATGGCGGATGCGAACAAGGCGTTCGCGCACTACCGCTGGTAATCCCTCGTGGGGCCGGGCTTCGGTCCCCGCGGCGCCGACGGCGCCACTTCGGCGGCAATGCCGCATGCGATGTCCGATGCCGCCGTCAGGCGGCATTCGGCCATTGAAGAAGCGAGTCCCTCGCGACGGTCCCCGCCTAGATGCGCGGACTTCCCACCGCATTGAATCTGAGGCAATCCCGTGGCCCGCACGACCCCCATCGAACGCTACCGCAACTTCGGCATCATGGCGCACATCGACGCCGGCAAGACGACGACGTCGGAGCGCATCCTGTTCTACACCGGCAAGAGCCACAAGATCGGCGAGGTGCACGACGGCGCCGCGACGATGGACTGGATGGAGCAGGAGCAGGAGCGCGGCATCACGATCCAGTCCGCGGCCACCACCGCGTTCTGGAAGGGGATGGACAAGTCCCTGCCGGAGCATCGCTTCAACATCATCGACACCCCCGGGCACGTCGACTTCACGATCGAGGTCGAGCGGTCCCTGCGCGTGCTCGACGGCGCGGTGTTCGTGCTGTGCGCGGTCGGCGGCGT